>CBFHJJ010000011.1:0-46469 GCA_965655865.1 Flavobacteriaceae bacterium | reverse complement strand
TTAATTGTTCTAGTTTATTTAATTTTTTATGGAAACATTTTTGAATTTGAATTAAATAAATTTCAAATGTCTGTTTTCAAAAATTCTGTAATTATTTACCTATTTCTAGCTGGCTCATGTTTTTTAGTTGGTGAGATTTCAAGAAACTACAGTCAAGTAGATAAAATTTGGAGCATAGCACCAATAATATATGTGTGGTTTTTTACCTATCATTCTGATTATAATCTAAGAATGGTCTTGATGTCAATTTTAGTAACTATTTGGGGGATTAGATTAACATATAATTTTGCTAGAAAAAGTGGATATAGTATTTATTTTTGGAAAGGAGAAGAAGATTACAGATGGGAAATACTTAAAGAACGGGTTCCGATTTTTAATATAAAAATAGTTTGGTCGATATTTAATCTATTATTTATTTGCCTTTATCAAATGGGCTTAATCTTTCTTTTTAGTCTACCTATCTTAGCAGCATGGCAAGGTGAAAACTCCGCTCTAAATGTTTATGATATAATTATAGCAATATTAATGTTATCATTTATTATTACAGAGTCAGTAGCTGATAAGCAACAATTTGAATTTCAATTCAATAAGTATAAAAAAATTAATAATAACAAAACTTTAACAGGAGACTTTAAAAGAGGATTTATTTCTAAAGGACTATGGAGTATTTCTAGACATCCTAATTTTATTTCTGAGCAATTGATTTGGATTACTTTTTATCTTTTTTCAATTTCAGCTACTGGAATATATTTAAATTGGTCAATAATAGGATGTATTCTACTTATCATTCTTTTTTATAACAGTGCTAATTATACAGAAAGTATAAGTGAAAAGAAATATCCTGATTACAAACAATACAAGAAAAAAGTTTCTATGTTTTTGGGATTTAAAAAAATGAACTGGGAAGAAAATTAATTACAATCAGAATTTAATCTATAAAAAGTTTGTTCATTAAATGTAAAATACATTTTTCCACCATCACATTCAAATGTAACAGGCGTTACTAATTCACTACCAAAATTCAAATCAACGGTTAGGATATCATTTTCGAATGTGTAATTAAGAACACTCGGAAGATGATTTCCATCACCTGCTTCGTATGAATTGTATAATGAATCACAATCTTCAACACAGTAATAAGTGTAACGTAACCCATCTTCATAAATATACATTGTGTTTCCTTCCGGCACTCCACCTTCTGCAACCCATTTTCCTTCAACAGACGAAATAAAAGACCCAACATCTGATTTTTCACAGCTAAAAAAGAAAATCGATATAATTAAAAAATAATTTCTCATGCTACAAATATACATTTTTAAAAAAAAGTAATGTAACGTTTGCTACTCACAAAAATAATGTTACCTTTGCGTTACATTAATAAATAAAAAAAATAATATTATGGAAATTTTAATACCAATATTTGGAATACTTTCAGGAATGGTTATACCAATAGCTGTATTTATTTGGTTATACCTTGAGGGTAAAGGGAAAAGAGAAACTGTTTTGGAAATCTCTAAAAATCTAGAAGACCCTTCAAAAGTAGAAGAATTATTGAAAATTTTTGAAGAAAGAAAAAAAGAACCTATTGATTATCGTAGAAACGGGGTAATAACAATTTTTGTTGGTGTAGGTCTCTGGCTTTTAGGGTATATAGCACTTGGAATTGTTTTAAAAGGTGTTGGAGCTATGGTTGGATTAATAGGGTTTGGAACTTTGATAGCTGGTTACCTATACCCAAATACAGGAAAAGAGCTTACAAATGCCGTTGACGATTTCGAAAAACAATAAATATGGGTAAAAACCATAAAAAGCTTTTAAATAACTTAGAAGAGCTAAGAAAATCTGCTAATTTAACTCAGCAAGAACTTTCAATATCTGCTGAGGTTTCAAGAAAAAGTATAAATGCTATAGAAAATGGGGTTTATGTTCCATCAACTGTTCTTGCATTAAAAATTGCAAAAACCTTAAATTGTAAAGTAGAAGATATTTTTAAATTACCCTAAATACATAAACTGGCATTAACGTTTTTTAATCAGTAACTTCTATCATTACAAAGTTATTTAAAAGCGTTAATTCCAGTAATGTCTTCGCCTGTAATTAAAAGATGTATATCATGAGTCCCCTCATAAGTTATAACACTTTCTAGGTTCATTATATGCCTCATTATTGAATATTCACCACTGATACCCATTGCGCCCAGAATTTGTCTAGCTTCTCTGGCGATATTTAATGCCATTTCGACATTATTTCTTTTTGCCATTGAAATTTGAGCAGAATTAGCATCATTTTGATTATATAATATTCCTAGTCTCCATGACAAAAGTTGAGCTTTAGTTATTTCGGTAATCATTTCAGCTAATTTTTTTTGTTGTAATTGAAATGAAGCTATAGGTTTTCCAAATTGGATTCTTTCTTTACTGTATTGTAATGCTGTATTATAACAATCCATTGCAGCACCAATAGCTCCCCATGAAATTCCATATCTAGCAGAATCTAAGCATCCTAACGGAGCACCCAGGCCAGACTTATTAGGAAGTATATTTTGTTTAGGAACCTTTACATTATTAAAAACAAGTTCCCCTGTTGAACTTGCTCTTAAAGACCATTTGTTTTTGATTTCTGGAGTTGTAAACCCTTCCATGCCTCTTTCAACAATTAGACCATGAATACGATTACTTTTATTTTTTGCCCAAACTATTGCAATGTCAGCAAATGGAGCATTTGAAATCCAAGTTTTAGACCCGTTTAAAAGGTAATGATCTCCATTATCAACAAAACTAGACACCATATCACTAGGGTTTGATCCAAAATTTGGTTCTGTTAAGCCAAAACATCCCATAATTTGTCCAGAAGCTAACTTTGGCAAGTATTTGTTTTTTTGATTTTCATCTCCATATTTCCATATAGGATACATAACTAAAGAGGATTGAACAGATGCAGTTGATCTAATTCCTGAATCACCTTTTTCTAGTTCTTGCATTATTAATCCATAAGAAATTTGATCTAAACCGTTTCCACCATATTTTAATGGAATATAAGAACCAAATGCACCTATTTCTGCTAAACCTTTTATTAACTGATTAGGAAATTCTGAGTTTTGAGTAAATTTTTCAATAATAGGTGAAACCTTTTTATTTACCCAGTCTCTAGCTGAATTTCTAATTAACTTATGTTCCTCACTCAAAAGATCATCTAACTTGTAATAATCTGGTGTTTTTAAATGCATACTTTAAAGATACATCATGTGAGTTTGAAATGAAAGTAGAAGATATTTTCAAATTATCCTAAATACATAAACTAGATATTAACCTGGCTTTGTAGATCCTTAGTTTAAAATTTTCTAGAAAATTATTAAGTAACTTTAATAGATGAGAGAAACGTTAAATACGATTGCAATTGTCGGAGGAGGTATTGGGGGGCTAACAATGGCTTTAACCTTAAAAAGAAATAATCAAAAATTTAAACTCTTTGAAAAATCTAACGAATTTAAAGAGATTGGAGCAGGAATTGGAATCGCATCAAATGCCTTAGAAATATTTGACAAACTTAATATAGGAATTGAAATAAGGAAAAGAGGGCACTTGCTTAAAAGAACAATACTGGCAACCGAAAAATTAAAAGTTCTCAAAACTATTCCTTTTCCTAAAGAGGTTTATTGTATTCATCGGTCTTTAATAATTGACACTATTTCAAATGAACTGGATAAAAACTCTTATGAATTAAACAAAGAAGTTGACAGCATTGAAAATAAAAAAAGAATAAAGGTTAAATTTAAAGACGAGACAATAGAAGAATTTAAAACCTTGATTGCTTCTGACGGAATTAATTCAACAATTAGAAAATCTGTTTTCCCTGAAATTGGAATAAGAAATGCGCACCAAGTTATTTGGAGAGGAATTACAAAATTTGATATCAACGCTAATTTAAAGCATACCTATTACGAACTTTTTGAAGGTACATTACGATTCTTATTCTTACCGTTGAATGACACTGAAATATTTTGGCTGGCTGTTCAAAAGAAAAAAAAATTTAAAAAACATTCATCAATTTCTCTAAAATCATATTTATTAAAAATATATAGAAATTTTAACCCAATCGTGTTGGACATATTGAACAGAACATCCGAATGCGATATCCTGCAAAATGAATTGGGAGACATTAAACCCTATTATAAAAGTTGGTTTAAAAACAACATTGTTTTTATAGGTGACTCTATACATGCAACTACTCCAAACCTTGGGCAGGGAGCTTGTCAAGCAATTGAGGATGCCTATACTTTAGGGCTTTGCATAAAAAATAATATAGATGGTGCTTTTATTCATTATCAAAACATTAGGTTAAAGAAAGTTAAATATATTGTAGAACAATCTTGGATAATTGGAAAAATATCACTGACAACTGGGAGGTTACAAAAAAAAATACTACATATATTTTTGAAATTATTTCCTGTAAAACAGTATCAAAAGAGATTCAATCGTATAATCGATATTAAATATTTAAATGAATTAGAAAACACAGACGCTAAGAGCATAAACAAGAAATAAATAAACCCACTCAAATGAGTGGGTTTATTTTTGGTGGGCGCTAAGGGATTCGAACCCCTGACCCCTTGGGTGTAAACCAAGTGCTCTGAACCAACTGAGCTAAGCGCCCTTTTCCTCAATTAAACCTATTTTAAAATCTGTTTTTTTTAAGGACTATACCAATTCTTGCACTCAACATTGTTTTTAAAGCACTAAAATTGCAGGCACAAATATAAAAACTTTTAACAATTATAAAACATAATTCATGACTTATATAAATTCAATTGAGCTATCAAATGTCATTTTTTTATTGTGATTAAATTTTTAAAATTGTTATCGTAATCTTAAATCATAAATCATGAAAAAAATATTTCTATTATTATTTATTCCATTTCTATCTTTTGGTCAAGAAGCACCAAAAGAGCAATTAAAATTTAACCCAGATATGCCAGTAATTCACACCCAAGCATCTTGTGGAAAATGCATGTTAAATATGGCAGGGAATACATGCGAATTAGCAGTTAAAATAAAAGATTCCTATTACTATGTTGAAGGAACTGGAATCCACGATCATGGAGGCGCTCATTCTGAAAAAGGGTTTTGTAACTCAATAAGAAATGCAGATGTTCAGGGTATTCTAATTGAAAACAGGTTTCATGTTACTTATTTTGAATTAAAAAAAGATAAAGACTAACAACTTTATTTCAAGTTTTACTTTGTTTCTGTAGAAATTAGTATCTATTAATAATTTAAGTTTTGTAATTTTACTTACAAACTAGTATCAATGAATTTAAGTGAAATTCAGGAAAAAGAATTCTTTCCTGGCCTGAAAGGTAAACTAGTCCATGGTGATAAAATAACCTGGGCATTTTGGGATGTTGAAAAGGGTGCTGTAGTTCCTGAACATTCGCATCATCATGAACAAATAATGCATGTTCTTGATGGGGAATTTGAGTTTACTTTAAATGGAATTAAAAAAATTTATCAGAATGGAGATGTTGTTGTAATTCCTTCAAATAAGCTTCATGCTGGAAAAGCATTAACAAAATGTAAATTAATGGACGTATTTTCACCTGTTAGAGAAGAATACAAATGAAGATTGATTTTAAGATTGGTTACAATTGTAAAAATCGTATTACATAAGTCTAAATGGAAGCTTTAGATTTGTAAAAAACATTATTAAAAGAATTACAGGCTAAGCTTAAAATGGTACAACCCCCCTAATTATTAGTGCTTCTAATTGGAATTTTATTTTCTAATGTTAAAATATAGGTATTTAATCATTAGCTAAATCATTCTTAATATCTTTTTCAACTGTTCTTAGATATTTTTCTCTCTTTTCTTGTGACACAAAAGGAACCGACCAAAATTGTCTAGTTTTAGTAAAAAGAGATAATCTCCATCCAAAGACAAATGTGTATACACCCATAACTAATCTTAATTTTACTGAATTTAAATACAAAGTTAAAACTGGAATGGCAGGAGCACCATGAGTGACATAGGTTCTTACTTTTTTATTTTTTAAAAATGGTTTAGGGTAAGCATATAATTTAGTAATATTAACAAATTCATATGCAAATCCAGGTTCAAAAACTTCATCGAAAAATATTTCCATTCTTGGTGTTAATCTAAACCACCACACAGGAGAAATAAAATAGATTCTTTCAGACCAAGTAACTAAGTCTTGATATTTCTTTATTAATTTAGTTCTTGGTCTAGTAAAACTATCTCTGTACAAATCAATAATTTTAATTTCTTCTTTATTTTTAGATAATTCATTTTTAACAGTATTAAAAATTCCATCATAACAAAACGATTCAGTATTTGGATGACCAACTATGATTAAATTTTTCATGATTATTTAAATTTTATTTATTCAATTAAACCGTCTATGTCATATTTTGAAACAAAATCCCAAATTAACTGACCAGTATTTTTACCATTAAAATCGTTGTTAAACCAAACATGTTCACCACCAATAATTTTAAAATGTTCTACTGAAACATCATTATCTCCATTTTCGTATTTGTAATTTGTTATTGAAGTTCCGTTGTCATCAATATTATTAATTTTTGGTTCAGTATTAGTATTGTTAAAACTTACCCAAAAATTAAGAACAGATTCTACAGAATTATAAACTCCTTCTCCATCATAATAATCGGTTGTCCCATGTAATTTTATCAATGGAATTGGGTGAGCAGGTGTACATTCTGATTCAGAGACTGAACTGGTCGATTGAAGCATGTAACCAGAAACTGAACCAATAGCAGCTATTAAATTACTTTTATAACAACCTAAAGCATAACTCATCATACCACCATTTGAATATCCAACTGAATAAACTCTTTTTAAATCAATTAAATTTTCTGAAGATAATTTATTAATTAAAGCTTCTATAAAACCCAAATCATCAACATCGCTTTTATTATCTCCACCATTTAAAGCGGCATTCCAATGAGGAGAACCGTCCAAATCAGTTCCTTGAGGATATACTAAAATGAAATTCTCAGAATCAGCAGTAGATCTCATATTAGTATACGACATATAATCACCAGCCTGTCCACCAAATCCATGAAAATTTAATAGAAGTGGTAATTTTAAAGTCCCATCATAAGCTTGAGGAGTATAAATAATATATTTCCTTTCTACACCATTGTGAATGATAGTTTCAATAGGTCCATTATAAGAGTTCCCATCCTTATCATAACCATCCTTTTCAAATTCATCACTTGAGCAAGAAAAAGAAAAAATTAAAGTAAATACTAAAATAAAATTTCTCACATCTTTACTATTTCAAAATTTGTACCAAAATCATAAAATTTCAGAAACAGTAAAATTACTTCCTCCAATAAAAATTAAATCCTTATCATTTGAACTTGATAAAGCAGAATTATAAGCATCCAAAACACTAGCGTGTAAGCTGTATTTAAGTTTACTAGAAGAACCATAGCTAGCTAAACTTTCTAAAGAAAGTCCTCTTTTAATATTAGGCTTACAAAAGAAATATTGAGCATTTTTTGGAAGAATATCTATTATTTTTTCAAAATCTTTTCCTTTAACAAAACCTAATACAAGTTTTAAGTTGTTAAATCTCAAAGAATTAAGATTAGCTATTATTTCTTGGAAAGCTTCAAGGTTATGACCAACATCACATATTACCTTTGGAGAATCATTCAAAATTTGAAATCTTCCAATTAATCCAGTATTTCTTTTAATATTTAATAAACCTTTTTCAATATTTTGATTTGAAATATTTAACTGTTCCAAAAGAGAAATTACCTTAACCACTCCATTTATGTTTTTATTTTGAAAATCGCCTAATAAATCAGTCTTAAACTTATTTGTGTTTTCAGCAAGATATATATCTGTTCCAATTTTTTGTGCTTTAGTTTCAAAAACAGGATAGGTTTCTTTTTGAAATTCACTAATTACAACTGGAACGCCTTTTTTAATTATTCCTGCCTTTTCTTTTGCAATATCATTGAGATTATTTCCTAAAAACTCTTTATGATCTAATCCAATATTTGTAATAAGAGAAACTAAAGGATCCAAAATATTTGTTGAATCTAACCTGCCTCCAAGTCCAGTTTCAATAACTGCAACATCAACATTTGATTTGGCAAAATAATCAAAAGCCATGGCCACAGTCATTTCAAAAAATGAAATTTTATTATTTTCAAAAAATTCAATGTGTTTTGTTACAAAATCTGAAACAAAATCTTTTTCTATAAACTTTCCATTTAATTTAATTCGTTCTCGAAAGTCTAATAAATGAGGAGAAGTATACAATCCAACCTTTAATCCTGATTCCTGCAAAATTGATGATAACATATGAGAGCTCGAACCTTTTCCATTCGTTCCGGCCACATGTATTGATTTGAAGGTGTTTTGAGGATTTTTTAAGTATTCGCAGGTCTTTAAAATAGGATTTAAGTCTACTTTATACTTGAATATACCATCTAATTGATAAACAGGTAGTTGATTAAAAAGCCAATTAACTGTTTGTTCGTAGTTCATTAGTCCTAAAGAACAAAATCTCTAAGCAACATAAATGTTCCATATCCGGATAAAAAACCTATTAGTGCTAGAATTGCAACTTTTTTTAGATACCAGAAAAAATCAATTTTCTCCATACCCATTGCTACAACTCCTGCAGCTGATCCTATAATCAACATACTTCCACCTGTCCCAGCAGAGAAAGCTAAACCATGCCATAAAGGATCGTCAAGTAAATTTGGAAACATACCCATTGAAGCAGCTACTAACGGAACATTATCAATAACAGCAGATAAAAATCCAAACAGTATCATTAATACGTCAGTGTTTGGAAATAATTCAGTTAAATATCCAGCAAAGTTGAATAAAATTCCTAAAGATTCTAATGCTCCAACCGCTAATAAAATTCCTAAAAAGAATAGGATACTAGGAAGTTCAATTTTTGAAAGCGAATGATGAACAGGACTATGGTGAGCTACAGCATCACTTTCTGAATCCACATTAGAAATATTAATTTTTTTATTTGATAATATTTCAGCAACTGTAGCTACAAAAGCCAGTGAAAGCATCATTCCAACATATGGTGGAAGATGAGTGATTACTTTAAAAAACGGAACAAATAATATTGAACCCAGACCTAAGAATAACATTTTATTCCCATGTGGATTACTTTCTTCATTAATTTCAGTTACTTCTAATTCGCCCTTAAAAATACTAAACTTAGATGCTATTAAAAATGGAACTATCATACAAACTAGGGAAGGAATAATCAAGTATTTTACAAGATTTACTTCACTCACTTTATCACCAATCCATAACATAGTTGTAGTAATATCACCAATTGGTGACCATGCTCCTCCAGCGTTGGCAGCTATAATAATTAAACCAGCGTACCATAATTTCAATGATCTTACTTTTACAAGTTTTTGAAGAAGAGTTATTAATACAATTGTAGCTGTTAGATTATCAATTATAGCTGAAAGAACAAAAGCTAATGCACCAAAAATCCATAAAATTTTGACTTTGCTTCTTGTCTTTATAACCTGTTTGATTCCAGAAAACCCATCGAAATAGTCAATTATTTCAACAATAGTCATCGCACCTAAAAGAAAAATTAAAATTTCTGCTGTTTTACCTAAGTGATGTAATAAAACCTCTTCAATGTGTGTTGGTTCTAATTTTAATAATTCTAAATTGATGTCGTAAACATCTAAATGATTTAATGCGATAATTGCCCATAAAACACCCATCATTCCTAGAGCAGGAATGAGTTTATCAATTTTTATTGAATGTTCAAGTGTGATTAAAATGTAGCCTAAAACAAATACTGAAATAATAAGAATCTCCATAAAAAAAATTTGATCTTAAAAATATATAAAAAAAAATAAATAGAAAGTATTTTGAAAAATATTCAAAATAATAGTTTTAAAATATGAAATAATCAATATTTATGGATTTAATTATCAACTTAATATAAATATTGAGTTTATGGCATAATCGTTGAACAATAGATGTTTAAATAGATATCTTTATCAGTTCCAATTATAATTTTTATGCTACCTAAAAAACAAGGACTTTATTCTCCAGAATTTGAACATGACAATTGTGGTGCAGGATTTATATGTAGTCTTAAAGGAGAAAAGACTAATAATATAATTCCTAAAGCACTTAACATTCTTACATGTTTAGAACATCGTGGTGCGGTAAGTTCTGATGGTAAAACTGGAGATGGGGCTGGAATATTAATTGAAATCCCTCACGATTATTTTGTAAAAGAATGTGATTTTAAATTACCAAAGCCTTATGACTACGCTGTAGGGATGGTTTTTTTACCTCAAAAAATTAATCAATTAAATTATTGTATTGATGTATTTGAAAAAGAAATTCAAAAACAAGGTTTAAATATTTTAGGTTGGAGAAATGTTCCAGTCAACTCTAAAGTAGTTGGTTCTATCGCAGCTAAAACTCAACCTGTGGTTAGACAAGTTTTTATTGAAAAAGATAATAAATTATCCGAATCAGATTTTAACACCAAACTTTATATTTCTAGAAAAATAGCCGAAAACGAAATTTATAATAGTCCCCTTTCTCAAAAAAATTATTTTTATTTTTCAAGCCTCCACAATCGAACTTTAATATACAAGGGTTTGCTTATTCCTGAAGATATTGATAGGTTTTATTTAGATTTAAAAGATCCTGATCTTGTAACAAGATTAGCTTTAGTTCATCAAAGATTCTCAACAAATACTTTTCCTACGTGGGATCTAGCCCAGCCTTTTAGATACATGTGTCACAACGGAGAAATTAATACAATAAAAGGTAATGTAACTAGGATGAATGCTAGAGAAGAGTTGATGAAAAATGACTTCATAGGAAAAGATTTAGAAAAAATATTCCCAACAATTTTAAAAGGAAAGTCTGATTCAGCTCAAATGGATATGGTAGTAGAATTATTATTAACAACTGGAAGATCTCTCCCAGAAGTTATGATGATGATGGTTCCTGAAGCTTGGGAAAAGCACAAATCAATGTCTGATGACAAAAAAGCATTCTACGAATTTAATTCAAGCATAATGGAACCTTGGGATGGTCCAGCATCTATTCCTTTTACAGATGGTAAGTATATTGGTGCCCTACTTGACAGAAATGGATTAAGACCTTCAAGATACACAGTAACAAAAGATGGATACGTAGTGATGTCCTCTGAAACTGGGGTTGTTGAAATTAAACCAGAAAATATTGAATCTCACGGTAGACTAGAACCCGGAAAAATGTTCTTAGTCGACATGAACGAAGGAAGAATTATTGAAGATGAAGAGATTAAAAATAGTATTGTATCTAAACATCCTTACAGAAAATGGGTAAATGACAATATTCTTCCTCTAAAAGATGTCCCATATACTGGAAATAAAACTCCAAATGAAAAATTAGATTTTGAAACAAGGTTAAGAATTTTTGGATATACTCAGGAAGATCTCAAAACTTTAATATTGCCAATGTGCTCCTCTGGAAAGGAAGCTATTGGCTCAATGGGTACAGACACACCACTTGCTGTTCTCTCAACAAAACCACAATTATTATTTAATTACTTTAAACAATTATTTGCACAAGTTACTAATCCACCGCTTGATGGGATAAGAGAAGAAATTGTCACTGATACCGGACTTGGAATTGGAAGTGATTTCAATATTTTTGACATAGTACCTGATCACTGTAAAAAATTAAAAATAAACAATCCTATTATTTCTAATGAAGATTTAGACAAAATAAAGTTTATTAAAAATAAAAATTTTAAAACTGCTTCAGTTAGTGCTTTATACGACGTAATAAAAGGTCACAACGGAATTGAAGAAGCTTTAGATAAAATGGTTAAAGATGTTAATTCATATGTAGATCAAGGTTACAATATTATAATTATTAGTGACCGTGGAGTTTCTAAAGACAGGGGTGCTATTCCTATACTTTTAGCTTGTTCAAATGTTCATCATGTTTTAATGAAAGCCAAAAAAAGATCTAAATTTGGAATTGTAATTGAATCATCTGAACCAAGGGAACCTCATCACTTTTCGATGCTATTTGGTTACGGAGCTAGTGCTATCAATCCATATCTTGTTAACGAAATTATAGAACATCATCATAAAAATGATTTTTTTGGTAAACAATCTTTAAAAGACTCAATTAACAATTACAATAAAGCTATTGACAAAGGAATTCTTAAAGTAATGAACAAAATTGGGATTTCAACTCTTCACTCATACAGAGGGGCCCAAATATTTGAAGCTTTAGGTCTAAGAGAAAGTTTTACTGAAAAATACTTTTCAAACACACCAACAAGAATTGAAGGTATTGGTCTATACAGTCTAGAAAAAGAACTTTCATCTAGACATGTAGAAGCCTTTACAGATAAAAATAAGTTTGTTAGTTTAGAAATTGGAGGTAATTATAGGTGGAGAAGAAATGGGGAAGCGCACATGTTAAATCCCTCAACAATTTCAAAGCTTCAGCAAGCTGTAAAAGAGGATAAATACGACACGTATAAGGTATACTCTGATTTAATTAATAAACAAAGTAAGCAATTAATGACATTAAGAGGAATGTTTAAACTTGTTGATTTTGATCCTATTCCAATTGAAGAAGTAGAGCCTTGGACTGAAATTGTAAAAAGATTTAAAACTGGTGCAATGTCCTACGGATCCATTAGTAAAGAAGCGCACGAAAATCTTGCAATTGCAATGAACAGCATTGGTGGTAAAAGTAACTCTGGAGAAGGTGGTGAGGATTCAAATAGGTATAAAAAAGAGAAAAATGGTGTTTGGAAAAATAGTGCTATAAAACAAGTTGCTTCCGGTAGGTTTGGAGTAAGCTCACACTATTTAAGTACTGCAAAAGAGATTCAAATAAAGATGGCACAAGGCGCTAAGCCTGGAGAAGGAGGGCAATTACCAGGTCCTAAAGTAAATCCTATGATAGCGGAAGTTAGAAATTCAACTCCATACGTTGGACTAATTTCCCCACCGCCCCACCACGACATTTACTCTATTGAAGATTTATCTCAATTAATATATGATCTAAAAAATGCTAATAGAGAAGCTAGAATTAATGTTAAATTAGTTTCTGAAGTTGGTGTAGGCACTATTGCAGCTGGTGTTGCAAAAGCAAAAGCTGATGTAATTCTAATTTCTGGATTTGATGGTGGAACTGGAGCATCTCCACTTACTTCACTAAAGCATGCTGGTTTACCTTGGGAACTAGGTATTGCTGAAGCACAACAAACTTTAGTAATGAACAATCTTAGAGGAAGAGTTGTTATGGAATGTGATGGTCAACTTAAAACTGGAAGAGATGTTGCTATCGCCTGTTTGTTAGGAGCAGAAGAATTTGGATTCTCAACCGCTCCCCTAGTTGCATCAGGTTGTATTATGATGAGAGCTTGCCACTTAAACACATGTCCTGTTGGAATTGCTACTCAAGATCCTGAACTAAGGAAAAATTTTAAAGGAAAACCTGAACACGTAATCAATTTCATGTATTTTGTTGCTCAAGAATTAAGAGAAATCATGTCTCAACTCGGATTTAGAACAGTAGATGAAATGGTTGGACAAAGTCAAAAAATTAATATGGAAGATGCTGTAAAGAATTACAAAACAAAAGGAATTAATTTATCTAAGATCTTATACAAGCCTAATGTTCCTGAAAACACCCCATTAAAAAACAATACAAAACAAGATCATAATTTAGAAAACGTATTAGATTTCACCATATTAAAAGAAGCCAAGTTAGCGATTGAAAAAAAGGTTAAAATGAGTCTTTCATATGAAATTAAAAATACAGATAGAACTGTTGGAACTATTGTTAGTAATGAAATTTCAAAATTATATGGAGCAAAAGGTCTTCCTAAAGATACTTTGGAAATTAATTTCAAGGGAGCAGCTGGACAAAGTTTTGGTGCTTTTGGGGCTCATGGACTAACTTTAACAGTTAGTGGTAATACAAACGATTATTTTGGAAAGGGTCTTTCCGGATCCAAAATCATTGTAAAAGTTCCAAAAGAAGCTAGTTTTAAATCTGAAGAAAATGTAATTACTGGAAACGTGGCATTATACGGCGCTACAGCTGGTGAAGCTTACATCAATGGTATAGCTGGGGAAAGATTCTGTGTTAGAAATTCTGGGGCAATTGCGGTAGTTGAAGGAGTCGGAGATCATGGATGCGAATATATGACTGGAGGAACTGCAATTATTCTTGGGGATATCGGAAGAAATTTTGCGGCTGGAATGAGTGGAGGGGTAGCTTATATTTACAAATCAAAAAAGTTTGATAAAAGAAATTTTAACTCAGAAATGATTGAATTTGAAGACCCTTCAAATCAAGACTTAGATTTAGTCAAGAAATTGATCGAAAATCATTTCACATATACATCCAGTAAAATAGCAGAAAGGTTTTTAAATAATTGGGACAAAGAATCTAAAAACTTTGTAAAAATAATGCCTACCGAATATAAATTAGCTCTTGAAAAAATGGCAAAAGAAAAAATTACAGAAATAATCAAATAGTTACAATGGGTAAATTAAAAGGTTTTATAGAATTTGAAAGAACTGAGGAAGGATTAGTTCCTGTAAAAAAGAGAGTTAAAAATTATAAAGAATTTACTTTAAAACCCTCAGATGAAAAATTAAAAGAACAAGGCGGAAGATGTATGGATTGTGGTGTTCCTTTTTGCCACAGCGGATGTCCATTGGGAAATTTAATTCCTGATTTTAATGATGCTGTTTACAATAATGAATGGGAAAAAGCTTTGCACATATTACATTCAACAAATAATTTTCCTGAATTTACTGGTAGACTTTGTCCCGCACCTTGTGAAGCTGCATGTGTCTTAGGAATTATCAATCCTCCCGTTTCAATTGAAATGATTGAAAAATATATAGTTGAAAGAGGATTTGAAGAAGGATGGATAAAAGCTAATCCTCCGTTAAATAGAACTGGGAAGAAGATTGCAATTGTCGGATCTGGTCCAGCTGGATTAGCAGCGGCACAACAATTAAATAAAGCTGGTCACTCTGTTGATGTATATGAAAGAGATACTAAAATTGGTGGTTTATTAAGATACGGAATTCCTGATTTTAAAATGGAAAAAAATATTATTGATCGTAGACTATCTATTCTTAAAGAAGAGGGAATAAATTTTTTTACCAATAAAGAAGTTGGCAAGAACTATTCTGTTGAAAATTTAAAAAAATATGATTCAATAGTGCTTTGTGGTGGAGCAACAATTAAAAGAAACTTGCCAATAAAAGGATCTGATTTAGATGGTGTCAAGCAAGCTATGGATTTTTTAAAACTTCAAAATGAAGTTGTAGACGGCTTAAATAAAACTTCTGAACATTTAAATGCTAAAGATAAAAATGTAATAGTAATTGGTGGTGGTGACACTGGCTCTGATTGTATAGGCACCTCCAATCGTCAAGAAGCTAAATCTGTCACAAATTTTGAGATAATGTCAAAACCTAGTGAGAACAGAACAGATGAAAATCCTTGGCCATATTGGCCATTTAAGCTAAAAACAACTTCATCACATGAAGAAGGTATTCATAGAGAATGGAGTATACTTACAAAAGAATTTATTGGTGATGAAAACGGTAAAGTAAAAAGTCTTAAGACTGTTGAAGTTGAGTGGATTAAAAAAGAAGGCGAGAGACCCCAACTTAAAGAGATTACAGGATCAGAAAAATTATGGCCTTGTGATTTAGCATTACTTGCCTTAGGGTTTACTGGCCACGAACCTGATTTAATTGATAAACTAAATTTAGAAACTAATATTAGTAATCAGATTGTAACTAATAATTATCAAACTAGTGTTTCTAATATATTTTCAGCTGGAGACATGAGAAGAGGACAATCTTTAATTGTTTGGGCAATTTCTGAAGGAAGAGAAGCAGCATACCAAGTTGATAAATTTCTAATGGGACGTTCTGAGTTAGAAACAAAAGAAAAAGGTGATTTACCTACTGTTTAGTTTAAACTTAATTGAAAAAATTCCAAACAAGTCCAAATCTTACTAAAAAATCTCTGTAAGGATAAGATGGTGAGGAATAAAAATTATTTCCTGTAGACGCTGAGTTTATATGTTCTGCTTTTAAATATAATCTTGTTTGTTGGATTTTTGCATTAACAAAAATATCTATCACAGGAAATCCCCCAATTTGCTTTTCAGACTGAACATGAAATGAACTAACTAAAGGATTATATTCATTAGCGTGGAATTTTGAAAAATATTTAAAAGACACACCTGTTTGAAGAAACATTGCCTTATTAAAAACATTATTTGAGTAATAAAAAGTATTTCTTGTAATAAAGTCTGGTAAATTTAAAACTTTATTATCCTGATTTACTGATTGATAAATAAAAGAGTTATCTAAAGCAAATTTTCCGAATCGAAATTCTTTTTGCCATTTAAATTTCAAATACTTTATAGTATTTAAATATTGATTAACATTAGGAATTAAATTTGTATCCCCTTCATTGTTTATTGTATCATTATTTAATAATTCAAAATAGGTTAAATTATCAATCAAACGGTAATCTAAACTTAGAGATCCAAGTGAACTGGAATTTAGTTTTAAAAATAAATTTTTAATCTTTAACAAATTCAATTCTTTTTGCCATCCAACATCATTGTATTCGCTATCAAATAACTCAAAATTAAAGCCAGGGTGCTTGCTTAAAATATTTAATCCAAGTGAATAATTAATTTTTGAAGTATTTTCAGAATCAAGGGTGAAATTTAAAAGATCTCCTAATCTAGTTCCAAACAAATTTTTAGAAAACTTTGCACTTACATTGTGATTAAAAATTGTTTTTTTTAAAGAAAAAGAAAGTGAATTTTCATTTTCTTTAAATCCATTATAATTATCACTTAAAGCGTTTGTTTTATAATTATAATTATAATTTAAATAAGAGACCATTATATTTCCTAAAAACTTTGACTTTAAACTTGTATAAAAGATATTAGACATGGTCTTAAGTACTGTTTTATCACTAATTGAATTTGTAGCAGTTCCGTAATAATCACTCGGTTCAGTTTGTTCAAAAGAGTTATACATAGTTTCGTATTCGAAAACATGTCCCAAAGAAAAAGTATTTGATTTTTTTAATTTGAACAATAATATGTTCTGGTCAAAGAAATATCTTTTACTTAAAAAGTAACTAGTCGCATTTTCAAATTTTACCGAAAGTTTTGATCTTTCCGAAAATAAATTATCCTCAGATTCAAAATTTAAAATAGATGCATTTGTTAATCCACCGTTTTCTCTGTTCTCTAAATTTTGGCTTACATAATGAGTCCTTAAACTATAATTTTCATTTTTTGATTTATAGTTTGAGGAAAAAACAAATTGCTTTAAACCTGACAATATGTTTTGGTAATTACCTAATGATCTCATTCCTTTAAAACCAATTGAAAAATTAAAATTTTCAGAGGTATTTGTTGAAAATAACACATCTGTAAATTGACCTTGCTTCATAACTGATTTAAATAAAAGTTCAGTTAAAGGAGTCGGGACATGATAATAGTTAACATCACTAGATTTTAAATATATCTCTTTTTTTGAGCTAAAACTAAAATCTGGTAATGAGGAGTTTTGAAAATTGGAAGTAAGTGAATTATACGTTTGACCTAAATTTGAAAACTTTAATTTTTCAAAATTATCACTTCTTAAAAAATTAAATTTGTAAAATTTTTTGATTGTTAGCGAGGTATCAACATATGTTGTGTCACTGTGATTTTTAAGAATCAAATACTGCTTAATAGAAGCTAAATTTTTTCCAGTTAGAGAATCTTTTTCAAGACCAACAGAGTTTTTAAAAGAATCAATTAAATTTAAATCCTGACAAAGCGAAGTGTTGACTGAAAATATTAATATTAAAAAAAAGTAATAAAACTTCATTCTTTGTATTTGAATCAAAGTTATTCATTTCATTTCATTTATTATTTTAATTATTTCTTAAATTTAAATAAAGTCATTTATGCTAATTAATTCATATTCAAAACTTATTGAATGCGGAACAGATGAGGCTGGAAGAGGATGTTTAGCTGGTCCAGTTACAGCGGCGGCAGTAATATTACCAAAAGACTTTAGAAATATCGAATTAAATGATTCAAAAAAACTATCGGAATCAAAAAGAAATGATTTAAAAAAAATAATTATTGAAAAGGCAATAGATTATTCAATAGTTCATATACCTGTTCAAATAATTGAAAAAATCAATATTTTAAATGCTTCAATTTTAGCAATGAATACAGCTATTGAAAATTTAAAAATCGTTCCTGAATTTGTAATTGTTGATGGCAATAAATTTAATACTAAAAATGAAATACCATTTAAATGTATAATTAAAGGTGATACAAAGTACATGAATATAGCTGCTGCCTCAATACTTGCTAAAACATCAAGGGATGAATTAATGATTTCACTATCGAATAAATTTCCATTGTATCAATGGAATAAAAACAAAGGTTATCCAACTAAACAACATAGATCAGCTATATCAAAATATGGAATAACTACACATCACAGAAAAAAATTTAAGTTGTTATAAATTAAAAAAATTGTTCATTACTTTTGCTAAACGATTTTTATGAAAAAGAAAATATTCTTATTGTTGGCATTAATATTTATTGGATGTCAAAATGAAAAGAAATACAAAAGTTTAATAGACCTAGTTCCATCCAATCCATTAATATTAGTCAAATATAATTCGAGTAGTAATACTCAAAAATTTAATCAAATTTTTAATGATTTAATAAATATAAAAATTGATTCAGTTTTGACAAATTATGGAAAAGAAGAAGTGCTAATCAGCTATCACAAAATAGGTAAGAAAAGTATTATTCCCATTTACTTCACTAATTCAGAAAATAAAAAAATAGAGTCTAAAGTAGTAATTGATTCAATCTTATATGATGGTTCTATTATTAAAAGAGTTGGAACTGAGAAAAAATATAAATTCGTAACTAAAAAAAACAATGTTACTATTGAATCTGAAAGTAAATTACTTGTTGAAAACACGATTAGAAAATCCAATCATGTTTTTAAAGATAAGGTTAGCGATTTAAGTAAACTTTACAATATTTCAAATTCAAAAATTGCACTTTTCATTTCTAATGATTTTAAAAATTATATTGACAATGAAGAACTTTTTAGTTTGTTTAATATCACTAAATTTTCTGAATGGATTCAATACGATATTGATTTAAATCAAAATGGAATAACCTTAAATGGTTTGGCTTTTCAAAATGATTCGATTCCAAGAAAAATATCCTATTTAAATGGAATAAAACCAAGTAAAAGTAATTTTACTAATATAATTCCCAATAACTTTTCTGATTTTCAAAGAATTGGTTTTAACTATTATAAATATCTGGAAAATTTTGAGAAAAACGAATCAATAAAAAAAATAAATGATTTTAAAAAAGACTCTATTTTATTTGAAATTGATGAATTTGGACTTTTAAAGAATAAACTTGATTCTTTACTAATGATTAATTTTAAAGACAAATTGTTTTTAAATAAAGAGATTTTAAAAAATAGTGAAAACAATTATAACTATAGAGACTTTAAAATATATAAATTAAGAAATCAAATTATTGATTATGATTTTTTAAAATTTATTAATTATAAATTAAAACAAAATTATGCTAGTATTATTGAAAATAAACTAGTGATAAGTAAATCCAAAAATAGTTTGGAAAAAATAATTATAAATATTTCGAATTCGTCTACTATCGAAAATGAAAATAAGTTTATCCAATCTTTTGAAGATGTTCCAGAAAAAAGCAATTATTTAAAAGTTTATAATTTAAAAAATTCTAAAAGGAAAACTTTGGAATCATTAAACATTTCAAGTGAAAAATTTCCGTATTTAATTAATCACACTAGACTAGATGACAATATAATTTACAATTCATTTAGTGTAATAAAATCGATTGAAGAAAATAAAAAAAATGGAATAAACTTAGATTATAGTTTTAAAACTGATAACCCAATAAACTTATCTCCCAAATTTGTCACGAATTATGTTACAAAGAAAAAAGAAATAATAACACAGGATATAAATAATATCTTATACCTAATGTCACTGGAAGGAAAATTAATTTGGAAAGAAAATGTTGGCTCTAAAATTATTGGAGAAATTCATCAGATTGATCTTTACAAGAATGGCAGATTGCAATATGCTTTTAACACTGATAATGATTTTCAAATAATTGATAAAAATGGAAATCAGGTTAAAAAAATAAAAAATAAAAATACTTTAGGCTTGACTGTCTTTGATTATGATAAATTAAAAAATTACAGATTCTTATTATTTGATAATGAAATTAAAATATTAGATTCCAAAATGAAGAATGTTAAAGGATTTAACAAAAAAAATATTAAGGGTATTCAAAAAAACAATCCAAAACATTTTAGAATTGGTAAAAAAGATTATTTAATATTCAACTCTAACAATAAAATTAAAATTACTGATAGAAGAGGTAATATTAGAATTAAAAATGATCTTATTAA
The DNA here is from genome assembly GCA_965655865.1 of Flavobacteriaceae bacterium. GTDB lineage: Bacteria > Bacteroidota > Bacteroidia > Flavobacteriales > Flavobacteriaceae > MAG-121220-bin8. Next base: position 25,885 of record CBFHJJ010000011.1, on the reverse strand, counting down.
TATCGAAAATGAAATATTTTTAAATCAAAATTCATTTACCACAATTGATGCTAAAAACAATGTTGTAAAAATCAATACTAAAGGTAAAATTATCAAAAAACCATTACCATCTGAAGGTAAATATCTCTTTAGTGCAGATAAAAATAATTTAGTTCATATCAGCGAAAATATATTAACAATTAATGGGAAACTAAGTGAATTAAAATTTGCTAATTACACTAAGCCAATTATTTTTAAAAATAAACTTATCGATAATATTTCCCTAACAGATATAGATCAAAAACTAATATATCTTTTTGACTCTAATTCAAATTTAATTTCGAATTTTCCAGTATTTGGTTCTAGTAAAATTGATTTATTTGAAGATAAAAGTTCAAGAAAATATATTACTTCTGTTGGTGAAAGTGACGAAATACTAGTTTACTCCCTTTATTAGTTCAGCAGAAAATATTTCAATAAAATATTTTGTTATTATTTTTTTGACTTGATTTAAACTAATATTCATTCCTGTCTCTTTTTGAATTGATGTCACAGATTTATTTGAAATTCCACACGGTATAATATTTTCAAAATAACTTAAATCATTATTTACATTAAGAGCTAAACCATGCATAGTTACCCAACGACTAGCCTTTACACCCATGGCACATATTTTTCTAGAAAAAACTAAATCTGAATCTATCCAAACCCCAGTTTCATTTTGACTTCTTTCAGAAACTATTCCAAAATCATTTAATGTTCTTATTATTATTTCCTCTAAGAATCTTAAATATTTATGTATATCAGTGAAGAAATTATCTAAATCTAATATTGGATAACAAACAATTTGGCCCGGACCATGACAAGTTATATCACCTCCTCTATTTGTGTTAAAAAATTGAATCTTCTTGTCATCTAATTCATTTTTATTCAATAATAGATTATTAATATCACCACTTTTACCAAGAGTGTAAACATTAGGATGTTCCACAAAAATTAAATGATTATCAGTTTCTATTTTAGTATTATTTTTTCTGTTTTCAAGTTTTATATCTATAATTTGGTTAAATAATTGGAGTTGATAATCCAAAGCATCCTGATAATCCACTAATCCCAAATCGTGAACAATAATTTGCTTATTCATAAAATTAATTTTTGGGATTATTTAAAATAACTAAAGCAGCTATTACACCAGGAACCCATCCACATAACGTTAAAATAAAAACTATAATAATTGATCCGCATCCTTTATCTAAAACAGAAAAAGGAGGGAATAAAATCGATAAAATTACTCTCCAGAAACTCAAGAACTTAATTTTAGATTAGCAATGTAAATATATTAATTAAATGAAGAATGAAATACAAACCTTCCTTTGAAATTGATTGATTATATTTGAAAAAAAAATAAATATGCTATCCGAGCAAGAGCAAATTAGAAGAGAAAAATTAAATAAGTTAAAAGAAATGGGAATTGACCCATTTCCAGCAGCATTATTTCCAATAAATACTAATTCTTTTGAAATTATTTCAAATTATAAGGAAAACAAAAAAGTCTCAATTGCTGGAAGGTTAATGTCTAGAAGAATACAAGGGAAAGCTAGTTTTGCAGAAATACAAGATAATAAAGGCAAAATTCAAGTTTATTTTAACAGAGATGAAATATGTATTGGAGAAGATAAAAGCATGTATAACGAAGTTTATAAAAAACTTCTTGATTTTGGAGATATTATTGGAATTGAAGGTGAATTATTTACTACTCAAGTTGGTCAAAAAACAATTCTTGTTAAGAATTTTAAATTATTATCAAAATCTATTAAACCAATTCCGCTACCTAAAACAGATTCAGAAGGTAACACTTATGATGAATTTTCAGATCCAGAGTTAAGATACAGACAACGATATGTAGATTTAATTGTTAACCCTGAAGTCAAAAAAACATTTATAAAAAGAACTAAAATTATCAATGTAATACGTTCTTTTTTTAATAATAATGAATATTTAGAGGTAGAAACTCCTATTCTTCAACCAATTCCTGGTGGAGCATCGGCAAGACCGTTTGTTACTCATCATAATGCGTTGAACATTCCTCTATATCTTAGAATTGCTAATGAACTTTATTTAAAGAGATTAATTGTAGGAGGGTTTGACGGAGTATATGAGTTTGCAAAAGCTTTCAGAAATGAAGGAATGGACAGAACACATAATCCAGAATTTACAATGGTCGAATTATACGTTGCTTATAAAGATTATTACTGGATGATGGAAATGACGGAATCATTATTAGAAAAAATAGCTGTTGATGTAAATGGGTCAACAATAGTAAATATAAACAATAAAGAAATTAATTTTAAAGCACCCTTTAAACGTATAAGTATTATTGACTCTATAAAAGAACATACTGGAATTGATATTTCAAAAATGAATGAAAATCAACTTTTTGAAACAGCTAAAAAACTTAATATTGAGGTAGACAATACAATGGGAAAAGGAAAGCTGATTGATGAGATTTTTGGAGAAAAATGTGAGCACAATTATATACAGCCTACTTTTATCACTGACTATCCAAAGGAAATGAGTCCACTAACTAAAGAACATAGAGATAATCCTGATTTAACTGAGAGATTTGAACTATTTGTTAATGGTAAAGAACTTGCTAACGCTTATTCTGAATTAAATGATCCAATTGATCAATTAGAAAGATTTGAAGAACAATTAAAACTTTTAGAAAAAGGAGATGATGAAGCTATGTTTATTGATAACGATTTTATTAGAGCTCTCGAATACGGAATGCCGCCAACATCCGGTATTGGAATTGGAATTGATAGATTAGTCATGTTATTCACTAATAATCTATCTATTCAAGAAGTACTATTTTTCCCTCAAATGAAGCCTGAGAAAAAAAATATTGCGTTAAGTGAAGAAGAAAAAAATGTTATTAAAATTCTTAAAAACAATTCAACTGATAAACTAGTTGAAATAAAAACTGAATCTGGATTGTCAAATAAAAAATGGGATAAGACAATTAAAAGTTTGACAAAAAATAAAATTGTTACTGTAAAAAAAGTTGAAGATACATTGCTAATAGAATTAATTGATTAATGTTTAATAAACATTCTTAAAAGAATCTTTTTTTAAATAATTCGCATAAAAAGTAAAAAAAAGATAGATATTTCATAATTAAAATGAGATATATTTAATATATTCATAATTAAAATTTACACTAAGTATGAATAAAAATAATATAACTACTTTTCTGATTTGTCTTCTTTTATCTTTAAACCTTGCTGCTCAAAAACCAAGTAATAAAGAAGACTCCAAAAAGCCTAAAAAAGAAAAAACTTTTGAAGATATAATAACCAAAGAAGCAATTACCGACAAAGGTTTATTTGACATTCATAAAGTCAAAGAAAAATATTATTATGAAATAAATGACACTCTCTTTGGAAGAGAAATGTTGATGGTTACTAGGATAGCTAAAACTGCATCTGGACTTGGTTTTGGAGGAGGGAAACAAAACACACAAGTTTTAAGGTGGCAGAAAAAGGATAATAAAATATTGTTAAGAGTAGTTTCGCACAACATTGTTGCTTCAGATTCACTTCCAGTTAACGAAGCTGTACTAAATTCAAATTTTGAACCAATTTTATATAGTTTTAAAATTGAAAGTAAAGGAATTGACTCTACTTCAACTCTGATTGAAGTTACAAAACTATTTAGTGAAGATGTAAAACCATTAGGATTTCCCCAAAGCAGAAGAAAAGGTTATAAAATATCCAGTCTAAATTCTAAAAAATCTTTTATTGAATCTATAAAAAGTTATCCTGAAAATATAGAATCAAGACATGTAAAAACATATAATTCCTCTTCACCACCTTCAAACTCTAGTACTGGGACTATATCACTTGAAATTAATAATTCAATGATATTATTGCCTAAAGTTCCAATGAAAAGAAGATATTTTGATCAAAGAGTAGGATGGTTTGCAAGAAGTCAGGTTGATTACGGATTGGATGTACAAGAAAGTAAATCTTTAAAATATTTAGATAGATGGAGATTGGAAGTAAAAGATGAAGATTTAGAAAAATTTAAAAATGGAGAGTTAGTTACTCCAAAAAAACAAATTGTATACTATATCGATAGAGCTACACCTGTAAAGTGGAGAAAATATTTAAAACAAGGTATAGAAGATTGGCAAGTAGCATTTGAAGAAGCTGGATTCAAAAATGCAATTATTGCCAAAGAACCTCCAACTAAAGAAGAAGATCCGGACTGGAGTCCAGAAGATGTGAGATATTCAGTTGTAAGATACTTAGCTTCTCCGATTCCAAATGCTAACGGACCACACGTTAGTGATCCTAGATCTGGTGAAATTTTAGAATCGGACATTAATTGGTACCACAATGTGATGACTTTATTGAGAAATTGGTTTTTTGTTCAAACTGCTGCTATAAATGAAGATGCCAGAGGTGTTTCTTTTGATGATGAAGTTATGGGTAGGTTAATTAGGTTTGTATCTGCTCATGAAGTAGGACATACTATTGGCTTACCGCACAATATGGGGAGCAGTAGTGCCTACCCAGTAGATTCCCTTAGATCTGCAACTTTTACAAAAAAATATGGTACAGCTCCGTCTATTATGGACTATGCTAGATTTAACTATATAGCCCAACCTGAGGATAAAGGTGTTGCTCTAATGCCAGAAATAGGAGTGTATGATAAACATTCTGTCAGATGGGGTTATAGACCAATTCCAGATGCTAAAACAGCAAAAGATGAAAAGAAAGTATTAGACAAGTGGATAAAAGACAATGAAAACAGCTTGATGCACAGATTTGGTAGTGCAGGAATTGATCCTAGCTCACAAACAGAAGATTTAGGTGACGATGCCGTTAAAGCAAGTGAATATGGAATATTAAATTTAAAAAGAATTATTCCTAACCTAAACAAATGGACTTCTGAAGATGGAAAAGATTATTCAGATCTTCAGACAATGTATGGACAAGTACTCTCACAATTCAATCGTTATATGGGACACGTAAGCTCAAACATTGGGGGAGTTTACCAATATTATAAAACTTATGATCAAGAAGGTCCGGTTTATACCCACGTTGAAAAGTCTCACCAAAAAAAATGTATGAACTTTTTAAATGATCAACTTTTTGAAACTCCAACTTGGATGATTGATAATAACATTCTTAATAAAATTGAATTTGCTGGAATTACTAATAGAATTAGAAGTACTCAATCTAGAACACTAAACAGTATATTGGATTTTGGAAAAATGGCAAGACTTATAGAAAATGAAGCAATAAACGGAAAAACCGCATACACTTTAATTGACATGATGTCAGATTTAAAAGAGGGAATTTGGAAGGAACTTTATACTAACAAAACAATTGATGTATATAGACGAAATTTACAATTAGCTTACTTAGATAGAATTAGTTACATCATGAACGAAGAACAGCGTTCAATCCCGTCTTGGGCAAGAGGAAGAGTAACATCTGTAAAAGTAAGTCAGTCTGATATCAGAACTGTTGCCGTTGGTCAGTTGTTAGAATTAAGAAAAGATATTAAAAAACATAAAAACAAATCTGATAAAATGACTAAAATGCATTTAGATATGGCTACAGCAAAAATCAATAAAATACTTGTTGGTAAGCCTATCTAAATAGTATTTGAAACTTTTTTTAAAGCATCGAGCGTAAAATCAATATCACTGTAAGTTAAGGCATCGTTTAAAAAGTAACTTTCAAATGCACTTGGTGGAAGATAAATTCCTTCCTTTAACATTCCGTGAAAATATTTTTTAAATTTTTCATTATTTCCTTTTTGAGATGATTTAAAATCCGTAACATCTTCAGAACAAAAATGTAGAGAAATCATAGATCCTAAACGGTTTATTTTAAAATCTAGTGTAGTTTTACCAAGCACTTCGTACATTCCCCTTTCTAAATAAGAGGATTTGTCATCTAAACTTTTATAAATATTATCATTAAGTTTTAACTCAGATAGAGTAGCTAATCCTGCAGACATTGCTAACGGATTTCCACTAAGTGTTCCTGCTTGGTATACTGATCCCTCTGGTGAAAGTTTATTCATTATTTCATCTCTTGATGAAAAAGCTCCAACAGGCAAACCTCCTCCAATTACTTTCCCATAAGTAACTATATCTGCATTTATACCAAGAATTTCTTGAGCACCACCTGCAGCAAGTCTAAAACCAGTCATTACTTCATCAAAAATTAGAAGACAATCGTTTTGATCACATAATTTTCTCAACCCTTCAATAAATCCTTTTTTTGGAATAACACAACCCATATTTCCGGCTACGGGTTCAATAATTATAGCTGCAACCTCATTTTTATTCTTTTCAAAAAGTGTTTTTACATAATTCAAATCATTATAAGGAGCAATTAATGTATCCTTAGCGGTGCCTTTAGTTACACCAGGACTATTTGGAGTTCCAAAAGTAACAACTCCACTACCCGCTTCAATCAAGAAAGAGTCGGAGTGTCCATGATAACATCCTGAAAATTTAATTATTTTATCTTTATTTGTATATCCACGTGCCAATCTAATTGCACTCATACAAGCCTCAGTTCCAGAATTTACGAATCTAATTTTTTGCATTCCTGGAACCATTGACAAAGATAATTTAGCCAAATCTGTTTCTAATTTAGTAGGCATTCCAAAAGAAGTTCCGTTTATAGCTGTTTCTGAGATTGCTCTAACAACCTTTGGGTGTGCATGTCCCAATATCATTGGCCCCCAAGATGATATGTAATCAATATATTTATTTCCATCCTCGTCGTAGACATAAGCACCATTAGCCTTTGATGCAAAAACAGGAGTGCCTCCAACTGACTTGAAAGCTCTTACAGGTGAGTTAACTCCGCCTGGAATAAATTTTTTCGCTTCAGTAAAAAGCACACTACTTCTATTATATAACATTATTTTTTAATTACTTTTAAGGATTGACCAATACTTAAATTGTTATTTTTAATATTATTTAATTCCACAAGTTCAGAGACACTGATATCAAATTTTTTAGAAATTGAATATAAAGTATCTCCTTTTTTAACATAATACATTGATTTTGTTTCAGGCTGAATTTGTGCTTGCTTTTTAGACAATTTTTTTTCTCTAGACTTATTAAGTGGTTTTTTTGAACCGTCTAATTTCCATAATTCATATCTCTCAATTATTGAAATTAATTTATCTGCGTATTTAGGATCAGTTGCGTATCCAGCTTTTTTTAATCCTTTAGCCCACTTGACATAATTCCTTTTATTTAATTTAAATAAAAAATTATATCGATCTCTAGATTCCAAAAACAAAGAGTGATCTCTGTAGGATTTTTCTGGATTCTTATACTTTCTAAAACATTCTCCTTTTTCATCGTCGTCATGATAAACTTTTTTACCTTTCCATTTACTGTGACATTTTATTCCAAAATGATTATTAGACTTTAATGCAAGACTTCCTTTTCCTGAATTAGACTCTAATATTCCTTGAGCCATAGTTATGCTTGCTGGAATTCCAAATTTTTTCATTTCATCAATTGAAATTTTAGAGTAAGTATTTACATACCAATGAGTTCTTTGCTCGTTGGTCATAGATTTAAAGAATCGATTAACTGATTTTACGGATTTATTTTTAATTTTTTTAGGACTGTTATCACGATATGACACTTTTTTTACTCCACAAGAGTTAAAAATAATAATAAAAACTAATATTAATAATTTATGGTTTCGCATCCTTTCTTTTTAAGTAATTTATTAATTCCTTCTACAGATTGAGTTCCTCCAGTATTTATAATTAAAATATTTTTACCAAAAACCCAATTATTATTATTTATTAAATCTATTATCCTGAAAATCATTTTAGCATTATAAATAGAATCTAACCTAATATTATGTTTTTTATAAAAGCTATTAATAAAATTTATTAATTCATCATTAAATTTTGCATAACCACCAAAAAAACTTTCTTCAAATAATTTCCAATTATCTTTCTTTACAAATTTATTAATTACTTCACTTATATTACTATTATTTAAGGCAGAAAACCCTAATATTTTTTGTTTCTCTAAACTAGAATTAATCAATCCAGAAAAAGTCCCGCCCGAGCCAACTGGGACACAAACTACATCAAAAAAGTTTTTATCAGATTCAGATAAAATTTCCTCACATCCCTTAACTCCAAGTATATTTGTACCACCCTCAGGGACTATGTACGCATTTTTAAATTTATTTTGTAGCTCATAATTGTATTTATTAGAATTTCTTTCTCTGTATTTTTCTCTTGAAACAAATTCAAATTTCATTCCAAAATCAGAACATTTTTGTAAAGTTGTGTTTAGTTTGGAATTTTTTAGCTCTTCTCCTCTTACTATTGCTAAAGTTTTAATTCCTTCAATTTTTCCCAAGTAAGCAACTGCCAATAAATGATTTGAAAAGGCACCTCCAAAAGTAATTAAAAGTGAATTTTTATTTTTTTTTAATTTCTTAAGATTATATTTTAATTTTCGAAATTTATTACCAGATATAATAGGATGAATTAAATCCTCTCTTTTCATGAAAATCTTTACATCATGATTTAAATCTTGAAATTCTAAACGAATGTTTTCTGTTTTAATTGTGTTAAAAAAAGACATTTTTTATATAAAAATTATGATCAGACATTTAAAAAATCTAAATTTAAATAAAATCAAGGCACTATTATTGATATATATATATAAAATATTATTATGAAAACTTTTAAATTATTTTCTTACTTACTTTTTATTTCAGTAATCTTAGTTAGTTGTGGATCTGTCAAAGTTGCTTCTGATTTCGACTCTGAAGCTGATTTCTCACAATACAAAACATTTGCTTTCTACAAGTCTGGGATTGATAAAGTTGAAATTTCAGATATAGACAAAAAAAGAATTCTAAAGTCTATCCAAAATACATTATTAAATAAAGGAATGACAATTGACGAAAACCCCGATATTCTTATTAATATTGCTACTAAATCTTCTGAAAATATTTACATAGATAATACTTTTTACAGTCCATATTATACCGGTTGGTATCCAAATTACGGAAGGGGTCATAGACAAGTCGCTTATTCAACTTCTCAAGGTGCTTTATACATTGATTTAATTGACACTAAGACTAAACAATTAATATGGCAAGGTAAAGGGACTGGTTTTTTGTCAAGTAGTAAAAGAACTAATAGAGACGATTTAGTGAGTTCTTATGTAACTAAAATCTTGGAAGTTTACCCTCCAGAAATTGAAGTAAAATAATTAAAATAATTTTTTTGCTTCCTCCTTTAATTTTGCTGTCCCATTTAATTTAGTTCCACTAGCATTAGCAAAAAAGGGTTGCCCTCCTCCTGAACCTTCAATAAATTGACTTAGGTTTCTAACAATATTATTGGCATTCATTTTAGAATCATCAACTAAATTTTTAGATATGTAACAAGTCAAATAAACCTTGTCCTCATTTTGACAAACTAGTATTAAAAACAAATTTTCAATTTGTTTTCCTGCACTGAAAGCTAAATTCTTTAACAATTCTGGTGAACATGAAAGTTCATGAAGGCAAAAATTGACTGATTTCTTATTTTGAGTTTGATCTATAATTTCTTTCAAATAAAACTTTGATAATTCACTGCTAATATTATCAATTTTTTTACCTAACTGAGTGTTGTGGTTTTTAAGTTTTTTTATGGCTACTAATACATCCTTTTCATTATTTAATAAAGAATTCACATTATCTAAAATTTTTATTTTTTCATTTAAATAATCTTTTGCTACTAGTCCACTTATTGCTTCAATTCTTCTAATACCTGTTGATATTGCTGATTCAGATCTAATAATAAAGTTTTTAATTATGCTTGTGTTTTTAACATGTGTTCCACCACACAGCTCAAATGAATTTCCAAATTTCACAGATCTAACCTTATCACCATATTTTTCGCCAAACAATGCAATTACTCCATTATTAATACATTCGTTGAAATCAGCAGATCTATTTTCTTCAAGATCTAAATGATCATCAATTTTTTGATTAACAAAATTTTGAACTTCTTTAATTTGATTATCACTTAATTTTTCAAAATGTGAGAAATCAAATCTTAAATATTTATCAGAGACCATTGATCCTTTTTGCTGAACATGAGTTCCTAAAACATGTCTTAATGCTTGATGTAGTAAGTGTGTAGATGTATGATTACAGGAACTGTTAAGCCTTTGATCCTTAAAAACCGAAACATTTAAAATTGAGTTGAGATCTTTAGGAAGTTCTTTAGTAATATGAATTATTGTGTCATTTTCTTTGACTGTATTAATAATTTCCAATTTAGAGCCGTCAACAGTTTGTATAAAACCACAATCTCCAATCTGACCTCCGCCTTGAGGATAGAATGGAGTTGATTCAAAAACCAAATGAAAAACAGAATCACCCTTTTTAGTAATTGACTCTCTGTACATTGATATTTTGGTGTCAGCTGATAAATTATCATAACCTAAAAACTCAGTTTGTTGAAAATTATTAGTTAAAGATATCCATTCTTGATTTTGAGTATTAATAGCAGCTTTTGATCTGTTTTTTTGGTCTTGCATTAAACTATCAAATTCTTTAGAATCGTAGTTCATGTTTTTTTCTCGTAGTATAAGAGCAGTTAAATCAACAGGAAATCCAAACGTATCGTATAATTCAAAAGCATTTGAGCCTGAAATTGTGTTTGATTTATTTTTAGATATTATTTCATCAAGCTTAATAATCCCTTTATCTAAAGTTCTTAAAAAAGAATCCTCTTCTTGTTTAATAACATTTTTAATAATTTCAATTTGTGAATCTATTTCTGGAAAAACAGATGAATACTGATTCGATAGAGTATTAACAAGCTTGTAGATAAACGGACTTTTTAAATTTAAAAAAGTGTACCCATACCTAACTCCTCTTCTTAAAATTCTTCTAATTACATAACCTGCGCCATTATTTGAAGGTAGCTGACCATCGGCAATAGAAAAAACAACTGCTCTTAGATGATCAACAATAACACGAAAAGCAATATCAGTTTTTGAAGAGGAACTATATTTTACATTAGAAATATTTTCTAATTCTTTAATTAAAGGAGAGAATACATCGGTATCATAGTTAGATTTAACTCCTTGTAAAACCATACATAGTCTTTCAAATCCCATTCCAGTATCTATGTGTTTGGAAGGAAGATTTTCTAAACTTCCATTTGTTTTTCTGTTAAATTGAATAAAAACTAAATTCCAAATTTCAATAACTTCAGGATGATCTTTATTGACTAAGTCTTTTCCAGGAATAAGAGATTTTTCTTTTTCAGAACGAATATCAACATGAATTTCAGAACATGGACCACAAGGACCAACATCACCCATTTCCCAAAAATTATCTTTTTTATTTCCAAAAATAATTTTGTCTTTCTCAACTATTTTAGACCAAATATCAAGAGCATCTTGATCTAAACTTGTATTATCCTCTTTTGAACCTTCAAAAATTGTAATATATAGTGATTCTTTATCTATTTTGTAAATTTTGGTTAATAACTCCCAAGCCCATTGAATAGCTTCCTCTTTGAAATAATCGCCAAAACTCCAGTTACCAAGCATTTCAAACATGGTATGATGATAAGTGTCTAAACCTACCTCTTCTAAGTCATTATGTTTTCCTGAAACTCTTAAGCATTTTTGAGTGTCTGCCACCCTATTATGTTCAATAATTGAATTTCCTAAAAAATTATCTTTAAATTGATTCATCCCAGCATTTGTAAACATTAGCGTAGGATCATTTTTAATAACCATTGGAGCAGATTTAACTACTTTATGATTTTTATTTTTGAAAAAATCGAGAAACGTAGAACGAACTTTATTAGAATTCATTAATTATTAAATTAGTAATAGATATTAAAAAAAACAATTTTATATATTTACTTAATATTATATAAAGTAATTTAAGCGTAAAATTAGTATAAATTAATTAATGTTTAAGACCAAATATTATTACGACACAAAAACACTTTCTTACAGAAAAATCAAAGTAAGTAAAGGAGTACAATTAAGAAATGTTTTAACGTTTTTGATAGTATCCTCGTTCTTTGGAATCGTAGCCTTACTAATACTGCTTAAATCCCCTTTAATTAATACACCTACTGAACTTTCTCAAGCTAGAGAAATATCAAATTATAAATTTCAGTTTGAGTTGATGAATAAAAAGCTAAATCAACTTAATATTGTTCTTAACGAAATTGAACAAAGAGATAATAATATTTACAGAGTTTTATTTGAAACCAATCCAATACCCAGTGAAGTTAGAAAAGCTGGATTTGGTGGTGTTAACAGATACGAAAATTTGGAGGGATTTGATAATTCTAAATTAGTTATTGAAACTACTAAAAAGATTGAAATACTTACAAAACAAATAGTAATTCAATCGAAATCTCTTGATGAGATAGAAAGACTTGCCAGTGAGAAAGAAAAACTATTGTCAGCTATTCCATCAATTCAGCCAATTAAAAAAGGTGATTTAACTAGAATGGCATCTGGATTTGGCTATAGAAATGACCCATTTAATAAATCCAGAAAAATGCATTCTGGAATGGATTTTACAGCTCCAAGAGGAACTCCTGTTTACGCGGCAAGTGATGGAAGAATCGTTAGAGCTGACTCAAGATCAACAGGATATGGTAAACATATTAGAATAGATCATGGCTTTGGATATATTACATTATACGCTCATTTAAACAAGTATAACGTGAAAAGAGGTCAAAAAGTAAAAAAAGGTGATGTAATTGGTTTTGTAGGAAGCACTGGAAGATCTCAAGCACCTCACTTACATTATGAGGTTCAAGTTGATAAAAAAAGAGTTAATCCAATTAACTATTTTTTAGGAAATCTTACACCAGATGAATTTGATGATCTACTCAGATTGGCTAACCAAGAAAATCAATCTTTAGATTAATGCATGTTAATTTACCTCAAAAATTATATTACAGCATAGGAGAAATTTCTAAAGCATTTAACGTAAACGCATCACTCATAAGATTTTGGGAAACAGAGTTTGAAGAATTAAGTCCAAAAAAAAACAAGAAAGGAACTAGAAGATATTCATCAATAGACGTTGAAAAGCTACAAATAATACACCACTTAGTAAAAGAAAAAGGTTACACTCTTGATGGTGCAAAAGATCAGTTAAAAATTTTAAATAAAAACTTTGAAGTGATTAAAAAATTAGAAAAAATTAAAGCAAACTTAATAAATATTAAAAACGAACTTTAATTACTTTTTTCTGAAGAATATTCTAATGGGTACCCCATTAAAGTCATAAATTTCTCTAATTTTATTTTCTATAAATCTCTTATATGGATCCTTTATGTATTGAGGAAGGTTACAAAAAAATGCAAATTGAGGAAATGAAGAAGGAAGTTGAGTACAAAATTTAATTTTAACATATTTTCCTTTGTATGCAGGTGGTGGAGTTTTTTCTATTATAGGAAGCATACATTCATTAAACTTTCTGGTAATAATTTTTTTAGAACGATTTTTATACACAGCCATACCAGTCTCTATGGCCTTAAAAATTCTTTGTTTTGTTAAACTTGAAATAAATACTATTGGAATATCAGTAAAAGGTTCTAACTCTTTTCTAATTTCTTCTTCAAATAGTTTAATTGTATTGGTTTTTTTGTCAACTAAATCCCATTTATTAACTAGAATTACTATGCCTTTATTGTTTCTGGCAGCTAACCAAAAAATATTTTTGACCTGACTGTCAAAAGATCTAGTAGCATCAAATATTATTAAACAAACATCAGAGTTTTCGATTGTACGAATTGATCTAACTACCGAGTAAAATTCAACATCATCATTAATTTTAGATTTTTTTCTGATTCCTGCAGTATCAATCAATTTAAAATCAAAACCAAAACGATTAAAATGTGTGTCGATACTGTCACGTGTGGTACCAGCCAAATCTTTAACAACATAACGATCTATACCTAAAAGTGCATTAATAAAAGATGATTTACCAGAATTTGGACGACCTACCACGGCAAATCCAGGTATTTCATCATTTTCAATTACTGACTCTTCTGGCATCAGTGAGACTAATGAATCCAACAATTCACCTGTTCCGCCTCCATTAATAGCACTAAAATTAAATATTTTTTCAAACCCTAGTGAATGAAATTCAGTTGAATCAAGTTGTCTTTTTGAATTATCTACTTTATTGACGGCTAATAGTACTTGCTTATTAGATTTATGTAATAATCTTGAAATTTCATTGTCCATTGAATTAATTCCCGTCTCAACGTCAACAACAAAAACAACAATATCCGCTTCTTCTATAGCTATCATCACTTGAGTATTAATTTCTTTTTCAAAATTATCCTCACCACCAAGCATAAAACCTCCAGTGTCTATTACTGTAAAATCCTTTCCGTTCCAAAAAGAATAGCCATAGTGACGGTCTCTTGTCACACCACTCTGAGAATCAACAATTGCCTCTCTTTTTTGTATTAGTCTATTAAAAAAAGTTGACTTACCAACATTTGGTCTTCCAACAATAGCAACAATTGAACTCATTTTGATTTTTTAAAGGTGTACAAAACTAAACTTTTATTTTAATAAAAATTATTTTTGATGGTATCCGAATTTCTTAAGTAATTTTTCATCGGATCGCCAATTTTTTTTAACCTTGACCTGAAGATCTAAAAAAATCTTTTTATTGAAAAAACTTTCAAGATCAATTCTTGCTTTTGTGCCAACATTTTTAATGGCAGCTCCTCTATGACCAATAATAATACCTTTTTGAGAATCTCTTTCAACTATAATAATAGATCTTATTTTTATAATAGTTTGTTCTTCTTTGAAATCTTCAGTAATAACTTCAACTGAATATGGTATTTCTTTTTTAAAATTTAATAATATTTTTTCTCTAATTATTTCATTGACAAAAAATCTTTCATTTTTATCAGTGAGTTGGTCTTTTGGAAAGTAGGGTGGAGACTCTGGACTCAACTCTACTAATCTATCTAATAATTTTACGATATTGAAAGACTCTTTAACAGAGATGGGCCAAATTTCAGCATTGGGTACTTTTACTTTCCAAAAATCAATTTCAGATTCTAACTTTTCCTGATCTAATAAATCAATTTTATTAATAATAAGTAAGAGAGGAACTTTAATATTAACAATTTTATTGAAAATAGATTCGTCTTTTAAATTATGATCCTTATACTCTACCATGTATATAAGTATATCAGCATCTTCTGTAGCAGGTAACACAAAATCCATCATAGACTTATGAAGCTTGTGAGCAGGTTTAATAACGCCAGGTGTGTCTGATATTACAAGTTGATAATTTTCATCATTAATAAGGGCTAAAATTCTATGCCTAGTAGTTTGGGCTTTTGAAGTTATAATTGACAACTTTTGACCTAATAAATAATTGGTCAATGAAGATTTTCCAACGTTAGGGTTACCAATAATATTTATAAAACTAGATTTATGCATAACAATGCAAATCTAAGATTGTTAATTAAGATTATAGAGAATTTTACATAAAAATTAAGCAATTATAAAACAAAACGTAATAAAAATACCTTTACATTCCGTAATTCACAAAAAAACAAAGTAAGACTAGTGAGAAGAGGAATTTAAGAGTAAAAATAGTTTTCGAAAAACTTATTAAAAGAAGAAAATACCTATACAATACTTAAACATTTAATTTATTAAAAACATTACATTCATGACAAAAATTAAATTTAACAGGTTAAATCAAAACTAATACCGCTTAACAGGTTGATTGATAAAATGTAAAGGTTTTATAAAAAAAACATAGAGATAATACACTTATTTTTAAAATTGTTGCCTCGAGAAAAATAAACAGTTTAAAAGTTCATTTTCAAGAAACAATAATGCAATAAAATTTTAAAAATTATATATGCCTGAAAAGATTTATGTTGGTGATTTAGAATCATTAGTTGAAAATAAAAAAGTTGAAGGAAATCAACTAAAAATTGGAAATGAAAATTTTTATAAGATTTCCAATGTAGATAAAATGCGTCCATTTTTTATGAGTATTGTCAGCAACTCAAACCATTGGATGTTTATTTCAAGTACTGGAAGTCTTTCCGCTGGTAGAAAAAATAGTGAATTTTCATTATTCCCATATTACACAGATGACAAAATCACTGAATCAAGTGATACAACTGGAAGCAAAACTATTATTATAGTAAAAATAAATAACAAAAATTTCCTTTGGGAACCCTTTTCAAGTAGATATAAAGGAGCATACAAAGTTTCAAGAAATATTTATAAAAATACTATTGGAAATAAAGTGATTTTTGAAGAGATAAATCATGACTTAAACATTGAGTTTAGCTACCAATGGAATTCAAGTAACAAATATGGTTTTGTTAGAAAATCTTCTCTAAAAAATAATTCAAACAATGATTTGGATATTAATATTATTGATGGAATTCAAAACATTTTACCTTACGGAGTTGGCGAAGGTCTTCAAATTGCTCAAAGTAATTTAGTTGATGCTTATAAAAAATGCGAATTAGAAGATAAAAGTAAATTAGGGATCTTTACTCTAAGTGCCATAATAGTTGATAAAGCAGAGCCAAGTGAAGCATTAAAGGCAAATACTGTTTGGACAACAGAAATTGACAATACAAAACACCTTTTATCCTCACTGCAGCTTGATAATTTCAGAAATGGGATTGATTTATACAACGAACATGAAATTAAAGCTGAAAAAGGTGCTTATTTCATCAATAAGAAAATTAAATTAAAAAGTAATTCCTCAAAAGAATGGATGATTGTCTGTAATGTCAATCAAACAATCTCCGATGTTGTTAGTTTAAAAAATTCAATAACAAATGATGGGGAAATCAAATCTAAAGTAGAAGATGATGTGATTTTAGGGTCATCAAAATTAAGAGAATTAGTTGGTAACGCAGATGGGCTTCAACTAACTAATGACAAGCTCAGAATGATTAGACATTTTTCTAATACAATGTTTAACATTATGAGGGGAGGTATTTTTGATGATAATTACCAAATAGAAAAAAATGACTTTTTACCTTATATAAAAAAAGCTAACTGTTCTATTTATAAATCTTTTAATGAAACTTTAAATAACCTACCTGAGATTTTTACACTTCATGATTTAAAATCAATTTCAGCAAACATATCTAATCACGATTTTAAACGATTATGCACAGAATACTTACCCTTAAAGTTTAGTAGAAGGCATGGCGATCCGAGCAGACCATGGAATAAGTTTTCTATTAATACTAGAAGCGAAATAGATGGATCTAAAATTTTAGATTATCAGGGCAATTGGAGAGACATTTTTCAAAATTGGGAAGCTTTAGCATATTCATACCCTCAATTTATTGAAGGGATGATACACAAATTTTTAAATTCCACCACTTTTGACGGTTATAACCCGTATAGAATTACAAAGGATGGATTTGATTGGGAAACTATTGAACCAGATAATCCTTGGTCTTATATTGGATATTGGGGAGATCATCAAATAATATATCTTTTAAAATTTCTTGAATTTATTGAAAATCATTACCCTAGTAAACTCTATAAATATTTCTCAAAAAGCTTGTTTGTTTACGCTAATGTTCCTTATAAAATTAAATCATATGAAGAAATTTTAAAAGATTCTAAAAACACAATTGATTACGATCATGAAAATGAATTATTAATAAATAAAAGAAAAAACGAAATAGGAATTGACGGATCATTAGTTTTTAATAACAAAAAAGAAATTCATCATGTAAACTTTATTGAAAAGATTTTAGCTACACTGCTTTCAAAAGTTTCGAATTTTGTTCCAGGTGGAGGAATATGGATGAACACTCAAAGGCCTGAGTGGAATGATGCCAACAATGCATTGGTTGGTAATGGAATTTCTATGGTAACATTGTATTATTTGAGAAGATTTGTTAATTTTTTTAATTCTTTATTAGAAAAAACTGATCTTATTTCAGTCGAAATTTCTTCTGAACTTAACAAGTTTTTTAATGATATTTCTTTTGCGTTAGATAAAAATAAAAAAGTTTTAGACTCTATAATTTCTGATTTAGACAGAAAAGAAATAGTTGATTCACTAGGAAAAGCCGGTTCAAATTACAGAGACACAATTTATGATAATAGTTTTTCTGGAACTAAATCTGCAATTGGGATTAAAGAAATTAAAGAATTATTACAACTGCTATTAGAATATATAGATCACTCTATTGATTCTAACAAAAGAAGTGATAAACTTTATCATGCATACAATTTATTGACTATAGATAATGATAACATATCAATATCACACTTACCAGAAATGCTTGAAGGACAGGTTGCAGTTTTAAGTTCCGGATACTTAAATTCTGAAGAAAATTTAGAGGTTTTAGACGCACTGAAATCAAGTAAATTGTTTAGAGAAGATCAATACAGTTATATACTATATCCAGATAAAAATTTAGGCTTGTTTTTAGAAAAGAATAACATTACGTCTTCAAAAGTCAATGAATCTAAATTGTTAAGTAAATTATTAAATGACGGTAATAATCAAATAGTTTCTCAAGACTGTGAGGGATCATTTCATTTTAATTGTGATTTTAATAATGTAAATGGATTAATAAGTGAATTGAACTTATTACCAAAAAAATACAATGAATTATTAAAAGAGGAGTACCAAAATATTCTTGAAATTTTTGAAGGTGTGTTTAATCACAAAGAATTTACTGGAAGATCTGGAACTTTCTTTGGATATGAAGGATTAGGTTCAATCTATTGGCACATGGTATCTAAACTTTCTTTAGCAGTTTTAGAAACTACAAAAAAAGCTATAAGTGAAAAAGATAGTGCTGTAACTGGAAGATTCTTTGATCATTATTTTGAAATACTTGAGGGAATTGGTGTAAATAAGTCCCCCGAGTTATATGGAGCATTTCCAACCGATCCTTATTCTCACACACCTGCTGGTAAAGGAGCTCAACAACCAGGAATGACTGGCCAAGTAAAAGAAGATGTAATATCAAGATTTGGGGAACTTGGCGTAGAGGTTAATAATGGAATCATAAGCTTCAACTCTGAAATGCTTAGAGATCAAGAGTTTTTAACAACTAATGAAACTTTTAGATATGTGAATTTATCAAAAGAAAAAATTGAATTAAATGTAAATACGAATTCACTTTGTTTTACATATTGTCAAGTTCCAATAATCTATTCTAAATCATCTTCTAATAAAATTACTATTGATTTTATTGACGGAAGATCAGTAAGTATACAAGGAAATGAGCTTGACATTGATTCGAGTAGATCTCTTTTTGATAGAGAAAATATTATTAAGCAAATTAATGTTAGTGTAATAAAATGATAATTAAAGAAATTACTAAGATTTTAAAAAATAAATTAATCAATCTAAAGTTGATTGTATTATTTGTTACATGCTTGTTGATTTCTTGTAATCCTTCAGAAAACCAAATGATAAACAAATCTGAAATAACAGCTAATGAAATTTTAAACAATCCTGACTATTTAGCCATTTCGTATGGAGGTTACAGAAACAATAGTAGAGATATTCAACCAACTATGGATGAGTTGAAAGAAGATTTAAAAATACTTTCTTCAATTGGAGTGAAAATTTTAAGAACATATAATTTACAATTAGAACAAGCACCTAATATTTTAAAAGCAATAAAAGAACTAAAAAAATCTGATTCAGATTTTGAAATGTATGTAATGTTAGGCGCGTGGATAGATTGTGAAAATGCATGGACTGATAATCCAAATCATGAAAAAGAAAATGAATCTGCTAATGCAATAGAAATTCAAAAAGCGATCAATCTAGCCAACATGTACCCAGAAATTGTTAAAATTATAGCAGTTGGAAATGAAGCAATGGTTAATTGGGCGTGGAGTTACTATGTCAAACCAGGTGTTATATTGAACTGGGTTAATCATCTTCAAGATCTAAAAAAACAAAAAAAACTGCCTGAAAACTTATGGATAACTAGCTCAGATAACTTTGCTTCATGGGGAGGTGGCGAAGATTCTTATCATACTGAAGACTTGAATTCATTGATTAAAGCAGTTGATTTTATTTCAATGCACACCTATGCGTTTCATGATACTCATTACAATCCAAGTTTTTGGAATTTTGAAAAAGAAATTAGTAACAGCAACTCCAATCTGGAAACAATTCACAAAGCGATGGATAATGTTCATGACTATGCAATTTCTCAATACAACAGTGTAAAAGAATATGTCAGAAAAATTGATCCTAACAAACAGATACACATTGGTGAGTTAGGCTGGGCTACAAAATCTAATGGGAATTACGGTGAAAATGGATCTCACGCTGCAGACGAATACAAGCAAGCTGTATTTCATGATAAAATTAGAGATTGGTCAAGAAATGAAAAAATTGCATGTTTTTATTTTGAAGCATTTGACGAAAATTGGAAAGATTTTTCAAATAAAAATGGATCTGAAAATCATTTTGG
Organism: Flavobacteriaceae bacterium; assembly: GCA_965655865.1. Classification (GTDB taxonomy): domain Bacteria; phylum Bacteroidota; class Bacteroidia; order Flavobacteriales; family Flavobacteriaceae; genus MAG-121220-bin8. The sequence goes on along the minus strand of CBFHJJ010000011.1, from coordinate 5,359 downwards.
TCTCTTTACTGTTGACGGAAAAGCAAAGTATTCGTTATGGAAAAATGTTGATAACGGAGATTTTAACGGCTTAACTAGAAATGGTAACTCAATTACTAAAACTTATAACGGAAATAGTGAAAATCTATTAAATAATATTTTAACCCCACCTGGAAAAAATTAATAAATGAGATTTAAATATTTAATTATCATTATTGCTTTAGGCTCTATTATAGGTTGGAATTATTTAACCAAAGAAAGTAATGATGTTATTTCTATTTCTGAAAGAAGCATACTGATTAATAATGAGAATTACTTTATTAAAGGAGTTTGCTATCATCCAGTTCCAAAGGGTAGTTTGGAAAGAAATTTCAATAATATTGATAAAGATTTGTCATTAATGGTTGAAGCAGGAATTAATACCATTCGGGTGTATTCACCAATTGATGATTTAGAAATACTTGATAAAATTGACAAAGCTGGATTAAAAATTATTATTGGTTTTGGATACAATCAAAACGGATATTATGATATACTTTCTGGATCATTTACTCAATATATTGAAAAATATAAAAACCATAATTCAATCTTATTTTGGGAACTAGGTAACGAATATAATTATCACCCTGAATGGTTTGAAAATGATATTAGTAATTGGTACACAGCATTAAATACTGCTGCGGGTAAAATACATGAAATAGATAAAAGCAAACCCGTATCCACTGCACATGGAGAAATCCCCGATAATCTTGCTATTTCGTCTTTGCAAAATATAGATGTTTGGGGCTTAAATGTTTACAGATGGGACGATCCTTCAACAATTTTTAGTGAATGGGAAAATCTAAGTTCAAAACCAATGTATCTTTCAGAGGCTGGTAGCGACAGCTACATGACTATTGATAAACTTGGCTATCTAAAAGGAGAGAATCAATTAGCACAGGCTGATGCCAATTCAAAAATTTTGAATTCGGTTTTCAAAAACTCAAACATAGTATCAGGTGTTTTAATTTTTCAGTTCATAGATGGTCTTTGGAAAGCAGGTAATCCTGAAAAACAAGATATAGGTGGATGGGCTCCTAATAGTATTGGAGTTCCATATGATGGTGCACCAAACGAGGAATACTGGGGGATTCTAGATATAGATAGAAACAAAAAGAAAACATTTGCAATAATTAAAGAAAAGTTCAAAAACAATTAAAATGAGAAAATTGAAAAAACTCTTTTTGATCTACTTTATAACACTAATTAGTTCTTGCAATAACAACTCTGATTTTATGATTAAAGTTTACGAAACATCTAGAGAAGGAAATAAATTAACAGAAAAAACAGATTTTGAAATTGGGGATAATGTTTCAACTATAAAAATCAATACAAATAAAAAGTATCAAATAATTACTGGGTTTGGAGGTGCTTTTACAGAATCTTCAGCGTACTTATTGAACCAAATGAGTGATGTGAAAAGGAAAGAAATTATAGAAGCTTACTTTTCAGAAAATGGATCAAATTATTCATTAACTAGAACTCATATGAATTCTTGTGACTTTTCTCTTTCAAACTATTCTTACAGTCCAGTTGAAGGAGATGAAAATCTTGAACATTTCTCTGTAAAGGAAGATATGGACGATATAATACCCATGATTAAAGATGCTCAAAAGATTTCTAAAAATGGTTTTAAAATTTTTGCATCTCCATGGACAGCAGCACCATGGATGAAAGACAACAACGGTTGGCGAGGGGGAAAATTATTACCAAAATATTATGATACATGGGCTCTATTTTTTTCAAAATATGTAGACGCATACAAAGACCAAGGAATAGACATATGGGGGTTTACTGTAGAAAATGAACCTCACGGGAACAATTCAAGTTGGGAAAGTATGCATTACTCCCCTGATGAAATGACAAATTTTGTGAAAAACTTTTTAGGACCACAACTAGAAAAAGATGGAAAAGGAGATCTTATTATTCTGGGTTATGATCAAAACAGAGCGGATTTAAAAAACTGGGTAGATTCTATGTACGAAAATGAAGAATCTTCTAAATACTTTGATGGAACAGCCGTTCATTGGTACGATAGCACAATCGAATACTATCCTGATGAATTACAATATGCTCACAACAAAGCTCCTAATAAGTATTTGATACAAACTGAAGCTTGTATAGACTCTGAAGTTCCCCAATGGAAAGACGACGATTGGTATTTTAGAAAAGAAGCTACTGACTGGGGATACGATTGGAGAGAAGATGAGAAAAAATATTTGCACCCAAAGTACGCCCCATTTAATAGATATTCAAGAGATATAATTGGATCATTAAACAACTGGGTTGATGGTTGGGTAGATTGGAATATGGTTTTAGACACTCAAGGAGGACCAAACTGGGTAAATAATTGGTGTGTGGCACCAATAATAGTTGATCCAAATAAAGATGAAATTTACTATACTCCTCTTTACTATGTCATGACTCATTTTAGTAAATACATAAGACCTGGCGCTGAGATAATAGATGTAGAAAACAATGATGATAATTTAATGGTTACAGCAGCTCTAAACCCCGATAAAAGCATAGCTGTAGTTTTATTTAATGAAGGAAATGACCATAAAAGTTTTAATCTTAAATTAAATAATTTCTCAGAAAAAATTTCAATCAGTCCACAAGCAATTCAAACAATAATAATAAATCAATAGTTAAACTATGGAAACTAATTTAAAGAAAGTTACAAGTGTTGGAATGGGACAAAAAATAGCATTTGGTTTTGGAATGCTGGCTAATCAAATGTTTCCTGCTGCATTGGGAGTTTTTATTATTGTTCTTGTTCAAGATCTTGGTTTTGCGGCGCTATTATGGGGGATAATACAATTCGCTCCTCGAATCTTTGATGCCATAACCGACCCATTAATGGGATTTATTTCTGACAATACTAGATCAAAATGGGGAAGACGACGACAATATGTTTTTATAGGAGGAATTTTGATGGGTATTGCCTATGTAGCTATGTGGCAACTTTATGAAGACGATGGTATTGTATATAATTTTATTTATTTCTTTTCGTGGTCCTTGGTATTTTATTTAGGACTGACAATTTTCAGTGTTCCTTATGTTGCTATGGGTTATGAAATAAGTGATGATTTTCATGAGCGTACTCAAATTATGGCTATTGCTCAATTCATTGGACAATGGGCATGGGTAATTGCTCCATGGTTCTGGGTTATACTTTATGATCCAGCATGGTTTCCTGACGGAGCTGGACAAGGAGTTAGAGATTTATCTATTTGGGTAGCAATTCCGTGTACAATTTTCGCTATTATTCCTGCAATTTTTATAAAAAGTAAATCAACAACAGAACGAACAGATTTTGTACCTATAACCACAAGTTATATTTTAAAAAGCATAAAAGAAATTTTTATTTCAGCTTTTGAAGCGTTTAAAATCAAGCAATTTAAAAAAATTGCTTTTGCTACTTTTTTAATTTTTAACTCTTTTAATGTAATAGCTGCATTTACTTTTTTAATAATTGTACATTATTTATTTAATAGTGATCCTGCTAGTGCAGGAAATTGGCCAGCACTTCATGGATCAGTTGGGGCACTAATTACTTCATTCTTAGTTATTCCACTTATCACTATAATTTCTAAAAAAATTGGAAAGAAAAAAGCTTTTATTTTATCACAATTAATTTCAATAATCGGATACGTTTTATTTTGGTTTCTTTTTATTCCTGGAAAGCCGTACATGTTTTTATTTGCTCTACCCTTTCATTCTTTTGGTATTGGAAGTTTATTTACAATAATGATGTCTATGACAGCGGATATTTGCGATTTAGATGAATTAGAAAATGGTGAAAGAAGAGAAGGTCTTCTTGGTGCTGTGTACTGGTGGATGGTAAAACTTGGCTTTGGTGTTGCCGCTCTATTAAGCGGTTTTATATTATGGTTAGTTGGATTTGACCCTGAACAAGTAACAGAGTCTGCAACTACAGGAATGCGTTTATTTTATACTTTTTTACCAATTTGCGGTGTTGTTTTTGCTATTCTAATTATGAAAAATTATGATATCACAGAGGAAAGAGCAAATGAAATAAAAAAAGAATTAGAAATTAGAAAATCAAAAAATAAAATTTAAAATTATCATGTCTTACAGAAAAGAAAAGATCCATTCTTTAACAGGAATTAATCTTAACAACATTTCAAACGATGAATTAAAAGATCTTTGTAAAAAATACTTAGAAAAAGGTATTCACGGTTTGTGTTTTAGTGCATATGACGAAGGTCAAGAACCAGGTGATCAAATTTCAGATGACCAAATAAGAAGAAAATTAAAAATTATACAACCCTATATTAAGTGGGTAAGAACTTTTTCTTGTACAGAAGGAAATGAAAGAATTCCAGTGATAGCTAAAGAGCTTGGTATAAAAACTTTAGTTGGAGCATGGCTTAGTGATAATATATCCACAAACGATAAAGAAATTAATGGTTTAATTGATTTATGTAACTCAGGAAAGGTCGATATTGCTGCTGTTGGTAATGAAGTTCTTTATAGAAAAGAATTAAACGAAGAAGAATTGATTGACTACATAGTAAGAGTAAAAAAAGAAATCAAAGGAATTCCTGCGGGCTATGTTGATGCTTATTATGAGTTTCCTAAAAGACCTAAACTTACCGAATGTTGTGATGTTATTTTGGCTAATTGCTACCCATACTGGGAAGGCTGCAGCATAGACTATTCGCTTATGTACATGAAACAAATGTATAATGAAGCCTTTAACGCTGGAAATGGGAAAAAAGTAATAGTAACTGAAACTGGTTGGCCAAGTCAAGGAGCAAATCTTGAAGGTGCATTTCCTTCAAAAGAAAATGCTCTTAAGTATTTTATTAATGCACAAAACTGGTCATTTGAAGATAACATAGAAATGTTTTATTTTTCATCTTTTGATGAGTCTTGGAAAGTTGGAGTTGAAGGAGATGTTGGAGCTTACTGGGGACTTTGGGATAAAGATGAAAACTTAAAATTTTAAATTAATTGGATTACTCAAAAATATTAAATATCAGCTCAGGTAGTGCGGTGTGCTATTCGGGATTTAGAGAAGGTCAAACACCAGGAATCTCCTACCCTACTTACGATCAAGTTAAAGAAGACCTTTTAATAATAGAAAAAAATTGGAATTTCATAAGACTTTACAGCTGTGATCATCACTCAAAAACTGTTTTAGAAGTTATAAAACAAGAAAAGCTAAATATTAAAGTAATGCTTGGTTGTTACATTGAAGCAGAGATGAATAATTATTCTTGTCCGTGGGGAGGTGAACACTCTGAAGAACAACTTGAACTTAACAAAAAAGGGAATATAAACAGAGCTAACTTACTCGCTGAACTAGCTAACA
>CBFHJJ010000010.1:0-50256 GCA_965655865.1 Flavobacteriaceae bacterium | reverse complement strand
ATAATTGATGGGAAATTAAATGATTTGCATTGGTTAAATTCTAATCCTGCTAAAGATTTTGAAAGATGGATGCCAAATAATGGATCAAAAGAAAAGAAAGGATATGAAAACTTAGTGTACATGGGTTACGATGATAACAATATTTATATTGCTGGAAAACTTAAAAATCCAAATACTATCCCAATTGAATTTAGCCAAAGAGATAATATTTGGGAAGTAAATGCAGAAACTTTTTTTGTATCTATCAACACCTATGATGATAACATAAATTATCAAGGATTTCAAGTAACAAGTGCTGGAACTCTGGGAGATATGTACACTTCAGTTGAAATGTCACCAACAGATTGGGATTTTGATACAGTATTTGAATCTAAAGTTTCTATTAACGAAAATGACTGGACTTTGGAAATGAAAATTCCGTTCAGTGCTCTTCGTTTCCCATCTAAAAATATTCAAAATTGGGGAATCAACTTTGGAAGAAAAATTGTTGAAACAGGAGAAGTCTATACTTGGAATTTTGTTGATCAAATAAATTCAGAATATGCTGAATCAATGGGTTTAACTAAAGGTATTAAAGGAGTAACCCCTCCCCTTCGACTATTTTTTTATCCTTATGCACAAACTTCAGTTGATTTTAAAAATGGAAACAAACCACTAAACGCTTATTCTGCTGGGATGGATTTAAAATATGGTATAAATAATAGCTTTACTTTAGACGCTACATTAATACCTGATTTCGGTCAAGTTGCTTTTGATGAGAAAGAATTGAACCTTAGTCCATTTGAACAAAAGTTTGACGAAAATAGAGCATTTTTCACTGAAGGTTCGCAGCTATTCAAAAAAGCTGATAGCCAGGGATATAGAGGAGGTAATTTTTTCTACAGTAGAAGAATTGGAGATGATATATCACTTGATTTTGAAGAATTTATTGATGATAATGAAGAAATTATAAATTACGACACAAAAGCAAAACTTATTAATTCAATAAAATTAACTGGTACTACTAATTCAGGACTAAGCATTGGAATAATTAATTCAATAACTGATAAAGCTTATGCCAATATTAGAAATATAAACTCCAAAGAAATAATAAATAAATTAATAGCTCCATTAACAAATTACAATGTGCTTTCGCTAAGTCAAACAGCATTAAATGAATACTCTACATTTTCATTTTTAAATACAAATGTTAATCGCGGAAGTAATTTTGAGGACTCTAACAACAGTGCTCTGGTAATTAATTTATACGATAATAAAAGAAAATTCAATATTAATGCTAGCGTATTTCAAAGTAATTCAAAAACATTTTCTGAAACAAAGGGTTTCAGAGGAGAGATAAGTTTAAGTGAGCTAACAGGGAGTCTTAGATTTGATATAGGTTGGAATGGAGTAGATTCTAATTATTACCAAAATGATCTTGGTTATTATAATTTAAGAAATGATCAAAGACTTTGGGCTAAAGTTGGGTATATGACTTTTGAACCAACAAAACTTTACGAAAAATTTGATGCATATTTATGGATGAGTGAAAGAAGTAGATTTTTTCCTAAGGTTCTAAAGTCAAGAGGCGCAAGAATAGGAATCGAAGCCATATCTCTTAAATTAGAACAAATTAAAGCTAGTTTTGATTATACTTCTAAGTATAAAGATTTTGAAGAAACTAGAAAAGATGATGTTTTTGTTTATCAACCTGCTGTTTATGAAATAGAATTTAGTTATAGATCAGATACTAGAAAAAAATTAGTTTATGGTTCAGGTATTGAACATTCTTTTGGATTAAACGAGCAATTTGACGAGGATAGTAGTGAGACTGAAATTGAATTTTACTCAGGATACAGAGTTTCTAACAAATTTAAAATTGAATTAGGTATTTCAAACGGAATAAGTAAGAACGAAATTGGATATGTTTTTGATGAAAATGATAACATATATTTTGGTAACCGAAAAGTAAAATTTACTGAAAATAATATTTCGTTAAACTACAACTTCGATTCTTATAAATCACTAAGTTTAAAATTTAGACAATTTTGGAGTTCAGCACTTTACAAGAATGATTTTTTTAAACTAAAATCAGATGGGAATAGATCTGTTTCTGATAAAAACATTTCTGACTATGATCCTAATACAAATTTTAATCTATGGAATCTCGATTTAAGTTATGACTGGGAATTTGCACCAGGCAGTAAAATTACATTTCTTTACAGAAACAATATTTTTAATGAAGACAATTTATCAGGTATTTCTTACTACAAGAGCACAAAAGAATTATTTGAAAAACCAATAAATCATCAACTTTCGTTAAGAATAAATTACTTTATTGATTTTAATCTATTAAAAAAGAAAAAGGTTTAGAATGATTTTAGTTAAGAACATATCCAAAACTTACAATAATAAAAAAGTTATAAACGAAATTGATCTTGTTGTAAATAAAGGTGAAATTATTTCAATTATAGGTCCATCGGGTGCTGGAAAAACAACTCTTCTAAATATTATAAGTACGCTAGATTCACCAGATAAAAATAATGATTCAATAATTAAAATTAATGATGTTGATGTATTGAATTTAAATGATAAAAATCTTTCCAAGTTTAGAAACACTCAAATTGGTTTTATATTTCAATTTCATGAACTTCTTCCTGAATTTACTGCTATAGAAAATGTAATTATACCAGCAATTATTAAAGGAGAAAAGAAAAGCATTTCAATAAAAAAAGCGAAAGATCTCTTAGAGACATTAGGTCTTTCAAATGTAATTAATCAATTTCCTTCTCAACTTTCTGGAGGAGAACAACAAAGAGTTGCTGTCGCTAGAGCATTAATTAACGATCCTAAAGTTATTTTTGCAGATGAACCAAGTGGCAACTTAGACTCTAAATCTTCAGATTTATTACACAAGCTTTTCTTTGACTTAAGAAAAAAACTTAACATTACATTTATAATTGTTACTCACAACAAAGAATTGTCAAACATGACAGACAGAAAACTTAATCTTGTAGATGGCAAATGGGCTTAGCAATAAAGAATTAAAAGAGTTCTTAGACTCTAAGTACTTACAGTACAATCAGAAAGAATTTATTGAATCAGATCCCATTCAAGTTCCTCATAATTTTACATCAAAGAAAGATATCGAAATATCCTCTTTTTTAACTGCAACAATCGCTTGGGGACAGAGAAAAACTATTATTAAAAATTCATTTAAAATGATGGATTTGTTAGATAATTCTCCATATGATTACATCATTAATTCTACAGAAAAAGAAATCGATAAATTGAATATAAAGCACAGAACTTTTAATGAGATTGATTTCAGATATTTCATAAAAAGACTAAAATATATTTACAAAGAATATGGAAATTTAGAAAATATATTTTTTGAAAATATAAAGGGCAATACCCTGCATAACTCAATACACAATTTTAAATCACTTTTTTTTAAAAATAATTACCCATTAAGAACAACTAAACATATAAGCGATCCATTTAAAGGTTCAGCGTGTAAAAGAGTTAATATGTTTTTAAGATGGATGGTAAGAAAGGATTCTAACGGAGTTGATTTTGGAATATGGAATAAAATATCTCCTTCATATTTGTCTTGTCCCCTTGATGTTCACAGCGGTAGAGTGGCTAGAAAATTAGGCATATTAAATAGAACTCAAAACGATCACAAGGCTGTTCTAGAACTTGATAATAAACTAAGAATTCTAGATTCAAATGACCCTGTAAAATATGATTTTTCTTTGTTTGGTTTGGGTGTATTTGAAGGATTTTAGTTATTAATAATCAATAAATTCAAATCAATTCTTATATTTGCCCAGCATTTATTAAAAAAATGTAACTAAAAGTAACTTGATTGCATGAATATAATTCTTAAATCTGCAAAAGTTATAAATGTCGAAAGTAAACACAACGGCAGTAAGCAAGATATTTTAATTTCCGAAGGTAAAATAAAGAAAATTGCTAGTTCAATTACAGATAAAAACGCTAAAATAATTAGTATAAAAAATCTTCATGTTTCTACAGGCTGGTTTGATAGTAGTGTTTCATTTGGAGAACCAGGTTATGAAGAGAGAGAAACTCTTCTAAATGGTGCTGACGTTGCTGCTAAAAGCGGATTTACTGATCTGCTTTTAAACCCATGTACAAAACCTGTTCTTGATAATCAAACTGATATTTCATTCATTAAATCTAAATCTTCAAATTCTTCCTGCAATATTCATCCCTTAGGAGCATTAACTCTCTCTAGTGAATCTAAAGATTTAGCTGAATTATTTGATATGAAAAATTCTGGCGCAGTAGGATTTTATGATTTTAAAAAACCAATCTTAAGTTCTAATTTATTAAAAACTGCGCTTTTATATTCACAATCCTTTAACTCTGTTATAATGTCATTTCCTCAGGATAACTCAGTTGCAAAGGGTGGTCTAATAAACGAAGGCGTTATAAGTGTAAATTACGGAATTAAAGGTATTCCTAATTTTGCCGAAGAAATTCAAATAGCTCGAGATTTACATGTTTTAGAATACACTGGAGGAAAATTACACATCCCAACTATATCAACAAAAAAATCATTAGAATTAATTAAAAAAGCAAAATCTAAAGGCTTAAACGTTACTTGTAGTGTTGCTGTTCATAATTTAATTTTTAATGATAAAAAATTAAAAGATTTTGACACCAGATTTAAAGTTCTTCCCCCACTTAGAGAAGAAAATGATAGGATAGCACTAGTAAACGGAGTTAAAACTGGTTTAATTGATATGGTAACTAGTGATCACATTCCGATAGATTTAGAAAATAAGAAAACAGATATTGAAAATGCTAAGTATGGTACAATAGGTCTTGAATCTTTTTTTGGGTCATTACTTTCATTATTTGATTTAAATCAAACTATCGAAATTTTATCAAAAGGACGTGAAATATTCAATATTGAAAAACCCAAACTTGAAGTTGGCAGCAAAGCTTCACTTTCATTATTTACTATTAATGACTACGAGTTTTCTAAAGCTGATATTTTATCTAAATCAAGAAATAGTGCTTTTTTAGGAATGAAAATGAAAGGCAAACCTATTGGTATAATAAATGGAAATAAGATTACGATTAATGAGTAACAAATTACCTTTTTATCATTTAGTTCGTAAATCAACCTTAGAAAACACCCTATCCCCCCTTCTAATTATGGTCCATGGCTACGGAAGTAATGAAAAAGATTTATTTTCATTTTCCAGAGCTATACCTAGCCATATTACAATAGTTTCCTTAAGAGGAGATATAGATATACAAAATAATGGCTATGCGTGGTACAATATATCATTAGATTTTAATGGAAATAAATCTTACGATATTACTAAAGCTCAAGAATCCAGAGACAAGATTGTAACATGTATTAATCAATGTGTTAAAACATACAATATTGATAATGAAAATATTACTCTAATGGGTTTTAGTCAAGGTGCGATGTTAGTCAATGCTGTAGCATTATCTTACCCTGAAAAAGTTAATAATGTAATTTCTTTAAGTGGAGCCTTTGATCCTAACATAACAGACATCTCTGAAATTAAATCACTAAAGAAGTTGTCCTTTTATGTTTCTCATGGTACACAAGACGAAATACTTCCATTTGAACTTTCAAAACAAAGTCTAGAATTATTAGATAAAAATAAAGTTAGCTACATATTCGAAGAATATCCAATTGGTCATGGAGTATCTCCTGACAATTTTAAATCAATGTTAAAATGGATGAATGAAAAAATTATTTCACCTCAATAACAAGTCCGTCATAAGATAAGTGGACATTTTTAGGTAATTTCTTTTCTACATCATCATGAAAGCCCAACATATGGCTTATATGAGTTAAATAAGTTTTTTTTGGCTTGATTATTTTTATCAAATCTAAAGCTTCATTAAGATTCAAATGTGAAAAATGGGGTTCGATTCTAATTGCATTTAACACTAAAACATCTAGGTTTTTAAGTTTTTTTATTTCGCTATTCTTAATAGTTTTCAAGTCTGTTAAGTAGGCGAAATTATCGAATCTGTATCCATAAACTTGAAGATCTGCATGGAAATATGAGATAGGAACAACCTTGAATTTATTTAAATTCAAATGTGAGTTAGAATCTATATAATTTGGAATAACAGTTGGAGCTCCAGGATACTTATTGTCTTTTTTAAATATATAATTGAATCTTGTAGAGAGATTATCTAAGACTCTTTTATGTCCATAAATAGGTAATGCTCCATTCCTAAAACAAAAAGGACGTATATCGTCTAAACCAGCTGTATGATCTGCATGCTCATGTGTAAATAGAATTCCATCAATTTTCTTACAATCACAATTGATCATTTGTTGACGAAAGTCCGGACCGCAATCTATAATATATGTAAAACTATCAAAATCAATTTTAACAGAGGATCTAAGACGTTTGTCTTTTGTGTTTTCACTTAAGCATACTGGGTGAATACTTCCAATTAAAGGAATTCCTGTTGATGTTCCAGTACCAAGAAACGTAATTTTCAAAACATTTTTTTATAAAAATATATTTTTTAGTTGATAAACTTTTTAACTTAGCGTAATATATTTTTAAAAATATGTCAATCTCTCTTAAAGGTGATAAACCTTTTGAAAATATTCCTTCAATTAAAGCTAAGGCTTTAAGAATAAATTTAAATGAGCATATTTATGGGACATTCGCTGAAATTGGCGCTGGACAGGAAGTAGCCAGACACTTTTTCAGGTCTGGTGGTGCTTCAGGTACTATTGCCAAAACAATGAGTGCATATGATAAAGCGTTCAGTGATGCAATTTATGGCGAAGAACCTGACAACAAATATGTTTCTGAGTCAAGATTAAAGAAAATGTTGTCTCACGAAGTAAATTTATTAGAATCTAGGATGGACAGAAAAAAACATCCCAATAAAATGTTCTTCACCTATGCAAACACTGTAGCTACTATTGATTTTGCTAAAAAATATCGTGGTCATGGTTGGATGGGTATTAAATTTCAAACAGATTCCTCTGAAGATTACAGTGAAGTATTAATTCACGTAAGATTCAATTTATTTGAAGCTAAAGCACAACAAGAGGCTTTAGGCTTAATGGGATTGAATCTTATATATGGTGCATATTACAAACACAACGAGCCTAGAAAATTACTAAAATACTTATATGATCACATAGATCCTGATGCAATAGAAATAGACACTATTAATTTTTCAGGTCCTTTATTTAAAGATGTTGATAATAGAGTAATGAGTTTGGAATTAGTAAAAAATGGAATGACTGAAGCAGTTATGTTTGGACCTGATGGAAAAAATATATTACCAGCTAGAGTTTTATATAAGAAAAACATTTTAGCTATCAGAGGAAGTTTTAGACCTGTTACTAAAGTAAATGAAGATATGTTTGACAAGTCAATTGAAATAATGTCACATGAAGAAGATTTTGACGAAAACAAACATCTAACTTTATTTGAAATAACTCTTTCGAACTTAAAAACATCAAGCGGAGATGTAAATGAGCTTGACTTTATTCATAGAGCAACTCTTTTATGCTCTCTGGGTTTGACTGTAATGATTACTAATTTTAAAGAATATTATAAGTTAGCGGAATATTTTTCAAACTATACCCATGAAAAAATTGTTTTAACAATGGGTGTAAACAATTTAGTTGAAATTTTTGATGAAAAGTACTACAGTCATCTTAGTGGTGGGATATTGGAAGCTTTTGGAAAACTTTTCTACAAAAATTTAAGAATCTTTCTTTACCCAATGAAAGTTAACGGGGACATAATTAATAGTAATAATCTTCATGTAGCCCCAAGAATGAAAAATCTTTACAAATTTTTTAAATTCAATAATAAGGTTATTGATATTTTTGGCTATGACAAGACCTTGTTAGATATATACTCTCATAAAGTTTTAGAGATGATCAAAAATAACGAAAATGGTTGGGAAAAAATGATTCCAAAAAAAGTAACAAAATTAATTAAAGAAAAAAATCTATTCGGTTATAAAGATTTATGAATCAAGTATTTGACTTGTATGATCTTTGGTTTTTACTTTTTCTATAACGTTAGTTATAACGCCTTCTTTATTTAAAACAAATGTTGTTCTCAAAATACCTTCGTATTCTTTTCCCATAAACTTTTTAAAACCCCAAACTCCAAAACTATTTATTAATGTTTTTTCAGTGTCTGCAAGAAGTGGATATGGAAATCCAAATTTATTTGAAAAAGAAGATTGATGCTTAACCTGGTCTGCACTAACTCCATAAATTGAATAGCCAGCTTTAGTAAGCCTCTCGTAATTTTCAGATAAATTACAAGCTTGTGCTGTACAACCAGGTGTATTAGCTCTTGGGTAAAAAAACAATACAATATTTTTTCCTTTAAAATCATCTTGTGAAACTATATTTCCTTTGTCATCTTGACAAGAAAAAGCTGGTAAATTATCTCCAATTTTTAACATATTTTATAAAATTTTAATTTTTAAATTTACATAATTATTATGAACAAATCTGAAAAAATTAATTACATAATTGATACGTTAGAACTACTTTTTCCAAAAGTTCCGATTCCTCTAAATCACAAAGATCCATACACACTTTTAATTGCGGTATTATTATCTGCCCAGAGTACAGATATTGGAGTGAATAAGGTTACCCCTATTTTGTTTTCCAAAGCAGATAATCCATACGATATGGTTAAACTTAGTATTGATGAAATAAGACAAATTATTAAACCTGTAGGTCTTTCTCCTATGAAATCTAAAGGGATTCATGGATTATCTCAAATATTGATTACAAAACATAATGGAAATGTTCCAGATAATTTCGAAGATTTAGAAGAATTACCTGCAGTTGGTCACAAAACAGCTAGTGTTGTACTAGCACAAGCATTTAATATACCTACATTCCCTGTTGATACACATATACACCGACTTATGTACAGGTGGGGAATGTCCAATGGAAAAAATGTAAAAACAACTGAAAAAGATGCTAAAAGACTCTTTCCTGAAAATTTATGGAATAAACTTCATTTACAAATAATATGGTACGGAAGAAAATTTTCTCCAGCAAGAGGATGGAATTTAAATAATGACCCTATTACCAAAAAAATCGGAAGAAAATCAGTAATTAATTCTTTGAAAAATTAAAATATTTAAAATGATTTAAAGATTATATTTATAGATTATTTTAGAATTTGAAAAAACAAAAATTAAATCCTGGGTTTATAAAAATTAGAGGAGCTAAAATGCATAATCTAAAAAATATAGATTTAGATATTCCTAAAAATAAGTTAGTTGTCATTACTGGTCTTTCTGGTTCCGGAAAGTCAAGTTTAGCTTTCGACACTCTTTATGCAGAGGGTCAAAGAAGATATATTGAAAGCTTATCATCATATGCAAGACAATTTTTAGGAAAACTAAATAAACCTCTTGTTGATAGTATTACAGGAATTTCACCTGCTATCGCAATTGAACAAAAAGTTAATAATTCAAATCCACGATCTACAGTTGGGACTTCCTCAGAAATTTATGATTATTTAAAATTATTGTTTGCTAGAATTGGAAAAACCTACTCTCCTATTTCGAATTCAGAAGTTAAAAAAGATTCTATAAAATCTGTTATTGATAAAATAAAAGAGTTTAAGAGTGGAGACAAGTTCATAATTATGTCTCAAAAAACAATAAATAAACTTTCTGAAAGCGAACAAGCTTTAAACTTGATTAAAGAACAAGGCTTTGCTAGAATTAAAATAAATAATCAAATTAAAAGAATTGAAGAATTAGAAAGTTTAGATAATAAAAAATTTTATTTAGTTGTTGATAGATCTGTTTATAAAGACGATAATGATTATTTAAATAGATTGTCTGATTCGATTGAATTAGCTTTTTACGAAGGCAAAGGTAAAATAACTGTAGAGAACTTAAATCTTAAAAAAGAATTTAATTTTAACAATAATTTTGAAAAAGACAATATAAAATTCAACGAACCTTCTCAACACTTATTTAGCTTTAATAATCCTTTAGGAGCCTGTTCTAAATGCGGAGGTTATGGAGACATTGTAGGAATAGACCCTGAACTGGTAGTTCCAAACACGGGATTATCTATATATGAAAATGCAATTGCACCTTGGAGAGGTGAAAAATTAAAAAAGTATAAAAATGAATTAATAAAAAATGCTTCAAGTTTTAAATTCCCTATTCACAAACCATATTACAAGCTTTCAAATGATCAAAAAAAATTAATCTGGGAAGGAAATGAGTATTTCAAGGGTATAAATTATTTTTTTAATAAACTTGAGTCAAAAATATATAAGATTCAAAACAGAGTTATGCTTTCTCGTTACAGGGGTAAAACTACTTGTTCAGATTGCAACGGAAACAGATTAAAAAAAGAATCTTCCTATGTTAAAATAAATAATAAATCAATTACTGAACTAGTTCAGATGCCAATTAGCTCAGTGATTATTTTTTTTAATAATCTTAAACTAAATAAATATGAAAATGAATTGTCTTCAAGAATTTTGAAAGAAATAAATAGTCGACTTAAATTCATAAATAACGTAGGACTTGGTTATTTAACACTAAATAGAAGATCTAGCACACTTTCTGGAGGTGAATCTCAAAGAATCAATTTAGCAACATCTTTAGGGAGCTCATTAGTAAGTTCACTTTATGTACTTGATGAACCTAGTATAGGTCTTCATCCAAGGGATACTGAAAAATTGATTGAAATTTTGAAAGAATTAACTAATCTTGGAAATACAGTAATTGTAGTAGAACATGATGAGGATATAATAAGATGTGCAGATCAGATAGTTGATATTGGTCCTAAAGCAGGTTCTAATGGTGGTTTGGTGGTAGCTCAAGGAACTATAAAAGAGATATTAAAATCTAATAGTTTAACATCAAAATATTTAAATAATCATGAAGAAATTACTAGACCAAATAAACCTAGATATAGTTCTGGAAAAATTATAATAAAGGGCGCAAGAGAAAATAATCTTAAAAATATTAATGTAGAGTTTCCATTAAATAATCTGACTGTTGTTACAGGAGTTTCAGGAAGTGGCAAAACCACATTAGTTAAAAAAATTCTTTACCCTGCTTTATTAAAAGAAAAAGGAATATTTAAGATAAAACCTGGTCAATTTGATAGTATTAGTGGAGATTTATCAAAAATTGATGAAATTGAATTCATTGATCAAAATCCAATAGGAACTTCATCAAGATCTAATCCAGTAACATATTTAAAAATATATGATGATATTCGTAATTTATATTCTTCTTTAAAATTATCTAAATTAAATAATTATAAAGCAAAACATTTTTCTTTTAATGTTGACGGGGGTAGATGTGAAAACTGCAAAGGCGAAGGAAATGTTAAGATAGAAATGCAATTCATGGCAGATGTAAGTTTAGTTTGTGAAAATTGCAAAGGAAAAAGATTTAAAAATGAAATTTTAAAAGTAAAATATCATAAAAAAACAATTGATGATATTCTCACAATGACTGTTGATGAAGCTATAGATTTCTTCTCAATTAACGATAATAAAAAAATAAGCAATAAACTTAAACCTCTACAAGATGTGGGAATGGGTTATGTTCAACTTGGACAATCCTCGTCAACTCTCTCTGGTGGAGAAGCTCAAAGAATAAAATTAGCTACCTTTCTTTTGAAAGGAAATAAAGGTAAAAAAACATTATTCATTTTTGATGAGCCAACAACAGGACTACATTTTCATGATATAAAAAAATTACTTAAATCTTTTAACTCACTAATAGATAACGGTCACTCGATTATTGTTGTTGAACACAATCTAGATCTTATAAAATGTTCGGATAATATTATTGACTTAGGTCCAGATGGAGGTGAAAACGGGGGTGATTTAATTTTTAATGGTTCACCAAACAATCTTATCTCAGAAAAAAAATCAAGATTAAAAAAATATTTAGAATTAAAATTTTAAGTTCAATAAATCTTTTAATTTTTGAGAAATTCCTAAAAAATAAATCATAATTAAATAAGTGATTATTATACCAACTGATCTTACCATAATTTCTAGCAGAGGATTAGTGTTAATATTAATAAAATAGCTTATCGAATAAACTGTAAAAATTGAAAATATTATTTTTAAAGAATTTAAGTTGTACGGTTGAATTTTTATCTTAAATACAATATATAAGACCTTTAAAACTGTAAATATTAATAGTACAATAAAAGTTGATATTGCTGCGCCATTAATTCCATATAAATCTATTAAATAATCATTGAGTAAATAAACTGATACTGCCATTGAAATTGAAAACGGAAGAGTAATTCTATAAAATGTGGATGTAGCTAATATTGCAGGTCCACATCCAAAACTCATTTGAATCAATTTTGCAGATGAAATTATTAAAACAACCAATGAGGCGTTTGAGTAATATTCATTGTTTAACAAAAGATAAAAAGAATCTATATTTAAATTTATTAACAAGAAAAACAAACCACTAACAAGTAATAAATTTTCAGAACTTTTATTGTAAAGATTTTTTAACTCAGAAAAATTCTGCTCGTTCAATGATTTAGCAACTAATGGATTTAATATTTGAAACATTGCTCTTCCTGGAATTTCTACTACTGTTGCTATAAAAACAGCTACAGCGTAATAAGCAGTTTGGCTTATAGCTTCTTTTTGGGGTATCATGTATTTATCAATATCTATGAGAAAACTTGCAGCAGATCCAGCTAATAAAATATAAAAAGAATATGAAAGAATCTCTTTATAGTTCTTTGGAATTACTATTGAAAATTCAGGTCTATATAAGTAAAGTGAATAAAATATCATTAAAATTAATCTCAAGTAATATAAACCTGTTAACCACCAAATAAAATCTTCTTTACCTAAAGCATCAACGGACACTAATATTAACAAGGAAAGAACTGAAACACGAGGGTAAATTTCTTTCAAAACATTTCCAAAAATTGATTTGAACTGAACTCTAGACCAAGAATAGAAAACTTCAAAATAAGAAGTTGCGAATGAAACTAGGAAAATCACCCATATGTAAGATTCTATTATTGGATTTTTGACAGATAAAAACTGTGCGATTAAATCATGAAATTGAACTACCAAAAAAGTAATAGGTATAATAAAAAATAAAGGCAAAAAAATCACACTAGACAAAAATTGGTCCTTCTTTTTTTTATCATTAAAAGAACTAAAAAACTTTATAATAGTGTGTTGAGCTCCAAATGACATTAAAGGTTGCAACAGATTTGATGTGGCTAACAAAAAAACTACTAATCCATAATAATTATCTTTAAGAAACTCAGGGTAAAAATATAATGTATTAACACCACCGATTAATATCGCAATAGAAATTGTTAAAATATTCCATGATGTTTGTTTAAAAACTATACCCACTAATCTATTGTTTTTTTAATAAGTGATTCTAATTCAGAACTAAGACTTGAATACTTATATTTTTTAATTTCAATTGGTTTAACTAAATAAGAACCGTTTTTAAAATTAGAATACAGTTCTAAAATATGATTTTTTAAATCAATTTCATTTGAAAAATCAAATACATTTCCACATTTAGTTTCATTTACAATATTTGAAGTATCACTATTTTTTGATGAAAAAGCAATTATTGGAATTTTATATGACATGTAATGAAAAAACTTTCCGGGGATTATATTACCTCCTTTTGGCTGGTTAATATCACATAAAATAAACACTTTTGCAGTTGACAAGTTCTTACTCAACAAATCTTTACTTATGTAATCTTTAAAAATTACATTTTCTTTTAATTTTTTTAGATGTTTGTTTTGATGAATAGATTTATCAAAACTACCTATCAGAGTTAATTTAAAGTCATTTTTAAATGATTTATTTGTATTTGAAATATTATAAAGAGTTTTCCATAACATTTTTGGGTTTTGAGATGATTTCATAACACCAGAGTACATAATCTCAAATTCTTTAGAATTAATAGTGTCTTTGACAGTATCAAAGCCATTAGTAATCAAATGTGTACTTGAATTAATTTTAGAATATGTTGTTTTTAATGAAGGTGATGTTACAATTACCAAATCAGCAGTTTTTAGACATTTCTTCTCCCAATTAAAATGTTTTTTTTTAATATTACTAAACATTGGCATTTCTTTGAATTGAAAAAAATCTGACCAGGGATCTCTGTAATCAGAGATCCATTTAATATTATTTTTCAATTTCAATTTATAACCAATTATATTAATACTAAATGGCGGAGAAGTAGTTATAACGCAGTTTATATTGTTTTTACTGATAAAAGAAGATGCTGTTTTTACTACTTTATTTATCCAAAACGTTCTAGAATCGGGAAAGAAAAAATTAGATCTGATAAATAATTTTAAATAATTTATAATTCCTTTATTTTCAATATTATCTGAATTTTTTGATTTTGATTTAAAAAACTTAGCAGGTTCAAAAACAGGTACCTTTAAAATTTTAACTAAAGGATTGATTTGATTAATTAAACTATTATCTAATATCGGATAATCTGCAAATTCTGGTGAAAGTACTGTAACATCATATCCCAAATCAACTAAGTAATTTGAGAAATTCAGCCAACGTTGAACACCAGAACCACCAGATGGAGGCCAATAATAAGTTATGATTAATATTTTTTTATCAACCATACATTTTTATAATTTCAGTTGAAACAATATCATTATTTAAAAAATTTTTAATAGCATTTTTTGAATTCAAAGCATATAAATTGGTTTTATCAACATCATTGTATAGACTAATTACTTTGTCTGTGAATTCTTTTACATTTCCTGGATTAAACAACTCTCCTACCTTGTGTTTTTCTACAATTTCTTTCTGTGCTACAACATTACTACAAATCATAGGGCAGCCGAATGACATATATTGAAAGATTTTATTTGCATAGGTTGTATCGTGATGAATATTTGATTCTAAGGGAGAAACACCTATGTCACAAATCGACAGATAGGATTGAAAAGTATTTTCATGTTTCCATCCTTCAAAAGAAATAAAATTTTGTACATCATTAATTTTGGATAAATATTTTAACTCATTGTCATATGAGCTCGATCCAACCACAATAAATTTAATTTCAGGGATTTTAGTTTTTAAAAACTTCAACGAATTAATAACTGTTGATATTCCTCTTCTTTTAGATGTATTACCAAGATAAAGTAAAACAAAATTATTTTTATACTTATCAATTAAATCATGATCTAAATCAAAATCTGTATAAAAACTTTTTCTTACCGTATTTGGAAATACTGTTATTTTATTTTCAGATAAACCAATCCTTTCACAAAGTTCAGTTTTTGCAGCATTTGTAACAACTATAATATTGTCGGCTGCTTTACTGTATTTTTCTTCAGCAATTTTCCATTTCTTTGGAGATATTAATAGTTTTCCAAAAAAAGAATTTACATGCTTATAAAACCTCATAATTTCCGGTCTGTTTTCATGAAGATCTAAAGTTATTGGAAGTGACTGTAAATTAGCTTTAAAAACAGAGCTAGCAATTTGAATATCATGAATATGTATTTTATCAATATTATTGGAAAAAAGGAAATTATTAATTTTTCTACTCATTATTATTCTGTAGAAAGGAAATGTATATGCCAACGCGGAAAACTTATAAGTTAACCTTGAACAATAATATCTTCTGACGTTAATAGAATTAACTACTTCTTTTTTAATAAATTTCTTTGAATAAGACAAGCAGAACAAATAGACATCATGACCGGCTGAAATTAATGCACTCGCTTCGTTACTGACCCTAGGATCAATTGGATAAGGAGCGTCTAATATCATGCCTATTTTCATTGATTATAGATTTAAAACACCTCTGTAATAATTAGTATACGAATCCTTATTAGGCCAAGTTCCAGATTTATCTCTTTCAGCATAAACTGCATAATACCTGTTATGAAAATTTCTTAAAATAGGTCTTAAACCTAATTTGAATGAAGGATTAGTCCATTTTTCTTTTTTTATGATTTTCCATCCTGCTTTTTCAAGTAACCAATCAAATTGCCATTCTTCAAATTCATGAAAATGACGATCTCTTTCATCAGTTTTACTTCTGTAAGCTTTCGAAAACCATAAATTTAAAGGAACAGTTAGAAATAGCCTTTTAGCATTTAATGAACTCAGTAAAGGAAAAGGAGAAACAAGATGTTCAAGAATTTCAAAGCCAGTAACTAAATCAACATCATCAGGGATATTTACTTTAAAATCAATATCTAAATCTTGAGCGCCAGAATTATAGACTTTATAATTATTATCTTTCATTAATTGAGCAAGTGGATTTGCAACACCTAAGTCATAAACTACCGATGGAGAAGGACAAACTTCTTTAAGCATACTTAAAGTTCTTTGATATCGTTTTTTTGGAATTTTATTGTACATCTTTTTTAAGTATAATAAATTTAATAAGCATAGATATAAAAATCATATAAGATAATAATGAAAGATAAAAACCAGTATTAATTACCTCAGGTTTAAATTCAAACTTTATCTCATGAGTGCCTTTTGGTATTTCCATTCCTCTTAACAAATAATTGACTTTAAAATGATTAACTGGTTTATTATCAATGTAAGCTTGCCAACCATTATTATAAAAAGCCTCAGAAAAAACTGCAAATTGATTAGAATCAATTTGTGAACTATAAATTAATTGATTAGCTCTTCTTGATATTAATTTGATTTCATTTGTATCATTTAATTGAAAATTTGTATTAATTATCTCGGTATTTTGAGACAAACAGGTGTTTGCTAAGTCAATATTTTTTAACTCTAATAATTCCTCGTTAGAATTTTCAACATTAATAATATTTTTAACAAACCAAGCATTACCTAAATTGTTGGGGTTTCTAGTAACTCCTAATGGATTATCCTCGCTGTTTTGTATAAAGTATTTTACGTTTAACATGTTAAGCACATCAAAACTGTTTTTACTTATATAGAAGTCGTATAAATTTTGAATTCTTTTGGGTTTTGCAGCATGATATCCCGCAATTGATTTATGAAAATATGATGTTCTTGCGTTAGAAAAGCCGCCTGCTAGTTCAAATACTCTAAAATCAGAATCGTCTTTTAAAATAGCTTTATCTGCTATTGTTTTTTGAAATGGAATCTCAACTAAAGATTTATTAACAAATTGATCTGAGTTTACATAATTTTTATCTACTGTCCATAAATCAAATATTACAATTGTTGTAATGATTAAAAATGTCAAATCTTTTTTGATAATTTTTTTTATGAATAAATAAAAGGTAACTGAACAACAAACGACTATAGTTAAAGATCTTAAAACATCTCTTTCAAAAACATATTGTCTTTCCTCAATAATTAAATTAAGTATTTCTGGATACTGAGAAAAAATTTCAAAATCAGATTTAAAATCTAAAATACTTGTTCCAAAAAAATAAAAAACTAAAATCAATGAAACTAAAAACCCAGATACATATTTTAATGAATTTAATTTTTGTATTTCCTTTGTATTATTTGAAAAGAATTTGCTTATACCGATAACAGTAAATAAGGGGATACAAAATTCTATAATTACCTGTATAGAGGAAACAGCTCTGAATTTATCATATAAAGGGAAATAGTCTATCATTAAGTCAGTTAAAAACGAAAAATTCTTTCCCCATGATAAAAGCAGCGATATTGAAATAGCTATCAATATCCATTTTCTGTTTAAATCATTTACAAGTAAAATAGACAAAAGAAATATAAAAAATATGGAAATTCCTATGTAAGCAGGAGCTGCTACAATTGGTTGATTTCCCCAATAAACTTTAGAGTATTGATAAACCTGTTGAGCTTGATCAGTATCTAATGATCTAATAAAATTCATGAGTTTTGAATCTTCCCTGATTCTTTCAGAGCTACCACCACCCATAAATCTAGGAAAAATAAGATTAAAACTTTCTAAAATTCCGTAACTGTACTCAGTAATATATTCCTTGTCTAACCCACTTAATGATTCTTTTGCTGAACCATCAGCATTAATAGTTATATCACTTTTACTTCTTGTACTAAATTCTGAATATTCCTTTGTAGCAAGTAATGAAGGTGAATTCATTAAAAGCGCAAGTAAACCTACAAATGCAAACACAAGAAAAGATTTATATATCTTTTTAAAATCCTTTAATCTTAAAAAATCATAATAATGAACTAACACTAGAACTAAAAGCATTATTAACGTGTAGTAAGTCATTTGATAATGGTTAGCATGAACCTGAAGACCTAGAAAAAGTGATGATATTAAAAAACCACTTAAATATTTCCCTCTTAAAACCATTAAAAATCCAGCAATAATAAAGGGTAAATATCCCAATGCTAACGCTTTAGTGTTATGACCAACACCCAATATTATTATCAAATATGTAGAAAACCCAAAAGCAATTGCACCGAATAACGCATATCTATAATTTATATTTAATGATATAATCAAAAAATAAAAAGACAATAAATACAAAAACAAATAATCGGCGGGTCTTGGTAAAAACCTTATAGTTTGATCTATGTAATACAACAAATCAAATGGGTATTTGGCGCTAACTTGGTAGGAGGGCATTCCAAGAAATGCATTATCCAACCAATAAGGTTCCTCGTTAAATTTTTCTCTGTGGTCTACTATTTGTTTTGACATTCCCGAAAATTGGGATATGTCAGATTGTTGGATAGACTTATTTGATAAGACAGGGTAAAAATAAGTAACTGAAATCAATATTAAAACTACTATACACACTAGATGAGTTAAATAATCTTTCATTCAAATACAATTTTAATCTATTTCTTCAAAATCAACATACTCTCCAACCTTTTCCTTTTTAATTGCATTTTTATTTGAAGAGGAGTTAAAGCCTTTAGAATTTCCTTGAGTAAACTTATTTCTAACTTTTTTTTCTAGTTTTTTTAAAAAGTAAGCTAAGATATAGGGACTTGCTACTCTAATTACATATGCAATTAAAATCAGTGCAAGTATTATTTCAAAAAAAGTTTCCATTTTAACAAAATTTAAAAATACAACTTAAGAATTTAATTAATAATCTAAATGATCATTAAATGATATTATTTAAATTTATATCTTTTAAAATATGAAAATTAAAATTTCTTTTTTTCTTATTATCTTAAATTTTTCTTTACTGAACTCTCAGTATACAGAAACAATCAACTCTAATCGCCCAGGGTCTTCACACGGGGCATTTAGTGTTGGAAAAAACGTTTTACAGATAGAAAGTGGCTTCAAAAGTTCTGATTTTAAAAATGTTAATTTAAAAAATTCAAAAATTTTAGAAAATAAATTTTCATACACTCTTAGATATGGTCTTTTGTTAAATAAATTAGAAGTATTTATAGATGGTTCTTACAATAAAAGTGAAATAAAAGATTTTTTAACAATCAAGGAGTTTAATAAATCTACATTAGGAAAACAAACTCTGGGATTCAAATACTTAGTATACGACCCTTTCAAAAATAAAAAATGGCATAGTGTTAATTTATTAAGTTGGAAAAAAAACAGATCGATAAGATTAGTAGATTTTGTTCCTGCAATAGCAGTTTTTACCGGTATTAATTATAATCCTAAAAACTCCTCAAGTTATGATGATCCATTTTCAATAATTAAAAAAAACACAGTGTTTGAACTAAATGAAAAATCTATAAATTCTAAAATCGGAATTATAACTCAAAATCATTTTTTAGGAAAATGGGTTTTAGTAAATAATATTACAATCGACAGATTAGGAGATTCAAATTCAGTTTTTAATTATACAACAACCTTAACTCATAATTTTAAAAACCCTAGATGGTCTTCATTTATTGAATATGAAATAATTAAAAATAATGTATACTCTGATAATTATTATAAATTTGGAGCTGCTTATCTTTTAAACAAAGATTTTCAAGTTGATACTAGTGTTGGTCTAAATCATAAGAAAACCCCTAGTAATTTGAATATTAGCGTTGGTGTTTCTACAAGATTTGATTGGTATCAAGATGAACTTCCTGTTGACAGAAAAGAATTAAAGGCTAATAAAAAGAGAAGAAAAAAGAATAAAAAAAGTATAAAAAAAGATTATAAACTGACAAAAAAACAGGATAAAATCAACAAAAGATTTGATAAAAAAGAAAGGAAATTAATTAAAAAAAATAATAGAAAAAGCAAAAAATGATCGTCATTAAAACAGCAAAGACTTTAAAAGAATACAAGGATTTTGTGAATTTTCCATTTTCATTATACAAAGGATCTAAATATTGGGTTCCTCCAATTTCAAATGAAGAACTAAACACAATGGATAAATCAAAGAATCCTGTTTTTAAAAATGCTGAAGCTGAATATTTTTTGGCGTATAAAGACAACAAAATTGTTGGGAGAATTGCTGCAATTGTTAATTGGATTGAAGTAAAAGAACAAAATAAAAATAAAGTTAGGTTTGGATGGTATGATGTGATTGATGATATAGAAGTTTCTAGAAAATTAATTCAAGCTGTTGTAGATTTTGGCAAGAAAAGAAAACTTTCTTTTATTGAGGGACCCGTTGGTTTTTCCAATATGGATAAAGCTGGTTTATTAACACATGGTTACAATGAGTTAAATACAATGATCACATGGTATCACAATCCCTACCAAAAGGAACATTTAAAACAACTCAAGATGAAAAAACTTGCAGAATGGGTTGAATACCGAATTCAAATTTGGAGTGAAGACAAAGCACCTAAAAAAGTTAAAAAATTTTCTGATTTGATAATGAGAAGATACAATCTTAAACCATTAACTTTTAAAAGCACCAAAGAAGTAGTTCCTTACTTAGACGAAATGTTTGACCTACTAAACAAAACTTATAACACTCTACAAACTTTTGTTCCAATTCAACAATATCAAGTAGATCACTATAAAGAAAAGTATATAAGATATATTCATCCTGATTTTATAAAAAGTGTTGTTGATAATGAGGGTAAACTTGTAGCATTTGCTATCACTATGCCTTCATTTTCAAGAGCATTAAAAAAAGTAAATGGAAAACTATTTCCTTTTGGATTTTTTAATATTTTAAAAGCACAAAAATTTAATAATAAAGCTTCATTATATTTAATAGGAGTTCATCCAAAATACCAAAACAAAGGAGTAACAGCTATTTTATTTAATGATCTTCAAACTATGTTTAATAAAAGAGGAATTAAAGAAGTTGAAACTAATCCAGAACTGATTGAAAACACTTCAATTCAAGCCTTTTGGAAAAATTACGAAAGTGAATTACATAAAAAAAGAAGCACTTTTACAAAAGACATTTAATGATTAATCAAGAAACTATTATTGC
Source organism: Flavobacteriaceae bacterium (assembly GCA_965655865.1). Taxonomy (GTDB): domain Bacteria; phylum Bacteroidota; class Bacteroidia; order Flavobacteriales; family Flavobacteriaceae; genus MAG-121220-bin8. The sequence goes on along the minus strand of CBFHJJ010000010.1, from coordinate 28,910 downwards.
TCTAGCTACCCCCAATGGATTGGGTGCGATTTCTGTAATTAGAATATCAGGATTAAATGCAATTTCAGTAACTGAAAAACTATTTAAACCTAAGGGAAATAAAAAACTTTATAATCAAAATTCTCATACAGTTCATCTAGGTCATATAATGAAAAATGGTCACGAACTAGATGAAGTATTAGTTACTTTATTCAAAGGACCTCACTCCTACACTGGTGAAAATACTATCGAAATATCTTGTCACGGTTCCACTTTTATTCAACAAGAAATCATTGATTTATTTATTGAAAATGGAATTAGAGTTGCTAATCCTGGTGAATTTACTTTAAGAGCTTTTATAAATGGTAAGATGGATTTAAATCAAGCCGAAGCTGTTGCTGATTTAATTGCATCTGAAAATGAAGGCTCTCATAAATTAGCTATGGAGCAAATGAAAAATGGTTTTAGTAATGATTTAAAAAAATTAAGAGCTGAACTTCTTCATTTTTCTTCAATGATTGAATTAGAGTTAGATTTTTCTCAAGAAGATGTTGAATTTGCTGAAAGAAGTGAATTCAAAAAACTAACTGTAAAAATTCAAACTGAGCTTGAAAAACTGATAGATTCCTTTAAATCTGGAAATGTATTAAAAAATGGTATTTCTGTTGCTATCGCTGGAAAACCAAATGCTGGAAAATCTTCTTTGTTGAATACACTGCTGAATGAAGACAAAGCTATTGTTTCAGATATTCCTGGAACTACTAGAGATAGTATTGAAGATTCTTTAGTGATTGATGGTATAAATTTTAGATTTACAGATACAGCTGGGTTAAGAGAAACTGAAGATATAATTGAGTCTAAAGGAATCGAAAAAACAAAAGAAAAAATAAATAATGCTAGAATCTTAATTTATCTCTTTGATTCTAATGACACTACTTTTGAAGAAATTAACTCAGATTTAGAATCTTTTAAAAGAGAGGACTTATCTGTTGTATTAGTTAGAAATAAAGTTGATTTAAAAAATATGAATCAAAATTTAATTAATCAATTAGAAAAGTTTGAGATAATTAAAATTTCTGCTAATAATACAGAATCTGTGTCTTCACTTAAAAAGAGACTAGTTAATGAAATAAATATTCTTAACCCATACACTGACACTGTAATTAGTAATTCGAGACATTACGAAGCACTAATGAAAGCTTTAAAAGCTATTGAAGAAGTTAATATGGGAATAAAAAGTGATATTTCTGGAGATCTTTTATCAATAGACATTAGAAAATCTATTGATCATCTTGCAGAAATAACAGGTGAAATCACAAATGATGATGTACTTGGCAATATCTTTTCAAATTTCTGTATTGGAAAGTGATTAGGTATACCTTTAATATCCGTTTTATACTTTAACAGGTTATATTTCTAATTGCCATATAATTTTTAAATTACAAGAGAAATAAATAATAATGAAAGATTCTTTAGAAAAATATATTTCGAATTATATTGACTTTACACCTAAAGAGTACTTTACTATTAGAAGTTACTTTAAAAGCAAAATACTTAAAAGACGAGAAATTCTTCACGACACCAATTTTGTTTGTTATAACGTTTATTTTATTGAAAGCGGAATCATTAGATATTATCAAATGGAAGATGGAGAAGAAGTGACTGGGCAATTTTTTTTTGAGGGAGGATGGTATACTGATTTAGATAGTTTTCTTTCTAATAGTTATTCTAGACAGACTGCACAGGCCATTGAAAGCACATCACTACTTTACATATCTAAACAAGATTTGGAAAAATTGTATAAAGAGATTCCCCAATTTGAACGATTAGGACGACTTATTGCTGAACAGGCATTTATTGGACTCAGAAAGAAAACGGATAACCTTACGCTCTTAGATGCCAAGGAACGCTATTTAAACCTATTAAAACATCGGCCTAAAGTAATTAGAAGAATCCCCCAATATTACATTGCCAGTTACTTGGGAATAAAGCCACAATCTTTAAGCCGAATTCGCAAGGACGTATCATCTGATTTTTCTTAACATAGGTGTATGTTTCAAACACTTGTCTATGTTTAATTTTGTAATAAATTTAAAACATAGATAAATGAAAAAAACAGACCGTAGTGCAATACTTTTGTTTAGTATTTTTTGGATTGTAGTAACATCTTCATATTTTTTATTTGTTTCAATGGGATTTACCTTGTCTTCAATAGCAGAAGATGGTTTACATAGTCTATTAACCATTTATATTCCTGTCTTATTTCTTGTAGTTTTTTTATTACTTTATTTAACTCAGAAAAGAGAATCAGTTAATTGGGTAAAGCTTTATGCTGTTGATAAAGACTTAGCGAAAAAAGAGGCTTATTTATGTTTTCTTTACTTAATAATAACTCAGCTAATTTTGGGAGTAGGATTCAATATAGGGCTACATTTTCCTGGTACTGATATTTACTCAACTGGAAGTCATTTTCAAGAAGATATATTGATTTGGGTAATTACTTACACAATTATATATACCATTATTCCTCTGTTATGGCTTAAAAAAAAAGGTCTTTCCTTAAAAAATCTTTTCGCCTCATTTAAATGGAGAAGAGATCTATGGATAATAATTTTTTATTGGGCTTTAGATTTTTTTGGGCCAATTGTTGTTGGGGATACTGATTTTATTGGAGGTATTTCAGCAAGTCAATATATACTAGGAGTACCCTTAGGTATTTTAGTTAATTCCTTAGGAGCTGGTTTTCCTGTCGTAGTTATGATGCATATGGTTTTTATTCCACGAATAGCCGTAATATTTAAGCATAAAATCACAGTTATATTACTTGGAGGTCTTTTTTACTCTTTTTTCAGTTTGTTTGACCAAGGAGTTGATTATAGTAATCTATCTATTGGGCTAACTTCCTTTACATATATAATTATGACACAAACACTTGTTGGTATGGGAAAGGCAACTTTTACTGTTGTAACAGGAAATCCATTTATTCATTTTATTACGTTACACATTATTAGTGCTAGGGTTCCATTTGATACACGAATGTATATTGACATATTTAAACTTAAGTAGTTATACTTTATACCTTCATATTTTTATATAATATTGAATTTCAGTATATTAGTAATTTGAAACAATTATTTTTAATATTACTTTTAATTATATTTTCTTGTTCAAAAGATGATTTAGTTGAAATCAAACCTGTTAATCAAATAGTAGGTAAATGGCACTTTAATACTTACACTATAGATAATGTTGATGCAGTTTATGATGAGTGTAAACAAAAAGGATATTTCTTATTTTTAAACGATGGAACTGGTCAGGAAGTAATATATTTTAATAACTCTACATACGGGTGTAATTTAGATTCGACAAAGAATTTGAAGTGGTCTTTTAATGGTACAGAATATGATATTAAAACATTTGGTGGAGGTAGCTATGCTGGAGTTTCTTCTTTTGGAATAACATATCAGTATTTTGGAAAAATTTCAAATGAATTTCTTAAAATCCCAGTTGGATATAATGAAACAATTAATTTAAAAAAAGAATAAATTACGTTTCAAAATAAACCCTAACTAAATCATAAGAATATCTTCTTCTTTTAATTCATAATCTATGATTTAAGCAAGTGCAAGCATGCAAATAAAACCTGCAAAGAATCCTAAACAAAAATAATAGATACTTAATTGTTTTCTGCTAAACTTGTCAAAACCCTGTCCAAACTTGTACTTTTTCATAAACTATGATTTCTTTTTAGTTAAAAAGATTTTCCAATCGTTATAACCCAATATAACTCCTCCGATAATCCAACATATAGCTTCAATACTATCTCCTCCATTTAATAATGAATAAACACCATATACTTCAGCTAAAAATGATAGAATTAAAGTAGCTATATGTAATGATTTTACTTTTTTCATAAACTATGATTTATTTTCTCGTGCAAGTTTCATTAATCGGCTTATCCAAAATAAACCCAATAATAAACCAGGGAATCCTACAATAAAAAAATCTAGTTCAGTAAACAATGCTATTATGATGTATACAACACAATAAACACAAAATAATAATTGTTCAGTTTTTTGACTCATAATATAAATATAATAAGAATATATAATATTACATTCTATTTCGAATGTTTTTTGTATATTTTTTTAATGAAAAAACTAATTCTACTATTACTGTTTATTCCACTTTTTTTTAGTTGTTCATCTGATGACGAAATAGAATTACCCTTTTATGTTGCAGACAATGGAGTGACAATAAAAGCTAGAGATTGGGTTCCTATAGGAAAAAAGGCAGATTTAAAGGGAATAGTTGCTGGATTTAATGGAAAAAATGGAGGGCCTGATTTCATTAGTTTTAACCACTCAGTATATTATACTGCTGTTGATTTAGCTTGGCTAAAGAATGTATTAAACACTTACTCTGATTTAAGCGTACTGGTTACAACTAAAGTAGAAATTACAAATGAAGATTCTGCAGCAGGTCTTTTTTTAAGAACTGAAATCAAAGGAATGGAAAATTGGGATGTTAGTAATTGGACTAGTATGTATGGGCTTTTTGATTCTGACAAGCCTATTAAATCAGATTTAAGTTATTGGGATGTAAGTAATGTAGAAGATTTTAGGCTAGCAATGCAATTAGAAACTACAAATCCCAATATTAATAATTGGGATGTAAGTAACGCAACAAATATGTCTGGTTTTTTTAGTAATATCTCTAATAATAAATATATTGAGGGAATGGATTTAAGTGGATGGGATGTTTCAAAAGTGACTAATTGTAGTGGTTTTTTTGGTGGCATAACTAATTGGCCAGAATCTAAAAAGCCAAACTTTACAAACTGTAATCCAGATTAGATATAATATTGCAACTTGAATTTATTTGTATTAAATAACTATGTGGGAAAGATTTAAAAAAGCTGGTTTTTTTGTTTCTGTTTTAGCTATTCTTGTATTTATTCTAAAAGTAATTTTTAAAGGTGGACATTTTGCAAGTATAATATACAGGTTACTTGATTAGCCTTCCTTTCAATATATTTTTATCTAGAAATTTTTAGTTTTACAAAACGAACTATTTAACTTTAAAAATAATTAATTACAAAACTAAATTTAGAAAATGGAAAAAGTATTAGTAACAGGTGCAACAGGATTTATAGGACTTCATTGCATTAATCAACTTTTAAATCAAGGCTATGCCGTTAACGGATCTTTAAGATCTCCTGAAAGAAAAAACGAAATCATTGATGCACTTAAAAAAAACAACACTCCAACTGAAAACTTAAACTTATTCGTTTTTAACTTAACTGAAGATGATGGATGGGATGAAGGTATGAAAGGTTGTGATTTTCTTCTTCACATTGCTTCTCCAATTTCTGTAAAAGTAAATGATGAAGATTTTTTTGTAAAACCCGCTGTTGCTGGAGTAAAGAGAGCATTTAAATTTGCTAAGAAACATAACGTTAAAAAAGTAGTGTTAACTTCATCAGTTGCTGCAATTTTAGAAACTGGTGAAGAAAAAGAGTATTTCGATGAAAACGATTGGTCAGATCCTGAAAGTTCTGGAATCAATCATTATGCAAAAAGCAAAACTTTAGCTGAAATAGCTGCGTGGGACTTTGTTAAAGAACACGAAAATCCATTTGAGTTAGCTGTTATTAATCCTGCACTTGTTACAGGCCCTTCCCTAACAAAAGATTTAGGTGAATCAAACAAAGCTATAGGGATGGTAGTAACCGGTAAAATGCCTGTAGCCATACCAATGCAGTTTGGATATGTAGATGTAAGAGATGTAGCTTCTGCACATATACTTGCAATGCAAAGCCCATCTAGCAATGGTGAAAGATTTGCATTATCTGAGAAAGATTTGAGTTATAAAGAGATTGCTAAACTGCTAAAAGAGAATGGATTTAAAAAAGCACCAAGCATAAGTGTTCCGGTTTGGTTAGCTAAATTTTTAGCTAATTTTAATAAAGAACTAAAAATTACTGTTCCTTTTATGGGAAAAGTTAGAAGTTTAAGTAAAACCTCTAAAGCGAAAGATGTACTTGGTTGGAATCCAAGACCAGCAGAAGAATCTATTTTAGAAATTGCAAATCAAATTAAAGAAATGGGCTTAATTAAATAAATAATAGATTATTATGCATTATGGAGGTTTTGATAATGGTCCTACTGACTTTGAAAAAAATATATCAAAGAATCAAGCTAAATGGCTTATTATTATTTTAGTAGCAGTTCTCTTACTAATTATAATATTTGGCTAGTGTTTAAAAATTTTTTATAAATTAAATAATCTGTATTTACCTATGAATTAGTCGGCTATCTATTACCCCCTCTTCAGCTGAGTTTTAAGTATATTTGAAGCATGAATAAAGAAAATACTATAGCTGAGTTATTAGAAAGGTTAAACGCAGAAATTCAAAACCCAAAAGACTCTGTACACAAAATAGTTTTACAAACTACAATCGATAACATAAATAAACTTTTGATTTAAAAAACATTTTTTAAAAATTTAATTAAAATAGATACATTCTTTATTGGATGTTTTTATATATTGGTTACATGAAAAAAATTATTTTATTAATATTAATTTCCTTTGTATTTCAAAGTTGTTTTAGTTATCGCACATTAGACTACAATAAAATTGCAATCGAAAAAAAACAAAAGTTTGAAATTGAAAAACTTGATAGCTCAAAGCTAACAGGAAGATTAGTTTCTAAAAATGACGAATCAATTACTTTAGAAAATAACAGAGGAATTCAGACTGTTGAAAAAAGTGATATTCAGCAAATCAAAGTAAGAAAATTTTCAATTATAAAATTAGCTGGTGGAGTTGTCGGTACTTATGCAGCAGTTGTTGTCGTAATACTTGCTCTTATTGCTGGACTTCCTTAGTATATATTTTACATTGTTATGAGAAGTATAATTCCACTATTATTTGTCGCATTTATTTTCTCTTGTTCTCCTTTGAAAAAATATGAGAATACTGGAAACGTTTTTGAAAAAGAAATTCTGAATTTAGAACTACTTGATTTCAAAAATAAAGCTGATAAGAATGATTTACTTTTTATTGGTAGCTCTAGTATTAGATTATGGAATAATATTGAAAACGATATGCAACCCTATAGTTCTGTTAAAAGAGGATATGGTGGAGCTCATTATTATGATTTAATACATTTCACTGAAAGATTAATTACTAATCATTCTCCAAAAGCAATATTAGTTTTTGTAGCTAATGATATTACAGGATCAAATGACATGATTAAAACCAATAATGATCTTTCTCCGAAAGAGGTAAAAAAATTATTTAAATACTGTTACAAATCAATAAGAAAAATACATAAACAAGTGCCTGTCTTTGTCATTGAAACAACACCTACCCCTGCCCGATGGGATGTTTGGGATAAAATTTCTGAAGCTAATGATTTAATAAATCGTTATTGTGAAAGCAAAATAAATCTTCATTTCATTACTACTAGAGACAAATTTATTGATGCGAATGGTTTACCAATTAAATCTTTTTTTATTTCTGACAAATTACATTTAAATAAAAAGGGATATAAACTTTGGTCAGATATTATCAAAGAAAAATTAATTGAAATAAAAATTTAAAATATGAAAAAAATAGTTTTGTTTTTGGTAATTGCATTTACATTCGCTTGTAGTGATCTTGTAAATGATTGTGGTGAAGTTGATACTAAATACATTAGGGATGGTGAATATTTTTTAGTGATAAACCTTAGTGACCAAAGACCCAACGGAAATAATAATGATGACCCTGGTGGAGAAATACTTGCTGATGCTAAAGTTTCTAAATCAGTTTATGATTTAAAAAATATTGGAGATGAATTTTGTTTTGAAAACTAGAACAGTTGATAATATATCCTAAATTTGAAAAATGAAAGATTATATTAAAAAACATATAAATACCATTGTATTTATTTTATTTATAAGCTTTTTTTTATTTATAATTATAATGAATTTATTTCAATAGTTTAAGTAATTACATAATTCATGAAAACTGGAAAACTTTACAGTATTTTTTTTAATAAATGTCCAAAATGTAACAAAGGAAAATTTTGGAAAAGCAATAACCCTTATTATAATTTGTTTTTTAACGGTGGTGAAAATCACAGTAACTGTTTGAATTGTGATTTAAAATTTGAGATAGAACCAGGTTTTTTTTATGGAGCTATGTATGTAAGTTATGGTTTAGGAATAGGAATAGGTTCACTAATACTAATTATTTCATTAGCAGTTTTTCAAATGAAAAATATTCTTTTACTATCATTAATAATTGGAATAAGCATTTTAATTCTTGCTCCAGTTAATTACTTTCTTTCAAGATTGATATGGCTTAACACATTTATAGATAACAAGTCTTAACTATAACTATTAATCCAATTATCAATTTTTTCTTCTAATAATTGTAATGGTATACAACCAGACTCAAGAATTTTTTCATGAAATATCTTTATATCAAATTGATTTCCAAGTTTAGCTTCCGCCCTAGTTCTTAATTCTCTGATTTTAAGCTGTCCTATTTTATAAGACAAAGCTTGACCTGGATTCGCCATATATCTTTCTATTTCAGATGTAATACCAGCTTCAGACTCAGCCTCATTATCTAATGAATATTGTATTGCTTTTTCTCTTGACCAACCTTTAGTATGTATACCTGTATCAACAACTAATCTGATAGCTCTATGCATTTCGGCGCTTAACATACCAAAATATTGATATGGGTCGTTATAAAGACCTAACTCCTCTCCTAAAGATTCAGAGTAAAGAGCCCATCCCTCTCCATATGCACTATACCAAAGACTTTTTCTAAAAGACGGTAAAGAAGTGTTTTCTTGCTGCAATGATATTTGGAAGTGGTGACCGGGTATTGCTTCATGTAAAAAAAGATCTTCATCTGAAAAATAATTGTATTCTTTGATATTAGGAATTGGCACATAGAAAATTCCAGGTCTTGTACCATCTAAAGAACCAGGGTTATATTCTGCACTTGCTGAAGCTTCTCTAAAAGATTCTGTTCTTCTTACTTCAAAAGGGGTTTTTGGCTGTAATCCAAACAAAGAATTAACTTGAGGAGTCATTTCTTTATGAATTCTATTAAAATTATCAATTACCTGACTAGGTTTGTCAAATGGAATTAATTCATCCAAACCTCTAACATGATTAAAGAATGACTTTAAGTCTCCCTTAAATCCAACTTTATTTTTCACAATTTCCATTTCAGAAGAAATTTTAGCAACTTCATTAAGTCCTAATTGGTGAATTTCGTCTGCAGTCATTTCAGTTGTTGTGTATAATTTAATTGAATAGTTATAATAATCTAATCCATCTTCAAACACATCTATTCCGCTGGAATCTCTCCCCTTATCTAAATACTCATTTTTCATAAAATCATATAGCTTCTGATAAGAAGGTATAATTTTATTTAAAATCATGTCCTTGAACTTATTGGTCAAAATCAATTTATCATCTTCGCTAAAATTTGATGGAAATTGTCTAATTGGACTATTAAATAAATTTTTGTCGAGATTTGAATTTATTACAGTTTTTAATTGAGGAATAACTTTTTTAGTTAATGACTTTGGAAGAACGTATCCATTTAACATGCCCTCTCTCATCCTGTCTTCAGCAGAGCTTAGCCATAAAAGATAATCATCCAATCTTCCAAGCCAATCATTGTAATCTTTTACAGTTTTAAATGGTTGTGCGCTTAATCCAGCTGCATATTGACCTATATTAAGTTGTAGGGTCCACATTTGATCAATGGGTGTGTACTGTTCATTAAATGTTAGTCTTTCTAAGTTACTATCACATTCCCACAACAATACTTTTTTACTTAAAATATCCTCTTCATTTAAATTACTATTATCAAATTCATTTAACTTATTTATATAGTTTGAATAAAATATTTTTTCTTCATTTCTAAATTCATCTGTTAAATCGTTAGGCAAAAAATCATTATACCTTTTATCTCCCTGACTTGTAGCATTTAGAGGGTATAGTTTTAGACTTTCTTGATAATAATTTTCAAAAACTTGATTAATCTCAAAAGACTGATTATTATTTGTTTGGCAACTAGAAAAAATTACAAACACACCAACAAGAACTAATATTTTTTTCATTATTAATTTTTTAAAAGGTTAAATTATGAATTTAAATTAATAAAACATTTTCTATATTTAGTAAATGAAGGCATTAAAATACTATTACAGACACTTCGGGTTTTTTCCGTATGTTTTAGTTTGGTTTTTAAAAAATTGGTTAGACATTCCAAGTTATATTTCTTTTCCGCTTGGTGTAATAGCTATTTCATGGATAATTTTTGTTATTTATACTGTAGGATTTAGAGATCAAGGTTAATTATCTAAAAAAGTATTCTAAATTCAGAAAAATCAGATCTAATTATGAAAAAGTTTTTAAAATTAAATTTGTTTGTAAAAACAGGATTGTTCACATTAGTTTTAGGAACTGGACCTTTATTGGTAATAATAATGTTAGATACGTTTGGAATTGTTAATGTTCCCAATCCAGTTGGTTTTGGTATTATATCATTTATAACTTTTTGGCCCGCAATTATTTTAATAATAATTGGCGCCTTCAAACAATACTTAAAAAAATAGTTTACTATTTAATAAGTCCTTGCATTTTTTGACCAATTTCCATACCCCATTCCATGGATACTTTCATAGATTCTTGTGCAATTATAGGAGCTTTTTCGGAAATCTTTTTTCCAATTGGAGAACCTAACATTAAAATAGCTGCTTTTAAATCAGCTTCAGAAAAATGATTTTTATAGACTGGAACCATTTTTTCAATTAAACTAGCAACCATTTCAGTTTTAAGTTCTTTGAATTTTTCTTCGTCTACAGAAACACCAAACATATCTGCCATCTGATTAAATGTTGCGTCGAATGTCTGTATATTTCCTTGAGCGTTTAAGAAATCAGTTAAAAGATTTTTATAATTGTCATCTTGAGAAAATCCTAAATTAATAGAAAATAAAAAGATTAAAGTAAAAAGTGATTTTTTCATTTTTGTTTTTTTTAAATATAAAACATTTTAATTAGAATGTTTTAAAATATTAAATTTCTCTGTCTATTAGATCTGTTACTACATAATATCTTGGGTCATCAATTGATTGTTCAATACTTCCAGCTATTGATGAATTAGCTTTCAAAAGTAAATCCTTACACTCAGGACTTAAGTGAGTAAGTTTAACTTTCTTTTTTACGCTAGTATATTTTTGTATTATATTTTCAATTGATTCGATTCCTGAATGATCACTGACTCTTGATTCAATAAAGTCGATTTCAATATTTTTTGGATCATTTTGAATATCAAACTTAGAATTGAAATTTTGAATAGAGCCAAAAAATAATGGACCCCAAATTTCATAAACTTTAGTTCCGTCATCTTTAAAACGTTTTCTAGCTCTAATCATAGTTGCATTTTCCCATGCAAACACTAAAGCTGAAATAATAACTCCAACAATCACAGCAATTGCTAAATCTTGCCAAACGGTGATAGCTGAAACCGTGATAAGAACAAAAGCGTCGGATTTTGGTATTTTATGTAATATTCTAAAACTACTCCAAGCAAAAGTCCCTATAACTACCATGAACATTACACCTACTAATGCTGCAATAGGTATTTGTTCTATAATGTTTGATCCAAAAAGAATAAAACACAACAAAGATATTGAAGCTACAATTCCTGATAAACGCCCTCTACCTCCTGAGTTAACATTAATTATTGATTGACCTATCATAGCACATCCACCCATTCCTCCAAAAAGACCATTTAAAAAATTTGCTCCACCTTGAGCTAGACATTCGCGATTACCACTTCCTCTAGTTTGAGTTATTTCGTCTACTAGATTAAGAGTCATTAGTGATTCTATTAATCCTACTGCTGCAAGTAATATTGCCGTTGAAATAATTAAATCCCAATATCCATCTATTGTATAAATTAATTCAAAAATCTGATCTTGAAAAACTGGTAAACTTCCTTTTAATCCTTCTCCACCTCCATCTGAAATAAATGATCCAACTGTAGAAACATCAATATTACCAACAATTGTAATCATAGCGACACTTACAATTGCAACCAAGGCTGCAGGTACTTTATTTGTTAGTTTGGGTAGTAAATACATAATTAGCATAGTTATCCCAATTAAAAGAAGCATAGTATACAGTTCAACGCCACTTATCCATTGGGAACCATTAATTGTATTTTCTTGAAACAAACCTAATTGAGATAAGAAAATTACAATTGCTAATCCATTTACAAATCCCATCATTACAGAATGGGGAATTAATCTTACAAATTTTCCTAATTTAAAAACACCAGCTAAAGCCTGAATTAATCCAACAATTAATAAAGTAATAAATAACCAGTGTAAACCTAAATTATCCACAGGATTTAATAAGGAATCCCCTACTTCATTTCCTTTTTGAATCATATGAATCATTACAACTGCCATCGCACCGGTTGCTCCTGAAATCATCCCAGGTCTTCCACCAAATAACGCAGTTATTATACCCATTATAAAAGCACCGTATAAACCAACAAGAGGATCAATTCCAGCAATAAAAGCAAAGGCTACAGCTTCAGGCACTAAAGCAAGAGCTACAGTAATACCAGATAGAATATCATTTTTAGGGTTTTGACTAAAGTTTCTTAGTATTTTTTTCAAAAGAAAGTATTTAAAAAATTAAAGGCGCAAAACTAATATTATTCCCCTATAAACAGTATTAATTATAATAAATTTGAAATGTTTTACTTTTTTCGAATGTAGAACTATAAATTATTGACTATATCATAACATTAGCTAATAATTTTTATCATATTAGTTATTTATTATATTTAAATATGAATCGAGTAGAAATAGAAAAAAAATTAAGTTTATTAAAAAATAATTGGAAGCTAATTAATGATAAAATTCAAATTAATATTGAATTTTCTAATTTCAACAAAGCTTTTAGTTTCATGGCTGATATTGCCAAAGAATGTGATATGATAAATCATCATCCACGTTGGACAAATGAGTATAACAAATTAGAAATAATTCTATTTACTCATGACAAAGGAGCAATAACTGAACTAGATTTAGAACTAGCTCAAATAATTGACAAAAAATTAGTTGATTTAAAATGAAGAAAAAACTAATAATAACAATTATAATTACTATCGTTTTGTACTTGTGGGCTGAGCTAGGTGTCGGAATTTTTTTTCAGGATTCTTGGGGAGGTGACTAAAATTTCTAATCTGTTTTATCAAAAAACATATTAAGGTTCAAATCTCTTGAAATTAAATAAACCTTATCCCCTTTTTCTTTACGTTTTCTAAGATTATTTAACTTGATTTTTTCGGGTTCTGTTAGTTTTTCTTCCAATAATGCTAATTCTTCAGGGTTTCTAGGAAAATATAATTCATTGAATTTTTTATAGCCTAAAAAAGGAAAAGACGGTTGATTTACTTCAAACTCATCTCCGTAACTAATTTCATTTATTTGAATTGACTTTAAAATTTCATCAGAATTTGAATATTTGTCCATATCAAGCCTTAAACAAACTTTATTTTCTTGATCAATAAACCACAAACAGTTCGAGATTTTTAAAATCCCTCCCAATGAGTTTGTAATTTTTTGTTGATATTGTATTGACTTTAGAAAACTTGATTCCAAAAAAGATATAGATCCACCACTGCTGTTATAACTAGCATAATGATCCTTGTTAAATTCTTTAACTGTAACATAATACTTTATTTCTCTCCATGTTTTTACTGTTTTAAAAACTGGAACTATTAAGGTTTTTTTTGTTATACCTTCTCTATTTATAATTATTTGGTAGAAAGAAAATAAAATCAAAATAACTAATATTGGTATAGTATAAAGATTTAAAAAATCTAAATCATCTTGTAAGATCAAATAAAAAGGAAATAATAAAACAAAAATTAATAATTTGAAATTGACTTTTATTGATTTAATTTCTTTCATTTTTTAAATATATTAAAAACATTCAAAGTAGATGTTTTAACTAATTTTAAATAATAACTTATATTTAGAAAATGGACAAAAGATTTATTCTAGCCTGCATAGTTCTAATGTATGTTTCATCTGTATATTTTATATTTAGAAGTCAATATATTATGGGAGGTATTCAAATATTAATGGGCTTGTTATTCACTTATTTGTACTCAAATAAAAAATAAGATTGAAATTAGACGTTTACAAAATTAATGCTTTCACAAAGAAGATTTCAGGTGGAAACCCTGCCTGTGTGATACCTTTAAAAAATTGGCTTGAAGATGATTTACTTCTATCAATAAGTAAAAAAAATGCTGTAGCTGAAACAGCTTTTTTCATACTTAAAGACAATAATATTCTTTTAAGATGGTTCACTCCAGAAATAGAAATGGATTTATGTGGACATGCTACATTAGCTACAGCACATTGTTTAAATTCATTTTTAAATTATCCAGAAAAATCAATTAGTTTTCAAACCAAAAGTGGAGAAATTAATGTCGATTTTAAGGACAATAAATATCATATGGATTTTCCATCCAGAGTTCCTGTAAAATCAAATTTACCAAAACTAATATCTAAATCATTAAACTTAAAACCGTTAGAAATTTACAAATCAAGAGATTATTTATTGATTTATGATTCTGAAGAAGAGATCAAAAAAATTAAAATCAATACCCACTATTTTAATCAAATAAACTTAGATCCTGGTGGAGTTGTTGTCACTGCAACAGGTACTAGTTCTGATTTTGTATCTAGATATTTTACTCCCCAATCAACAATACTTGAAGATCCGGCTACTGGATCATCACATTGTTCATTAATTCCTTTTTGGTCCAAAAGGCTAAATAAAAATCAATTAACCTCAGTTCAGCTTTCCAATAGAATTGGGGAATTTGAGTGTGTCAATCATTCTAAAAGAGTTACAGTAATTGGAAGTGCTGTGAATTGTTCACAGACAACTATTACTATTTAATTTTACTATATTGAGATAAACTATTTGAACATGAAAAGGTTAGTATTAATTGTTTTTATTGTCTTAAACTCTTGTTACAGTCCGATCGAAAATAAAAAACCAAATGTCATAATCATAATGACAGACGACCAAGGTTTTGGAGATTTAGGAATTAATAAAAATCCAAATATTATAACTCCAAATATTGATCAGTTTGCTAGTGAAAGTATTCAGTTTGATAACTTTTATGTCTCGCCTGTATGTGCTCCAACTAGATCAAGTTTAATGACTGGAAGATATTCTCTTAGGACAGGAGTTAGAGATACTTACAACGGAGGAGCAATCATGTCTAATACTGAAACTACAATTGCAGAAATTTTAAAAGAAGCTGACTATTCAACTGGAATTTTTGGAAAATGGCATTTAGGAGATAATTATCCATTTAGACCCTCAGAACAAGGATTTGATGAATCTTTAGTTCATCTGGCTGGAGGTATTGGGCAAGTTGGAGATTTTACTAATTATTATAAAGGAAATACAAGTTATTTTGATCCCGTTCTTTGGAAAAACAACAAACAAAATCAATACAAGGGTTATTGCTCTGATATATTTGCTGAAAATGCTGTAAAATTTATAGAAAAAAATAAAAATAAATCTTTTTTCTGTTATTTATCATTTAATGCTCCTCATACCCCATTGCAGGTTCCAGAAAAGTATTACAACATATATAAAGATTTAAATCCTGAATTAGGTTTTGAAGATAAAAGCCTAGCTTCAAAAATGAGCGAAAAAGATAAGGAAGATGCAAGAAAAATATATGGAATGGTAACCAACATTGATGATAACGTTGGTAAAGTATTAAACAAATTAACAGAGCTTGGAATTGAAGAAGAAACTATAGTAATTTTCATGACTGACAATGGTCCTCAACAATTAAGATATAACTCAAACATGAAAGGGCTTAAAGGAACAGTCTATAATGGAGGAACAAGAGTGCCATTTTATATTAAGTACGCTGAAAAATTTAAAAATTCTAAAGTAATTAATAAAATGTCGGCTCACATTGATGTATTGCCAACAATATTGGAGCTGTGTGATTTAAAAATTCCTGGTGATAGAAAAATAGATGGACAAAGTCTAGTTCCTTTAATTAATTCTAAAACTTTTAATGATAGGTATTTATTTTCATATTGGACTAGAAGATTTCCGGAAAAATATATAAATATGTCTGTTCAAAATGATAATTATAAACTAGTAGGAAACAATGACTACAATAGTAAAATTGAAGACTTTGAATTATATGATTTAATTGCCGACCCATTGGAAAGTAAAAATGTAATTAATCAAAATATTGAAATAGCAAAATCTTTTAAAATAGAAATGGACAATTCTATTGATGATTTATTAGAATCTGAAAACATTAAAAATCCACCCAGAATAATTATCGGTTCTGAATTTGAAAATCCTGTTATCTTAAACAGAAATGATGCGTCAGGTGAAAGAGGGATTTGGGCACAAAACGATATCTATTCTTATTGGAAAGTAAATTTTAAAAAAGGAACTTATGATTTTAAATTTAAGTTCAAAGATTCCATTAAAAATAAAGGAGTATTGTTTACAGAAATTAATAATAGAGTTTACAGTAAAAAAACAGTAAAAGAAGTTTACAGTACATTAAAAATGAATGATATTAGTATTGATAATAACAAGGTTGATTTAATATCATTTTTAAAGGTTAATAATAAAAAAATCTTTCCGTTTTGGATAGAAATATATAAACGTAACTAATTACAATTAGCTATATACAGATCCCAATTTTTTGTTGTAGGAGCATTTGGAAAATAATAACATTCTTTATCTCCATTTGAATAAGTTAAGTTTTTCCAAAAACCTGTTGGAATATGCACACCTGTTTCCCTAACTTCGTGACCAGGATCAAAAACTAGCTCAATTCTAACTCTTATACTTCCAAGTGATGCTGACCAGTCTCTTACTTGTTGTTCCAATTGAGCCCACTCTCCCCTATTTAAGTCATCGATTTGCATTGCACAGTTTACAAACGAAAATGTCTTATTTAAATTTTCTTCTGAGTCGCTAAAAGTAGCTGCAGGTGCTAAATGACCTTTATCCCATTCGTTTTTATAATAATCAGCATTATCACTTGTTTTAACACCTGGTTCTAAATAAAAATTTTTATTACCTCTATCAACATTTTTTGGTCTATTAGAAACAGAATACTCTATCCAATTTGGTTGCTCATAAACTTCATTGTAAGAAACTGTAAAAATTCCTTTATTAATTATAATTTCTTCTCTTAGATCAGGAAATACACAACAATCTGAAGATGAACCTTCACATGAGATGATAAATAAAATAAGAAAAAATTTAAAAGCATGTTTCATTCATCAAATTTAACATTAGATTTATAATAAATTTAGAAAATGAAAAAAATATTATTAATCTTATTATTTCTAATTCCATTATACAATACTGCTCAAGAAGTTCAAAAGGTAGAGGTTATTAAATCAGATACTCAAATTGAAAATTTAAATAAATTATTAGGGCAAAATGAAATTAAAATTGATTTTTTAGATTTATTAATATTTCCCGCTTTAACGCTGAGTTATGAAAAAAACAGAAATTCTTCTACTGCTTACGGTGCAACAATGTTTATTAATTTTGATACGGAGCTAGGCTCAGAATGGAATGATAAATTCGCAATTACACCTTATTACAGGTTTTATTTTTTAGAGTCTCAAGATTATGGAGGTTATGGTATTTTTGCTGAGATTTTCACTAAATTTTCATCAGCTAAATCTGAAAATTATTCAGATGTAAAATCAGAATCTTACACTGACATCTCACCTGGACTTGCAGTCGGCAGAAAATGGTTAAACAGAAAAGGGTTTACTTTTGAATTAATGTTTGGAGTTGGCAGAAATCTACTTTATGATGAAGATGTTAACGGAATGAATACCGCAACTATTAGAGGTGGAGTGTCTATTGGAAAGAGATTTTAAATAACAAACATTCTTTGAGGTATCTTTAAAAGTTTTTTCTTAACTTAACCTTTCTGAATTTTTCAGAACTTAACAATTAACTTAAAACAAAATGAAAAAACTATTATTACTAAGCGTATTAGGGTTATTTATTTCTTGCGCTAATCAAAATCAAGAATGTGAAACTCCTTCTAATGGGTTTATCGAGGGCACAGGACAATCTGTTACTCTTGGTTCAGAAGCTACATTAGATGTATTTAAAGCAATTGACAAAGCTTGGGCAGAAAGAGATTATGAATCTTTAAAAACATTAATTTCTGACGAAGGAAATTATACTCATGATGACAACTCTGTTTCTACAAACGCAGAAGAATTCATAGCTCATATTGAAAATGGTTATCAAGACTCGTTAGAAAAAGAAGAAGATTGGGGATGGGTTACAAATTTTGCTTTTTCTGTGAAACCAACTAAATCTGAAACTGGAGATTATGCAAATGAAAATGGAGAATGGGTATGCGCAAGATTTACAGGTGCGAACGGAGATGTTTACGAAGAATGGTATCAAATTGTTGATGGACAACTTGTAATGTGGTCTTCAGCAAAAAGAGAAAATAAATAATTAAAATATTAAAAAAATGAAAAAATTAATTTTATTACTAATAATTATTTCTGTTTCAGCATGTTCTGAAATGAAGAAATCTTCTCTAGATTTTCCTTATGAACCTACTTATCAAAAGGAATGGAAGATCGGAAATCAAGAAAATGTTTTACTAGTTCAAAATTTACATAAAGCCATAATGGATATAGAAATTGATAAAGCTTATGGTTATATGTCAGATGATATAGTTGTTTATCACGGAGATGGATCAACAACAGAAGGAATTGAAGAGTTTAAAACACTTTATGACGAAGCTTTCAGATCAGGAGTTTTTTCTGAATACTCGGTTGGAGCAAACATTTCTGTAGTTTCCGAAGAAGGCCATGAATGGGTTTTAATTTGGGATTCTGCAGGATCTAATGGCGTAACTACAAATTATATGGAATCCTTTAGAATTGAGAATGGCAAAATTACCGTAATGAATCAATTTAGTAAACCTGAACTTTAAAAATTAAATATTATGAAAAAACTATTATTACTATTAATTAGTCTAATTGCAGTATCGTGTTCTTCGAATCCTGATTACGATGCAAATTTAGAACTTGCTAAAAAATGGGTTCAAGCTTTTGAAACTGGTGATATCGAATTATGGAAAGAAGTTGTTTCTGAAGATGTTCAAGATGTAGCACCAATGTACGGCATGGGAAGAGTTGGATATGATGCATCATTTCAGGTTGCAGATTTTTATGTAAAAAATTACACAGATGTCAAATTTAATGAACCTGTATGGTTACCTGGAATTGATACTTTAACAATGAGACCAGATGGTAGTGTTAGAGCATATGGTAGGTGGAGCGGAACTAGCAAGTCTACTGGAAGAGAATTCAGCTTAATGTCTTACCATAACTTTGATTTCAAGGATGGGAAAATTGTTACCACAGGAGAATATTTTGATGCTACTGGTATGGTAAATGCAGTCGGACCTGCTCAAAGAAATGTTGTAGTATTTACTGCAAAAGTTAGCAAAAAAAATATTGCTAAATTTCAAGAATTAATGGATTCAGATGACGGCTTAACTGTAACTAGAAATGCAGAAGGCTGTTCACACTTAGAAGCTTTCTATAATGAAGAAACTCAGACTTATTTTATTTATGAGTACTGGGACTCATATGAACAATATGAAACTTATTTAAATTGGAGATTCAATGAAGATTCAAGTAAACTTGTTGCTAAAGCAACTAGATTAGTTATTGGAGGTGAAAAAGGAATGCAAGCCCATTATAATAACACCAATTATAAATTCTTTTAAAATTTAAAGCTGTGAAAAAATTATTAATATTATTTGTTATTACAACTTTTATTAGTTGCGAAACAAAAACAATTGAAGTTGAAAAATCTGGTGGAGTTTGGCATATGGGAGGAGATGAACAATTTCCAGAGGGAACAAGTCCGAAAGCAGTTATTGGATCTGAAAGTGATCTTGAAATTGCTATGGCTTTTTATAATGCTTATGGCGATATGGAATTGGATAAAATGGTAGACTTATCTGAAGATATTGTAAAATTTCATCCAGGAGACATGGCTGGTGTTGTTGATGTTGACACTTCAAATACTGATTTTGTGAGTGAAAGACAATCAACTTTCAAGTCTATTAAAAGAACTATGCATAATGTAACTCCAATTGCAGTTGAAGGGTCAGAAAACTACACTGTAGTTTCAATCAATTTTACTGAAGAAATCGACTATAAAGATGGTTCTTCTTCTTCAGAACATTACTTTGAAAGAATACATGTTGTAAATGGAAAAGTTAACAGAGTTGTTCAATGGATGAGACCTTGGGAATAAAATTAATCGAAAAAAATATATTATGAAAAAACTGTTATTATTATTGATTACCATAACTACTGTTAGTTGTAATCAGTCAAATGTTACTATTGTTGAATTTGAAGATGAAAAATCAAATGCAATTAGAGGACATTATGAACATTATCTAAACAACGATATTGATGGATTAAAAGAACTATGGGCTGATGATGATAAAATTGTTTTATGGCTTGGTAGTGTTGAACAATCTCCTTTATCTGAACTCATTGGGCTAATTGGAGCACAACATACTGCTTTCGATAATATTCAATTATTAAATATTCAAGGAGCAGATGAACCTATTTATGTCGAAACTAAATCATACCAAAGTGGTCAAACATGGACTAATACTTGGTTTAAGTGGTCAGCAGTTGGAAAAACAAGTGGAAATTTAATTGAACTTCCTGCTCACCTATCTTTTAGATGGGAGAATGGTGAAATAGTTGAAGAAGTACATTTATTTGATCCAACGCTTATGAAAGCTGAACTAGAACTTTTTGCTAGTTCACAACAATAAAAAACATTTATTAAATATTAAAAAAAAACCTTGCTAACGCAGGGTTTTTTTTATTTAAAAATCAATCGAGAAATTTTTCCATTTCCTGCTGCATAAGCTACAGTATCATTTAAAAATCTTACAGTATAATACCCATCATCACTGAAATGCCTCCAACTATGCCCACTATCATAGGAATAGTCTATTCCATTAAAACCAACAGCTAGTAATTTTTTTCCATTACTATTTGGAAAATATTGAACACAACTTCTGTATCCAGGGTTATTATTATTAGCTATTGTTTTCCAAGTCTTTCCTCCATCTCTAGTGATAATTTTATTTAAACTATCTATTTCAGGTTTAGTATAATCTCCTCCAATAGCATACCCATTATTCTTATCATAAAAATCAATACTAAATATTCCAGTTGTAGATTCTCCTTGTAAAATAGGGGTACTAAAAATTTGCCAGCTCCTACCCTTATCTTTTGAAAAATATACTCTACTATTTATTCCTCCACTTGCAATCCAAGTATAATCACCAACAATGGAAATATTAGTATCACTTGCTGCAAAAAACCCTTCTGAATCTTTTACATCACTAAAAACAGAACAGTCCAATTTATTCCAAGATTCTCCACCATCTCTTGTTATAATAACACTTATACAATTATCTGTATAATCACCCACTGCAATTCCTTCATTATCATTCCAAAACTCAATAGAATCATAAAATACTTTAGGATGAGTCTCTTTATACACAAGATTACCATTTTTATAAAGCAATGCAGGGTCTCCAATTGACATTGCAAACACATCTTTTTCGGTAACAGCTAAAGACCTAAAATTTGGAACAATTGAATCGTTTTCAACTTCATAATTAATTTCTGAAATAACATCGCTTTTATCAATATCAAAATGCAGAACAGATCCGTTTGAAGTGGCAGAATAAACTCTGTTATTTTTAATTTCTAAAGCTCTAATATTAACATTTGAATCTATTAAAATAGGATTTATTTCAACACTTGAAATTACAGTGTTTTTTGAACAAGAATTAAAAATTATTAGAATTAATAAATAAAAAAAAGTCTGTCTTGTCATAATTTAAATTTTCTATTGTTAAATTTAGTGGAATTAATATTAATTATAATGAAGAATTTTTTGGCATCGATATTAGTAATTATACTATTTTTAGGTTGTAGCGAAAATAAAAAACCCAGAATTGCAATAGCAGGACTTGCTATAGAGTCCAGTACTTTTTCACCTGCTAAAACATTAGAATCTGATTTTAAAGCTAGACTCGGAGATGATGTTTTTAGCTATTACCCATTTTTACAAAAAGATTCTATTAACAGACAAAGAGCAGAATGGATTCCAACTATAAGAGGTCATGCTCTTCCTGGTGGAATAGTTACAAGAGAAGCTTACGAGTCATTAGTTACTCAAACATTAAAAAGATTAAAAGAACATCTACCCTATGATGGATTGTTTTTTGATATTCATGGTGCAATGAGTGTTGAAGGGTTAGACGACCCCGAGGGCGATTTTATAAAAAGAGTCAGGAAGGTTGTAGGTTATAAAACTTTAATATCTACTTCAATGGATTTACATGGAAATGTTTCATACGTATTAACTCAGGAATCAGATTTAATTACGTGCTATAGAATGGCTCCTCACGAAGATGCAATCGAATCAAAAAGAAGAGCAGTAACTAACTTACTTGAAAGAATTGAATCAGGAAAAGGAAAACCATTGTATAAGTCTAGAATTGAGGTGCCAATTTTATTGCCTGGTGAAAAAACAAGTACAAGAATAGAACCAGGAAAGAGTTTATATGCAAAAGTAAATCCGGAAACTAAAAAAGACGGCGTAATAGATGCATCGATATGGATGGGATATCCTTGGGCCGACGAACCTAGAAACCATGGTGTTGTTGTTGTATACGGCGATAATAAAGAAGAAGTCAAAAATTCTTCAGAATATTTAGCACAAAGTTTTTGGAATGTAAAAAATGAGTTTGAATTTGTAGCACCCGTAGGAAACTTAAAGGAAAGTGTAGATTTAGCTTTAGAAAGTAAAACTAAACCATTTATAATTAGTGATATGGGTGACAACCCAACAGCAGGAGGTGCAGGTGATGTAACTTGGACTCTTGAAAAATTATTAAATAGAAAAGAATTTAAAGATAAAACAGGTCCATCATTAATATATGCCTCTATTCCAGGTCCAAATCTTGTCAATAATGCTAAAGATCTTGATGTTGGGGATTATGTTGAAGGATATGTTGGTGCAGAGGTTGATAGCAGGTTTTCTCCTCCCATATTGTTAAAAGGTATAATTAGATCTATTAAAAAAGGAGATATCAATGCCAAGACTGAAATCGTCGTTCAAAATGGAAGTATTAATGTAATTGTTACCCAGAAAAGAAAACCCTATCATTATATCAAAGATTTTACAGATTTAAATTTAAACCCTAGTGAATCCGATATTGTTGTTGTCAAAATTGGATACCTAGTTCCAGAACTTTACAATATAAATAAAGGATGGATAATGGCTTTAACACCTGGCGGAGTAGATCAAGATCTTTACAGATTAGATTATAAAAGAATTAAACGTCCAATGTTTCCAATTGATGAATTTAAAAAAGAACCAGATTTACAAGCAGTTTTTGTTCCAACTTCTAATTAATTTTATTTTTTTTTAAATTTTGTAAATAAAAATTCTTGAGTTGTATCAAAAGGGGTGTTGTGAATACTAATTTTTGATTCGATTAAATTAAAATCATTTTTAAATAAATTAGAAATAGAGTTTTTACTGTATCTTGATACTTCAAGACCGCTACATTTTAAAGGACCATTTTCTGAGAACGTAGCTATTATTAAATCGGCATCCACATTTAAATAACTTTTCAAAAGCTTTACATAATTATTTATTTCAAAACGATTCTTTAAAAAATGAAATGCAGCACGATCATGCCAAAGGTCATATTTGTATTTCGGTTTAAAATCATTTATATCTGAAACAATCCAATTAACAAGTTTTGATCTTAAACCCAGCCTTTTTTTAGTTTTCTCAATAGATTTTGATGAAATATCTAAAACCGAAACGTTCGTATAACCAAGATCAAGTAAATTATCTACAAGCCTACTCTCACCACCTCCAACATCAATTATTTTAGAATTTAGATTTAAGTTAAGGCTTGAAATAAATTCAAGTGAAGTTTTTGGTGTTTTTTGAAACCAACTTACTTCATTTTCATTCTTTTTATGATAAACTTCTTGCCAATGATTTTCAAGATTTATATTCATATATCAATAATATCTTATAAAAATAGACTCTTATTACTAAATTTAACCTACATTCGCCAAAAATTAATAAAAATATTATATTATGAAAAATGGAATTGTAAAATTCTTTAACGGTTCAAAAGGGTATGGTTTTATCAAAGAAGAAGGAGTGGAAAAAGATCATTTTGTTCACGCTTCAGGATTAATTGACAGAATCGATGAAAACGACAAGGTTGAATTTGAATTAGAAGAAGGTCCAAAAGGTCTTAGTGCTGTCAACGTAAAGAAAATTGACTAATTAATTTTAGTTAAATTTTAGTATAAACCCATTTTATGGGTATATAAATGACAAAGGTTGTTTCTATTGAAACAACCTTTTTTTGTTTGTAAAAATTTAAATATTATAATTATTTAAGTTTTAGTAGTTTTCTTTGTAACTAAATAAATTCCAACAAATATCAAAACCATTCCAACAACGCTAACAAGTGTTAAAGAATCACTTTTTGTTGAGATAGCGAAAACAATTCCAACAATTGGTTGAAGATAAATAAATGAGCTAACTGAAGAAGCGGTTAATTTAGTTAAAGCATAAGCATTAAATAAATAAGTAAAGAAAGTAGTTCCAACCACAACAAATATCATTGGAATTACAGCCTCTTTTATTGGAAGGTTTGTCCAGTCAACTTCGGAAAATTGATTTATTGTAACTGGAAAATTCATAATCACACCTAATAAAAATAACCATTTAAGTAAAGTGATAATATTATATTTAGCTATAAGTGGTTTTACCAATACTAAGTAAAGACCATAAGCAAATGAGTTAACGATAAACAAAAGATTTCCTAGAGGAATATTTGGAGCATTAACTCCAGTTTTCGCTGTATAAAGCACCAGTATTAAAGCTCCAATAAAACCAGAAATTATTCCAAAAGCTTTCATGTTTTCAATTTTTTCTTTTAATAAAATAGCAGAAAAAATGAATACTATAATTGGAGAAAGGGTTATCATTACGGAACTATTTACAGGCGTGGATAACTCCAAACCTTTAAAGAAAGCTAGCATATTTATTACCATACCTAAAAAAGAACAAAGAATGATTCTGGGCCAATCTTTTTTGTCAATACTTTCAGATTTAATAAATAAACTAACAGTCCAAAATAATAATGAAGCACCAATAACACGTAAAAGAATAAAAGCAAAAGGGCCTATATAAACGGGCATTACGTTTTTAGCAACAGTATGGTTTAAACCATATATTAATGTTGCACCAAAAGCTGCTAAAAAACCTAAAGATCTATTACTCAATTAATAAGTTTATTATATCTTGCAAATGTAATTTATATTATAACAAACTATGAATCTTAAAAAATTATTTTCATTAGTATTCATCTCTTTTTTTTTCTCATGTTCAAATCCTAATTACGAATCCGTTACTAAGGATGATTCGTTTAGAAAAACTATAAAAACTGGAAATTTTTTAGAGTTAAGTAATGGGTTTACTTATTACCAAATTGATAATAGATTTAACGAAAACACATTAGTATTTATACACGGGTTTTCAGTTCCATCATACATCTGGGATAAAACATATAATATTGCAAAAGAAAAAGGGTTTAAGGTTATTAAATTAGATTTATATGGAAGAGGTTTTTCAGACAACCCTGATATAGATTATACAGATGAATTATTTGCTAATCAAGTTATAGAACTCCTGCAAGAACTAGAAATAAAAAAGGCTACGTTTTTAGGATTATCAAATGGAGGAAGAGTTATTTCAAAATTAGCAGATTTGAAACCTAATATGATAGAAAAACTGATTTATGTTTCCGCTTCAAGTTTTAATAATCATGAAAATATTGTAAGTAAAAGTGTTTCTAAAGAAGAGGTAAATGATTTTATAAAAAACAGATATCCTACTATATCTTCTGGTCAATTGTTAGACTTTAAATATCCTGAAAACTATCCTTCTTGGGATGACAAGTACGAGAAATTATTAAAATTCAAAGGTTTTGCAAGAGCTTTAATTTCTACTGTTAAAAATCATAAGAATTTAGATTCAGAGAATAAAGAAATTAGCGATTCAAATAAGAAAGTATATACTATTTGGGGGGATAGTGATTCAGTAGTTGTTTACAATGACATAAAAGATAAATTAAATAAGCTTCTTCCAAACAGATTTGAATATATAGTCCCTAATTCTGGACATCTTCCACATATTGAAAATCATAGTGATTTTGAAAAGTATTTATTTGATGTAGTTTTAAAACAATAATTTATTCAGGAAATAGTGAAGGATTTTTCTGTTTAATTAAATAACCTTTTTTTCTTGTGTAATCTGGATAATTAAGCTCTTTTATAATAATACCAGTATTACTTTCCAACCAATCCGCAACTAGATGTCTGTGACAAAATTTTGTTTTAGCACAATTACACATTAAAATAGGTTCTAATCCAGCTGTAAGTAAATTTATATGTTCTAAAACATTATTAGCATTTAACTCAGAAAGCATATCATTATATTCATTAATAAATTTTTCTTCAGTTATTTTTTTTCTTTTAAAATTATCCAACAATCTAAAGTTGGGAGCTAATGCTTTGTATTCAAACAGAATATCGTTAGAGTTTGATGGAAATAATGATATGGACACCCCTCCTTCAATTTCCGAATTCTTTAATATGTTAAAGCTTGCTGTTTTGATATTACTAATTTAATTGAATTTAGATAATTTTATTAAATTCTCAAAAAAAATAAAAAATTCATAGAAGAATCTTATTCTATGAAGTAGATCTTTTAAAAAAAAGATGATTTTTTAACATAAAAAACTTTTATTCTTAACATTATTTTAACATATTTGTTATAAATCAAATAATTATATATGAAAAAACTAAACTTTTTAATGACATTATCTCTTATGTTAGTGTCATTCTGGGGATTTAGTCAGCAAGTTACTATTACTGGTAACGTAGCTGATGACAGTAGTCTTGCTCTCCCTGGAGCAACAGTTATAGTTGAAGGCACCTCTAACGGTGTTACAACTGATTTTGACGGAAATTATTCAATTACTGCAAGTGTTGGAGACGTATTAGTCTTTAGCTATGTAGGTTTTGAAACTAAGACCGTTACTGTTGGAAGAGACAGAAAAATTAACATTCTACTTAACACAAGTAATGAGCTTGAAGAAGTAGTTGTTACAGGTATTACAACAAAAAACCTAAAACGATCAATTAGTAGTACAGTTGTTGTTGATGCTGCCCAAATTGAAGGTGTAGCAATGACTTCACCTGACGCTGCCCTTCAAGGTAGAGTTGCTGGTTTAAGAGTTGTTTCTCAATCTGGTACGCCTGGTTCACCAACTTCTATTAGAATTAGAGGTGAGGGGTCGATTACTGGATCAAACTCTCCATTGTTTGTTATTGATGGAGTTCCTGTTGTTAATGGATCTTACAGTCCACTTACAAACGATTTAGGTATTTTATCTATGATAAACCCTTCTGATATCGAAAGTATTACTGTATTAAAAGATGCTTCTGCTACAGCACCATATGGTGCAAGAGGTTCTAACGGAGTAATTGTTATTACTACTAAATCTGGTTCTGCTGGTGAAGTACAATATCAAATAACTAGTAATTATGGATTCCAAAATTACGCTATGGACGAACGTCCTATGCTTACTGGTAATCAAAGGTTAGAATTAGGAGCTGAAACTCTTATAAATGACTATGGATTTACCAAAGAAGCTGCTACAAATTATGCTTTAGCAAACTTTGCTGGAGCTGCTGCTTGGGATGCTGGCGGAAGAGTAGATGGTAACTGGGATGAAGCAGTAAAGGTTAAAGACGCACCTGATGCTGTTTATAACTTTTCTGCACAAGGTGGTAATGCTACTGAAAACTTTAGATTATCTCTAGGGCACAGAAAAACTATGGGTACATCTATTGGTGTTAACTATGAAAGTGTTAGTGGTGCTTTTGATTTCAAGAAAAAAGCTAATAAAATTGACATCACAACAAGTGTTAGAGTTTCCAACGCTGTTCAACAAGGTCAATTAGAAGGTAGTTCTTATTTTGCTGCTCCTCAGATGACTAGAATTTTCATGTCACCTTTTCAACAAGTTAAAAATGCTGATGGAACTTTAAATACAAATCTTTCAACAAGTGTTTTTAATACTGTTTATCTAGCCGAAAATAATATTAGTGAATTAGATGGTACAAGAGCATTATCTAATACATCTTTAACATATTCATTTTCTGATAATTTAAAGTTTCAAACTAGATACTCTCTAGATTATAACTTAACTAATTCTCATAGATATCAAAATGCTGTTCATGGTGGTGGTGTAAGTGATAACGGATATGCTTACCAATCAACTGGAAGATCATTCACTTGGGCGTTTGCTAATCAATTAAAATGGGATCAAACATTTAATGATGTACATTACGTTTCAGCACTAGCTCAAATGAGTTTTCAAAAACAGAAATACAATTTCTTAAGCTCTTCTGGTGAAAACGTTGCTACTGATAACTTAATATATGTATCAAGTTTTCAAACTAACCAATCCGCTTCTGGATCGTTTAGTGATTGGAAAGAATTAGGATACTTAGCGTTATTAAACTACTCTTACGATGATAAGTATATTGTTGACCTTTCTTACAGATATGATGGGTCTTCAAGATTTGCTATGGATTATAGATTT
>CBFHJJ010000009.1:48013-51043 GCA_965655865.1 Flavobacteriaceae bacterium | reverse complement strand
TAACGTTGAAGATGTTAATGAATTAAGTAATTATGGTGTTAAAAAAATAGTTAAAGTTAATAACGAATCTTTAAATAAATTTAGTGCTAGTAGTTTTGCGGACATTATTTCTAAAGTAGCAAATCACACAAATTCTAACCACATTGTACTTAGTAGCAGTTTAGACTCAAAATATCTAGCTCCATTACTTGCAGCTGAAATTAACGCTGCTTATGTAAATAATGTAATTGGGCTTCCAACTAATTTAGAACCATTTACCATTAAAAGAACTGCTTTTACAAATAAAGCCTTTAGTGATTCATCTGTAAATTCAGATAAAATAATTATTGGACTTTCCAATAATTCATTTGGTTTAGTTGAAAATTCCGTTGATTCTGAAATAGAAGACTTGAATATTGAAGTACAAAACTCAAATTTAACAGTTGATTCATCTGAAAAAGTATCAGGTCAAATTTCTATTGCAGATGCTGATATTGTTGTTTCAGCAGGAAGAGGAATGAAAGGTCCTGAAAACTGGAATTTAATTGAAGAGTTAGCTAATACATTAGGAGCAGCTACTGCATGCTCTAAACCAGTTTCTGACATGGGCTGGAGACCACACAGTGAACACGTTGGTCAAACTGGAAAACCTGTCGCAACCAATTTATATATAGCTATTGGAATTTCTGGTGCAATTCAACACTTAGCCGGCATTAATTCATCTAAAATTAAAGTTGTAATTAATAATGATCCTGAAGCACCCTTTTTTAAAGCTGCAGATTATGGAGTTGTTGGAGACGCCTTTGATGTAGTCCCAAGATTGAATGAAAAACTAAAAGAATTTAAAGCACAAAACTCATAAATTTTTAATATTTTAGAAGTAATTATTTACCCTTCTAATTGAATGAGTTTAGTACGTTTAACAATAGATAGAATTTCCTATAGTCAAAACACAAATGGTGCCTATGCATTATTGTTGTCTGAAAAAGATGGAAAACGAAAACTTCCAGTTGTTATTGGTGCATTTGAAGCCCAATCTATAGCCGTTGCTTTAGAAAAAGAAATTAAACCACCAAGACCTTTAACTCACGATCTATTCAAAAATTTTTCTGACTGCTTTGAAATTAAAATAAAGCAAGTTATTATTCATAAAATTATTGACGGAGTTTTTTTTTCTAGTTTGATTTGTGTAAGAGATAAAATTGAAGAAATTATTGACTCTAGAACTTCTGATGCAATAGCATTAGCAATAAGATTTAATTCTCCAATTTTTACTTATGAAAGTGTTTTAGAAAAAGCAGGTATAATAATCAAAGCTGGAGGTGAAAAAGTAAAAAAAGAGAGCGATAAATCAAAAAAAGTTGATTTAAATAAAATGTCAATTAAACAAATTAAAAATGCAATAGAGGTGGCTGTAAAAAATGAAGATTATGAACTAGCCGCTCAATTGAGAGATAAACTAACTGAAAAAAATGAATAATTATTTATTAGAAGCCTTCAATAATGAAATTTTACAAAATGAAATAATTCTCAGTCAAGGATTTTCTTTTGAAAGTATATTAAGAGGAATTATTGGAATGATTTTTCTAATACTAGTGGCCTACATTTTCAGTAATAATCGAAGAGCTATAAATTGGAAATCTGCATTAATTGGATTATCAACACAATTAATATTGGCTATTCTTGTTTTAAAAGTTGAATTTGTTCAGAAAATATTTGAATTTTTTGGAAAAATATTTGTAAAGACCTTAGATTTTACAATGGAAGGAAGTAAATTTCTTCTTGGTGATATGGTCAATGTCGAGACTTTTGGTTACGTATTTTTATTTCAAGTTCTTCCTACCATTATATTCTTTTCAGCATTGACATCTGTTTTATTTTACCTTGGTGTTATTCAAAAAGTTGTAAAAATATTAGCATTAAGCCTCAGTAAACTTTTAAATATTTCAGGCGCTGAAAGTTTAAGTGTCGCTGGGAATATTTTTCTGGGTCAAACAGAAGCACCTTTAATGATTAAAGCTTATTTAGATAAGATGACTAAATCTGAAATTCTTTTAGTAATGATTGGAGGGATGGCAACTGTGGCTGGAGGTGTTTTAGCTGCATATATAGGTTTTTTAGGTGGTGAAGATGAAGTTTTAAAACTTTTTTACGCTAAACATTTACTAACTGCGTCAGTAATGGCTGCACCCGGTGCAATTGTTATTTCAAAAATTTTATTTCCAGAAACTGATACAATTAACAAAGATGTTTCAGTTTCTCAAGATAAAATCGGTTCAAATCTATTGGATGCCATAGCAAATGGTACAACTGAAGGATTGAAATTAGCAGCAAATGTTGGTGCTATGCTTTTAGTGTTTATTGCCTTTATAGCAATGATAAATTTTGGATTTGAAAAAGTTGGATCTATTTCCGGTCTAAATTATTGGATAAGCGAAAACACTACCTACCAATTCCTTTCAATAGAATTTATTTTAGGCTACACATTTTCACCTGTAATGTGGATAATTGGAGTCGCTAAAGAAGACATGGCTTTAATGGGTCAACTTTTAGGTATAAAACTAGCTGTGAGTGAATTTATAGGTTACATGCAATTAGCTGAGCTAAAAGATATTTCCAATATAGTTCATTTGCAATATGAAAAATCGATAATAATGGCTACATATATGTTGTGTGGATTTGCCAACTTTGCTTCAATTGGAATCCAAATTGGAGGAATTGGATCTTTAGCCCCAAATCAGAGAACAAATTTATCGAAATTTGGAATGATAGCAGTTCTTGGTGGAACTTTAGCTTCACTATTGTCTGCCACTATTGCAGGAATGATAATTGGTTAATATTTTTTAATAAGTTAAGAGATATTTGTATGCTCAATTTTAGTTAATTTATATTTTTGAATTCTTATTTACTATAATGAAACAATATTTAGACTTAGTCAAGCACGTTCTAGAAAATGGAAATGAAAAATCCGACAGAACCGGTACCGGAACAAAAAGTGTATTTGGTTACCAAATGCGTTTTGATTTATCAAAAGGATTTCCAATGATTACA
>CBFHJJ010000009.1:0-47918 GCA_965655865.1 Flavobacteriaceae bacterium | reverse complement strand
CGACAGAACCGGTACCGGAACAAAAAGTGTATTTGGTTACCAAATGCGTTTTGATTTATCAAAAGGATTTCCAATGATTACAACAAAGAAAGTTCATTTGAAATCGATAGTTCATGAACTTTTATGGTTTATAAAGGGTGAAACTAATATTGAATATTTAAAAAATAATGGTGTTAAAA
Organism: Flavobacteriaceae bacterium; assembly: GCA_965655865.1. Lineage (GTDB taxonomy): Bacteria > Bacteroidota > Bacteroidia > Flavobacteriales > Flavobacteriaceae > MAG-121220-bin8. Next base: position 47,739 of record CBFHJJ010000009.1, on the reverse strand, counting down.
TTTGGGATGCTTGGGCTGACTCTAATGGTGATTTAGGTCCTGTTTACGGACACCAATGGAGAAATTGGAATAGTGACGGAATTGATCAAGTTTCAGAGGTTATAAATACTCTAAAACAAAATCCAGACAGTAGGAGAATGCTTGTAACAGCATGGAACCCTGGAGTTCTTCCTGATACAAATGAAAGTTTTGAAGAAAATGTTAAAAAAGGTAAAGCAGCCTTACCGCCTTGTCATGCTTTTTTTCAATTTTACGTACATAACAATAAATTATCATGTCAACTTTATCAAAGAAGTGCTGATATATTTTTAGGTGTTCCGTTCAATATAGCCTCCTACGCATTGCTGACAGAAATGATAGCTCATGTTTGTGGTTATAAGCCAGGAGATTTTGTTCACACATTTGGGGATGCTCACATTTATAATAATCACATTGAACAGTTAAATCTTCAACTTTCTAGAGAACCTAGAAACTTACCTAAATTAAAAATATTAAAGAAAATCGACAAAATAAATGACTTTAAATTTGAAGATTTTGAGATAAGCGAATACGATCCGCACCCTCATATAAAAGGCAAAGTATCTGTTTAGTTTGTTAAAAACATTCTTTTTAGCAGGTAATTTTTTTAATTTTTCCTCAAGAAAATATAATTTTTATATAGAACTTTTTTTATAAAAATTGACCATAATTTAATACCTTACATTTTTTTAGAAAACATGATAATTATCATATTTTTTTAGAAATATGTATCATCGGCATATAATTTGATAAGTAAAATATATAAAAATCAACATTTTGAAATTTAATAAACATATTACTTTATTTTCTTTAGTTTTTATTTTCGTAGTAGGATTAACTAATTATGACAACATTTTATATTCTTACAAAAGGTCTATTCACAAAGACAATTTAGAAAACAGTTCAATTAAATCAACTTACAAGTTGAACAAATCGGAAAGAAAAAAAATTAGTCTTCCACCCAATCAGTATCAAGAAAAAATGTGGGAACTTTCTATGAATCCAATGACTGGTAAAACAGAAATTAGTAGTTTATTTGAAACCCAATATAAATTAAATAAATCACAAAAATCTTTAGTAAAAAGCTTTAGTGTTCCAGGAGAATCTGAGGAGATGAAATGGGTAAGTAGGGGGCCAAATAATGTTGGCGGAAGAACTAAAGGACTGATGTTTGATCCAAATGATGAAAATGATGAAACCGTATTTGCTGGAGGAGTTAGTGGTGGTCTTTTTAAAAACATAAATATTTCAGATGGAAATACATCAGAATGGATACACATTCAAGGAATCCCTGAAAACATTCCAGTGTCCTCTATTGTTTATGATCCAAATGATTTAAAAACTTTTTATGTTGGAACTGGAGAATCGTATACAGGTGCTGAAGCATTAGGAAATGGACTTTGGAAATCAACTGACGCTGGTGAAACATGGACAAATGTTTTTGGAGGCAAATCTGAAACAGAAACCGTTTACAGAAGCTCAGGTAATTTTGTCAAAATCAATAACTTAGATTTGGGACCCTACACATACATAGGTGCAGGTTTTGGTCCCTCATTAACTTCCACACCAATTACAGCTGATTTGATTCTAGCTGATGATGGAGACGATTCGGGAGATATTTCTGATGGTATTGGTGGATCGAAACACGATGCATGTCAAACAATTTCAAATGGATCTGAAATAAATGGAAAAATAGCTCTTATTGAAAGAGGGGATTGTCCATTTGTTGATAAAGTTAGAAGAGCTCAACAAGTCGGTGCAGTTGCTGTAATTGTAATGAATAGAAACGACGGAAGTCAAGAAAATTGGAGTTCAGCTCCAATTACAATGGGAGGAAGTAATGCCGAGGATATTTCAATTCCCTCTGTCATGATATCATCTACAGACGGGAACAGATTAAAATCTAGACTATCAAACAACGAGACTATTAATGTTTCTTTATCACTTGAAACATTAGCATCTTCAGGAAAAACAGTAAGTCCAGGTATTTTTTACATTAACGATGTAGTAGTAAGAGATAATAACGGAACATCTGAGGTCATAATAGCAGCAGGAGTATCTACTCACAGAGATGATAATAACCATCTTTTTGGAGTGGACGATTACGGTATATGGAAATCAACAGACAATGCCTCATCTTGGGACAAGGTTCCATTCAATATTGACGGTTCTGCTTATTCCTACCAACCAATGGATTTAGAACTTGCACCTGATAATAAATTATGGGTTTCTACAACCAGAAATCATAGAGGATCTGGTGGAGGTACAATTTTGGTGGCTAACTCTGATATAACAGCATTTAGTACCAAACATACTATTACATACAATGACGGGGCAGATACAGCGCGAAGAACTGAACTTGAAATAGCTTCTAATGGAGATATTTATGCTTTGGCTGCAGAAAATCCTGTGACAATCATTAAATCTACAAATCAATTTGCCACTGCACCTACTCCACTCACATTGCCAAATGATGCTGATGGAAACATTGAAGCTGATGATTTTACAAGAGGTCAATCTTTTTACGATTTGATGATAGAATCTGATCCAAATAATCCTGAAACCATATATGCAGGCGGTATTGATTTATTTAAATCTACTACCGGTGCGGAAAATGCAACTGCAAATCCATGGGAACAATTCACGCATTGGTACAATGGTTTCGGTCAACAATTTGCTCATGCTGATCAACACAACATGGCCTTTGGAAATTACGATTCTTCTAAAAAAATATTTGGGAACGATGGTGGTATTTATTTTAGTCAATCCAATGGATCAACTGAAGAAATATCTTCAAGAAATTTTAACTATGTAACTTCTCAATTTTATACTATTGGGGTTGCACCATCCGAAATGTTTAAAGATTTAAATAAACAAATTTCTGGAAGAGATCTTTCTAGTTGGACGACAAGAAATAAGGTAGTTACAGGAATGACAGATGTTTTTCTAGCTGGTGCTCAAGATAATGGTACTCAGTTTCAAACTGATAGAGAAAATAAAATAACCTCAAGTATTGATGTTTCTGGTGGAGATGGAGCAGCTTCAATGTTTTCTCAAAATTTAGATAAACCTTATTTTATTGCAAATTATGTGTATAATAATTCTGTAGAAGCTTATGATTTTAAAAGTGATAGCAATTTTAATATTAACAACGAAAGTGGCAGTAATGGAGATTTTATTAATGTTCAAGCATTAGATTCAAATTATGGAATTATTTACTCTAATTACACCGGTTCAAACTTTGAAATAAAAGCGTATTACGATTGGGATAATTTCGCTGAAGCAGACAGAAATACTAATGCTCCAAGTCGAATACTTCAAAGTGGATTGATGACTGCAAATGTTTCTGCATTAACAGTTTCTCCACATACAACAAACTCATCTACATTAATGATAGGTTTAGAAAATGGAGTAGTTATTAAAGCAGAAAATGCAAATACTGCAAGTCCAGTTTATACAAACATCACAGGCAGCCAATTTCTTGGAAGTGTTTCTGACATTGAGTTTGGTCTTACAGAAAATGAAATATTTGTTACTTTTCATAATTACGCTGTTAAAAATATATTTTACTCTAACGATGGGGGGGAAACATGGTCAAATAAAGAAGGAGATGTAAACAATGGTGGTCTCCCTGATATTCCTGTAAGAGCAATTTTGCAAAATCCAATTGTATTAAGTGAAGTAATAGTTGGAACTGATTTGGGGGTTTGGTATACCAAAAACTTTAATGATGATTCTCCTCAATGGAATTCTGCTTTTAATGGAATGAGTAATGTAAGAGTTACTGATCTTGATATGAGAGATGACTATAAAGTATTTGCTTCGACGTATGGGAGAGGAGTTTTTTCATCTTATTTTTCATCAGACGGCCCATTGTTACAATTAAGCACACCTGAAGCAAAGTTGACCGTTGGTCAAGGTGAGACTGGATCTTTTGTCGTGAAACACAGAGTTTTTTCAAATTATAATTTTGAAACTACATTTTCTGTTGATGGTCTTCCTGAAAATAGTAGTTTATCTTACTCACCTTCAAACCCTGTTTTAATTAATAGTGAAGGTGAGCTTACAATTGAAGTTACTGTATCCAATGATGCAGAAGCTAGAAGTTATCCATTAATAATTAATGCTAGTGCAGCTGGACAAACTATTGAATCTGTTGGAATTAATCTAGAAGTACTTTCAAACGATTACGATAATGATGGAATTAAAAACAATGAAGACAATTGTGAAAACACTTACAATCCTGGACAAGAAGATTATGATGGAGACGATATTGGAGATGTTTGTGATCCAAATCCAGTTCCCAATGATACATTCACTTTGTTTTACACAGATGAAGTATGTAGATCATCAAACAATGGACTAATAGATCTTACAATAAAAGGAGATTTCGAAACACCATTTACGGTTTCTATTACAAGTAATTTAAGCGGGTTTAATTTTACACCTGAAATAATTGACGCTAAAACCTGGCAAATGTCTGGCTTACAAGCTGCAAACTATGAACTTTGTTTAACTAATGACAGTTTTCCAAATTATAAGCAATGTTACAATCTTAATATTGAAGAACCTGTAGATTTAAGTGTTTTAACTAGCATCAATAGAGATAATAGACAAGTGTTACTAAATCTTGCAGGAAGTGATAGTTACAATATAATTCTCAACGGAGCTTTAATTAAAACTTCACAAAGCAATATAGACTTACCACTTAAGGCTGGATTTAATACAATTAAAGTAACAACTAACTTAGAATGTCAAGGAATTTTCGAAGAATCAATATTTATTTCCGAAGATATTTTATTTAGTCCAAACCCTGCTGATGATTCATCAAAACTTTGGGTAGGAGGTAATGACGATAATATCAATATGACTTTATTTGATATTTCTGGAAGAGTTATATGGACAAAAGATGACAAAGTTCCTTACGATAGATCTGTAAGTGTGCCATTTTCTAATATGAAATCGGGCGTTTATATCTTACAAGTCGATTCAAAAACAGTAAATAAATCAATCAAAGTAATTAGAGAGTAATGAGAAAAGTTTTATTATCTACAGTATGTCTTATTAGTATTTTATTAATATCATGTGGCGGAAGCGCTGAAGGAGAAGGAGGCGGAGTTGGTCCGGTTGATCCACCAACACCACAAAAACCATCTAAAGCCGTTCTAAGCAAGCCTGCTAATAACACAGAATGTTTAGAAGTTGATGCAGTAAAATTCGAATGGAACTCATCAGAAAACACTACTTCTTATACTTTAAATATTAAAAATTTGCTTACTAATGACATAATCACTAATACAACTACCTCAACATCTGTTGAAATTACTTTGACTAAAGGATTTCCATATTCATGGCAAGTTATATCAACCAACACTACAAGTTTTGTTGCAGAAAGTGATAAATGGAAGTTTTACCTTTCTGGGGAGGCATTAAAAAATCATGCGCCATTTCCAGCCGAGATTCTAACACCTAAACCTGGCTCTTCTGTCAGTTCTGGTAGTGTATCGTTGTCTTGGTCCTTTTCAGATATTGATGCTAATGACACTCACAGTTTTGATTTATACCTTGATCAAGATGAAGATAGTCCGGCTACAAAAAAAATTATTTCTAATTATGGTGCTAGAAAAAGAACTGTTTCTTTAAACACACCTGGAGTATATTATTGGAGAGTAGTCACTAAAGATAATCATGGAACATCTTCGGATTCTGGAATATCAACATTTACTGTATTAGAATAGATTTACACAAGAGATAAAAAGTAATCTATTTCTTCTTTAGTGTTATAAAAATTAATACTAATTCTTATTCCCTCACCGCGCTGAGAACATATCACATTGTTTGATAGAAGTTGTTGGTATAACTTATCATCACCCTTAATATTGAAAATATTTGAATGTGTTAATCTTTTATAGATTTTAGACGTTAGTAATCTTTTTCTTTTTAGTTTTTCAAAAGTATAGAGTGAAAGTGAACTGATTCTTTTTTCAATTTTATCTAAACCGAAATCTGACATCTTTTTTAAAGAAAAAAGTAAACTGCCAAAATTTAAAGTGTCATGATGTCCAGGTTCAAATAAATTCACAAAATGTTTTTCAGAAATTTCAAAATGGGACTTTTGATATTTTTTATTAAATGAAACAAAACCATTTCCATATCCGCCTAACATCCATTTGTATCCACTACTAATTAAAACATCTATTTCTGAATCTTGAAAATTAAAAAATTTGGTTCCACAAAACTGTGTTCCATCAGCAATAATTAAAATCTGAGGAAAATCTTTTTTGATTTCTTTGATAAAATCTAAATCAATCAAAGTACCGTCAATATGTTGAACAATAGAAAAAATAAATATATCTGGACTATGTTTTATGATTCCTTTAAGTATTTGAGCTTCAACATCAAAATTATTTTCTACAAAATTGTAGTTTAATCCAGAGCATGCTACTTGGTTTATTATACTTGAGTAGTCATTATTTACAATCAAAACAGTTTTACTGGGCTTAACAGCTTTAAGCAATAAACTTAAACCGATTGAGAAATTTTGAACAAGAAACGTAGTCAAATTATTAGATCCTAAAAAATTATTTATTTCAATTTTAGTGTTATTTAATAAGCTTTCAGCGGAAGATTTAGTTGACTCACAACTGCATAAATCTCCATTATCTAATCTAAATTGACTTCCTCTGTTTAAAAAATCAATTTCATGTCTATTTCTCCAAATAATTAAATCATTATACATTAATCCGGATCTTGCCGTATCTAGATAAATTTTTTTTTCTAAAGCAGGAAATTTCATTGATAATGATTATAAAAATTAATAATGTGATTTAAAATATTATTTTTGTACCTCAATTTACAATTATGCTATTTAAAAACAATAATAGTTCTGATATTAATGAAGATCAAATTGCATTAATTGAATATGCTCAAAGCAGAGTAAAGTCTAAAAAAAGACTATTTTTTCATTTCTCTTTAATGATTATTAGTATTATATCTTTATTAGCATCTAATTTAATATTTGATTTTAAACAAGAAATTGTTTTATTTGATTACCCCTGGTCCTACTGGATATGCTCAATATGGTTAATTCTTTTTTTGTTCCACACATTTAATGTCTATATAACGAATAAATTTATGGGAAAAGAATGGGAAAAAAAGCAAATGAAAAAATTGATAGATAAACAACAAATTAAAATTGCTGAAATAAAAACTGAACTTGAAAAAGAGGCTAGAGTGATTGCAGAATCTCAATTATTTTCACAAAATAATCCAAAAAATACAGTTACTTTAATTGCAGCAGCAAGTGAAAATAATATTATTGGAAAAGACAATAAATTAATTTGGCATTTAAGTGATGACCTCAAACATTTTAAAGATTTAACAAAAGGACATTTTGTTATAATGGGAAGAAAAACTTTTGAATCAATGCCTAAAGCTCTTCCAAACAGAACTAACGTAATTATAACTCGAAAAACTGATTATCAAGCAGAAAACGCTATAGTTGTAAACTCATTGGAAAAGGCATTAAAAGTAGCTGAAAAAGATGATCAACCATTTATTATTGGTGGTGGTGAAATATATAAGTTATCCATTGACATAGCTGATAGAGTGGAACTAACAAGAGTTCATACTTCAATTGAGGGAGACACTTCATTTCCCGAGATAGATTTAGAAAAATGGCAAGAAGTTAAACGTGAAAAAAGACTTAAAGATGAAAAAAATGAATATGATTTTTCATTTTTAAGATATGATAAAATCAAATAAATGAAAGCATATATATTTCCTGGACAAGGATCTCAATTTACTGGAATGTGTCATGATTTATTTTTGAAGTATGATACAATAAAACCTTTATTTTCAAAAGCTGAAGAAATTTTAGAATTTGATATTTCTAAGATAATGTTTGAAGGGTCAAAAGAAGATTTAACCCAAACAAAAGTTACACAACCTGCAATTTTCATTCATTCTATGGCTATTTTGAAAGTTCTTGGGGAATCTTTTAAACCAGACTTAGTTGCAGGTCATTCGCTTGGTGAATTTTCGGCATTGGTTGCTTCTGGAGTATTAAATTATGAAGATGGACTTAAATTAGTTTCAACAAGAGCCAAAGCAATGCAAAAATCATGTGAAAATACAAATGGCACTATGGCTGCAATTCTAGCATTAGAAAATAATATAATTGAAGAAATATGTGAAGAAGTTGAAGGAGTTGTTGTAGCAGCAAATTATAATTGTCCTGGACAAGTTGTTATTTCAGGAGAGTTAACTGCAGTTAAATTAGCTTGCGAGAAACTAAGTAATGCTGGAGCTAGAAGAGCTCTTATACTGCCTGTTGGAGGTGCTTTTCACTCTGAACTTATGATTGATGCAAAAAAAGAACTATCACTTGCCATTGAAAAGGCTTCTTTCAATGAACCTATTTGTCCGATATATCAAAATGTAAATGCTAAAGCTGAAACATCGGTTGAAAAAATTAAAGAAAATTTAATCTCTCAACTTACCTCACCTGTAAAATGGACTCAGAGTGTAAATGAGATGATTAAAAATGGAACAACAAGTTTTGTTGAAATTGGCCCTGGAAAAGTTTTACAAGGTCTTGTTAAAAAAATTGAAAGAAACGTAGACGTTAGTTTTCCTGAGCTTTAAAAAATTCTTTTACTTTATTACAAATAAATTTGATCTGATCATTGTCTAACTCAGAATGCATCGGTAAAGAAATAACTTGCTCTGACATCATATTAGATATTTTAAAGTTTTCTTCATTGTAATTAATGTCTGTATAAGCTTTTTGTTTGTGTAATGGAATTGGATAATAAATACCATGAGGAATATTATTATCGTTTAAAAATTTAGACAGTTCGTCTCTATTTCCGCTTAAAACCCTAAGAGTATATTGATGGAATACATGAGATTGACAATCATTCTTTACAATTGGAGTTAAAAGATTTTTATTTTGATTTAATTCATTTGAATATAAAAGAGAAGCTTCTTTTCTTCTTTCATTATAAAAGTCTAGCAGTGGTAATTTCACTGATAATATAGCTGCTTGAACACTATCTAATCTTGAATTTACTCCAACAACATCATGATGATATCTAACATACATTCCATGATTAACAATTCCTCTTATAGTATGTGCTAAATCATCATTATTTGTAAAAATTGCTCCACCATCTCCATAGCATCCTAAATTTTTAGATGGAAAGAAAGATGTTGTACCAAGATCTCCAATAGTACCAGATTTATGTTTAGTATTATTTGAAGAGAAATAAGTAGATCCAATACCCTGAGCATTATCTTCAATCACGAATAGATTATTAGTTTTTGCAATATCCATAACCCGGTCCATATTTGCAACTTGACCAAATAAATGAACTGGAATAATAGCTTTAGTTTTTGGGGTTATCGCTTTTTGAATTTCATCACAATTAATATTAAAAGTTTCTTCTTCTATATCAACCAAGACTGGTTTTAAACGTAATAACGCAATCACTTCAACAGTTGCAGCAAAAGTAAAATCTGAAGTAATAATTTCATCTCCAGGCTGCAAATCCAAACTCATTAATGCTATTTGTAATGCATCTGTACCATTAGCACAGGGAATTACATGTTTTACATTTAAATAATTTTCTAAATCAGATTGAAATTTTTTGACAGACGGTCCATTAATAAACGTTCCATTTTTAAATATATCTAAAACTGAGGAGTCAACTTCATCTTTAATAAACTCGTACTGAGTTTTTAAATCAACCATCTGTAGTTTTCTCATATTATTAAATTTCTGTAAAAATAAGAAAATACAGAGTTTTAGAATGAATATATTTACAAAATACTAAAACAGTATTTTTGTGATACAATGAGGGTAATCTATAACATAGCTATTATAAAAGTAAGAGCCCTTATGTTCATACTTAAATATTTTAATTCAAAAATTAGATCATTTAACAATGAAAGAAAAAATGTTTTAAAAAATTTAGAGAACAGTGTTTCTAAAAACGATAATCACATATGGATACATGTTGCATCATTAGGAGAATACGAACAAGGTCTTCCAATATTTAAAGAAATTAAATCATTATATAAAAATCATAAAATAATACTTTCATTTTTTTCCTCCTCAGGCTATGAAGTAAGAAAAAACAACTCCATTGGTGATTTAACAATATATCTACCATTGGATTCTCCTTACAATGCAAAAAAATTCATTTCACTACTTAATTTAAAAATGGCATTTTTTGTTAAATATGAGTTTTGGCCAAATTACTTACAAAATTTAAAAAATAATAATGTACCCACTTATCTATTAGCCGGATTGTTTCGTGAAAATCATTGGTTTTTTAAATGGTATGGTTCAGGATTTTTAAATTTATTAAAATCATCAATTACTCACTTTTTTGTTCAAAATAAAGAATCAAAAAATCTATTAGCAAGTCATAATATTACTAATTGTACATTGATGGGAGACTCAAGGTTTGACAGGGTTAATTCTTTACTAAATCAAAATAATGAAATTAAAAATATTAAAGAGTTTATAGGAGATAAAATTTGTTTGGTTGCTGGAAGCACTTGGAAGGAAGATGAATCTATTATGATTAATTCTATAAATGATAATAATGATTTAGTATGGATTATTGTACCTCATCAAATTAATAAAAAACAAATAAATAAATTTCAAGATACACTTAAATGTGAAAGTATAATCCATTCTAATTTAAATCAAAACAATTTTAATACAGCTAAAGTCTTAATAATAGACTCTATAGGTCTTCTTACTAGACTTTATAGTTATTCTGATATTTCTTATGTTGGCGGTGGAATGAGTAACTCTGGATTACACAATATTCTTGAACCTGCTATTTTTAAAAATCCTATACTAATTGGGAAAAACTACTTAAACTTTCCAGAAGCCAAAGATCTTATCGCTGAAAAAGGAGCTGTAAGTGTAAAAAATGCTAAAGAATTTCAAAGTGTTTTAAATAAGCTAATTGAAAATAAAAGAACAAGAATTGAAATGGGAGAAATTAATTTTAACTACATTAAATCAAACCTAGGAACTACTAAAAATGTTATTTCATATTTAAAAGAAACAAAATGAAAACAATAATTCTCTCAATTACAATTTTACTATCAATTACACTAAATGCTCAAAACCCGATTGGAGCTTGGGAGAGAATACATACATCAAATAATGGGAAAGAATTAAGAAGTATAGTCATTTTCTCAGAGTCTCATCAAAGTATAAGTATTTATGAAAGTACAACAGGAAAGCTTATTCATACAAATGGAGGCACTTGGGTATTGGAAGGGAAAACAATGACTGAAGTAGTAGAATTTGATACTGATAATCCAGAGCGAGTAGGAAGTGCAGTGGTGTTTGATATTAATATTGATGATGAATTTTTAGAAATCGTTGGCAGTGAAATGAAATTTACTAAAATTGACAATGGTGTCCCAGGAGAATTAAATGGTGCTTGGTTGATGTCCGCTAGAATACGAGATGGTAAAAAACAAGAAAGAGATATTTCCAAACCAAGAAAAACAATGAAAATTCTATCTGGAACAAGGTTTCAGTGGATAGCATATAATACCGAATCAAAAAAATTTATGGCAACTGGAGGAGGAAGATATACAACCGAAAATGGCAAGTATAGTGAAGTTATTGAATATTTCTCAAGAGATATTTCAAGAGTGGGGATGAAACTCGAATTTGATTATAATTTAAAGAATGGCATGTGGAATCATAAAGGATTTAGCAGTAAAGGAAATCCTATTAATGAAATATGGACACTAAGATAAATTAGCTATCTCTACCAATTTAAATTAATTTTATAAAAAATATAAATGTCAAAAAAACCTCTAATATTAGTTACAAATGACGACGGGATATCAGCACCTGGAATTAGAACATTAATTTCTGCAATGAATACAATAGGTGATGTAGTAGTTGTGGCACCTGACAGTCCACAGTCTGCAATGGGGCATGCTATAACTATAAATTCAACTTTACATTGTAACGCAATAAAAATTGACGACGGTCCTCAAAAAGAATATTCTTGCTCTGGAACTCCAGCTGATTGTGTGAAATTAGGAATTAACGAAATTTTAGACAGAAAACCTGACCTTTGTGTTTCTGGTGTTAATCATGGATCAAATTCTTCTATTAATGTAATATATTCTGGAACAATGAGTGCAGCTGTGGAAGCAAGTGTTGAAGGAATACCTGCAATAGGATTTTCATTATTAGATTATAGTTGGGATGCAGATTTTGAAACAATAAAAGAACATATAATTAATATCACTAAAAAAGCTCTGAAAGAGGGTATTCCTAAAGGAAATGCATTAAATATAAATTTTCCTAAGTTAAAAGGGGCTGATATTAAAGGAATTAAAATATGTAGACAAGCAAATGCTTATTGGGTCGAAAAGTTTGATAAAAGAAAAAATCCTCAGGGCAAAGAATATTATTGGCTCACTGGAGAATTTATAAATAAGGATGAAGGAAATGATTCGGACGAATGGGCACTCGCAAATGGATTCATTTCAATAGTTCCTGTAAAATTTGACATGACTGATCATGATAATATTAAAAAATTAAAAAACTGGGATTTCTAAATCAATGAAGTATTACATAATTGCTGGAGAAGCATCAGGTGATTTACACGGGTCTAATTTAATAAAAGAAATTATTGAGTTGGATCCAAATGCAGACATTAGAGCCTGGGGAGGTGATAAAATGCAAGACGCTGGAGCTAAAATTGTAAAACATTTTAAAGATTTGGCATTTATGGGTTTTTATGAAGTTCTAATAAACATAAGAACTATTCTAAAAAATATAAGCTTTTGTAAAAAGGACATATTAGAGTTCAGTCCTGATAAAATTATATTTATTGACTACCCTGGATTTAATATGAGAATCGCAAAATGGTCAAAAAAATATAAGTTCGAAACTATATATTACATAGCTCCTCAACTTTGGGCATGGAATGAAAAAAGAATAAAAGAAATAAAAAAATATATCAATTCTTTATATGTCATTCTTCCATTTGAAAAAGAGTTTTTTGAGTCTAAACATAATTATCCTGTTAAATTTTTAGGACATCCATTAACAGATAGTATTTATAATTTTAAAACGAATAATACTTCATCAAACAAACTCATAACAACTGATAAAAAACCAATAATTGCAATTTTACCTGGAAGCAGAAAACAAGAAATTAAAAAGATTTTAAATACGGTAATTGAAACAGTTGAATGTTTTAAAGAGTATCAATTTATTGTTGCAGGAGCGCCAAATATAGAACTTAGCTATTACACATCAATTATTAAAAACAAAAAAATAAAAGTAATTGAAAATAAAACTTATGAACTTCTATCTGTTTCATATGCAGCTATTGTAACTAGCGGAACAGCAACTCTTGAAACAGCATTATTTAAAGTCCCCCAAGTTGTTTGTTATAAGAGCAGTTATTTTAGTTTCGTTATAGCTAAATTGATAGTAAATATTAAATACATTTCGCTTGTCAATCTTATAATGGACCAAGAAATTGTAAAAGAATTGATACAGCATGATTGTAATAAAAATAAAATTACTAAAGAACTCAAAAAAATTCTAGATTTAAACCACAGAAAATCATTGAAAGTTAAATATGATGAGTTAACTTCAATTTTAGGAAACTTCGGTACAAGTAAAAGAGTAGCTTTAGATATAATAACAAAATAGGATTGTGAAAATTGATGGCATAGACAAACAAATAATACTTGAGTTAACCAATAACTCTAGAACTCCTGTACTTGAAATTTCTAGAAAAATAGGTATTTCAGGTGCTGCAATTCATCAAAGAATAAGAAAACTAGAGGATTCTGGCCTAATTAGTGGTCATCATTTAAAATTAAATCCTAAAGTGCTTGGCTATTCAACACTCGCATTTGTAGGTGTATATTTTGACAAAGCCGAAAGAAACTCTGAGGCTATAAAATCAATGAAAAACATTCCTGAAATTTTAGAATGTCACTACACCACTGGTAATTGGAGTGTCCTTATAAAAATATTATGTAAAGACAACGAAGATTTAATGCTCATATTAAACAAGAAAATTCAATCAATTAAAGGTGTTTCAAGAACAGAAACTTTTATTTCATTAGAACAACAGATAGATAGGCAAATTACTATTTCTTAGACTTTATTATAAAAAATAATATAACTAAAGTTAGTAGTATTGAAACAAAATTACCAACTATCATTGATAAACTTTCCAAATTGACACCGTGTATAAACCATAAAAATACACCTGAAACATATAAAAGATAAGTAGTAAGAGATAAGCCTTCAACTGATTTAGTTTTCAAAACCTTAAATACTTGTGGAATAAAAGCGATTGTTGTTAAAAATGCTGCTACAAAACCTATTACTTCACCTCCATTAAAAAGTAAATCTAACATACTATATTAATTATTTTTCCAGGTACAACAATGATTTTTTTTATTTCACGCTGACTAAGATATTTTTCTAATCTTTCATCTTCTTGTAAGGTCTTTTTTATTTCTTCTACTTCCATTGAGGCTTCTAAGTTTAATTTAAACTTCATTTTGCCGTTAAAAGAAACAGGGTACTCAAATGAACTTTCTTTTATAAATTCAGGATTGAAAACAGGAAAAGGTTCGAAAGATATTGTGTTTAAATGACCTAGTTTATTCCAAATTTCTTCGCAAATATGCGGAGCAAATGGAGACAATAAAATAGTTAAGTTTTTTAAAACATATAAATTATTACACTTCTGTGAACTTAATTCGTTAACACATATCATGAAAGCACTCACAGATGTGTTAAGTGAAAAATTATTAATATCCTCTTCAATTTTTTTAATTGTTTTGTGTAAAATTTTTAAACTCTCTTTAGAGGGATTGTTATCATCTACATAAAATTTGCCAGTTGAATGAAAGAGATTCCAAAACTTTTTCAAAAAAGAATATGTTCCTGAAATACCAGCAGTATTCCATGGTTTGGCTTGTTCAATTGGACCTAAAAACATTTCATATAATCTGAGAGTGTCAGCCCCATAATCATTACAAATTTGATCAGGATTTATAACATTATATTTAGATTTTGACATTTTTTCAACTTCTCTATGCACTATAAATTTGTTGTTAAGAGATTCAAAATGTGCATTTTTAAATTGAGGTTGCCAATTTCTCAAAGCATCCAAATCTAATTCGTTATTTGTATTTACAAATTGTACGTCAACATGTATGAGTTGAGTCTTAACATTTTTAACTATTTCTTTTGAAAAATAATTATCTGTTCCGACTTCCCTAGAAATGAAAGCACTATTCCCTAAAATCATTCCTTGATTAATTAATTTTTTAGCATAATCCTTCACAGGAACCAAATCCAAATCGTATAAAAAATATTGCCAAAATCTTGAATATAATAAATGTCCAGTAGCGTGTTCACTTCCACCAATATATACATCAACTTCTTTCCAATAGTCTAGAGATTCTTTTGATGCAAATTCTTGATTGTTATTTGAGTCCATGTATCTATTAAAATACCACGAACTTCCTGCCCACCCTGGCATTGTATTAAGCTCTAATCTAAAAACAGACTTGTTATCAATTAAAGAATTAGCAACAACTTTATTATTGATAGTGTCCCATGCCCATTCTTTTGAATTACCCAGCGGAGGTTTGCCATCTTCAGTTGGTAAATACTTGTCTACATCAGGAAGAGCTACAGGCAGATGTTTCTGATCGATCATTACAGGTGAATTACCCTTGTAATAAACAGGAAAAGGCTCTCCCCAATACCTTTGTCTACTAAAAACAGCGTCTCTTAGTTTATAATTAATCTTACGAACTCCTTTGTTAATCTCCTGTAATTTATTAGTTGCTAAATTTAAACCATCCTTAAAATTTAAACCATCTAAGTCTTCTGAATTAGTAAGAACAAAATCTTCTTTACTTTGAAATGCTTCTTTTGAAATATCCTTGTCTAGAAAAATATTTTTTATGGGAATATTAAAAAATTTAGCAAAATTATAATCTCTTTGATCTCCACATGGAACTGCCATAACAGCTCCTGTTCCATATCCAGCTAAAACATAATCAGAAATCCATATCTCAAGTTTCTCATTATTTAAGGGATGAATGGCGTAAGCCCCAGTGAAAACTCCACTAATTGACTTAACATCTGACATTCTTTCTCTTTCGGTTTTTTTAGCTGATTTTTCAATATAATTTTTTACAGATTCTAAATTCTCATCTTTTGTTATATGCTTAACAAAAGGATGTTCGGGAGCTAAAGTCATAAATGAAACTCCATATATTGTATCTACTCTTGTTGTAAAAACTTCGATTTGTTTATCAAAATTTTCAACATCAAAACTGACCATCGCACCTTCAGATTTACCAATCCAATTTCTTTGCATCTCTTTTAATGGTTCAGGCCAATCTATATCATTTAGTCCATTCAATAACCTTTCAGAATAAGCGGAAATCCTAATACTCCATTGAGTCATTTTTTTTCTTAATACTTCATGACCACCTCTTTCAGAAAGTCCATCAATTATTTCATCATTAGCTAGGACAGTTCCTAGTTTTGGGCACCAGTTTACATCTATTTCGGACAAATAAGCCAACCTATAGTTTAATAATATTTCTTCTTTTTTATCTAAGCTATAGGAATTCCAGTCTTTAGATTCAAAAGTTTTGATAACATCACTTTGAGATGCATTAATCTTGGAATTACCATTTGACTCAAAAATTGAAATTAATTCTTTTATGTCTTTTGACTTATTATTATCAATGTCGTACCAAGAATTAAAAAGTTTTATGAACATCAATTGAGTCCATTTATAATAGTTTTTATTTGAAGTTCTTATTTCTCTAGACCAGTCAAACGAAAACCCTAAGCGATCTAATTGCTCTCGATATCTTGAAATATTTTCATTTGTAGTTTGCAAAGGATGTCTACCAGTTTGAATTGCATATTGCTCTGCTGGAAGTCCAAAAGAGTCATAACCCTGAGGATGTAGTACATTAAACCCTTTCAAACGCTTATATCTTGAGTAAATATCACTAGCAATATATCCTAAAGGATGACCAACATGAAGTCCAGCACCAGACGGATAAGGAAACATGTCTAATACATAAAACTTTGGAAGTGTACTATTATTTTCAGCTTTGAAGGTGTTATTTTCAGCCCAAAATTTTTGCCATTTATTTTCAATGTCTTTGAAGTTGTACAACATACCTAAATTTAATGAGACAAAAATACATTTATTGTATGAATAGGAAAAGTTTAAATCACAGAACCTGTTGAATTAAAAAGGTTTAGTATTTTTACAAAAATATAATACAATTTTAATTGGCTATTTCTAAAAACAAAAGACTTTTATCATCTTACTTCTCGGTAATTTTAAGCATTTCTATTGTTTTATTTTTGATGGGTGCTTTTTTCTTAATAGCATTTAACGCAAAAAAAATATCTGATGATTTTAAAGAAAAAATCCCGATTAGCATTTATTTAAAAAATGACGCAAAAAAAATTGAGACAGAACAGCTGATCAAAAAATTAAATTTAAAAGATTACACAAATTCCATAAGCTATATATCAAAAGAAAAGGGGGCTGAAATGTTAATAAATGAAATAGGAGAAGATTTTATTGAATTTTACGGAACAAACCCACTTTTAAATTCTATTGATGTATTTCTTAAATCAGAATTCGTGACAACTTTAGTATTTGACGAAATAACAAACGAACTAAACAACACGGACTTTATAGATGAAATTATTTTCGATGCTCCGTTAATTTCATTGATTAACGATAATATTAATAAAATTAAATATTGGATTTTAGGTATTGCTTTATTTTTTCTAAGTATTTCAATTGTTGTAATAAATGGTTCTATCCGCCTTTCAATTTATTCAAATAGAATAAATATTAAAACCATGCAAATGGTTGGAGCTACTAAAAGGTTTATAAGAAAACCTTTTATCAATATACATGTTAAATTAGGCTTAATAGGGTCCGTAATTGCTGTTATTATGTTAAGCTCATCTTTATATTATATTCAAAATAACTTTGAATATTTCAATTTTGAGTCTGAGATTCCATTAATAATTTCAATGTTTGGAGCAATTTCAGTTTTTAGTGTAATTATAACTTATTTATGTACTTATTTTGCTACACAAAAATTTTTAAAAATTAAAATAGAACAACTTTACTAATGAAAAAATCAAATAAAAAAACATTTGTTTTTGGGAAGAAAAATTATGTTACTATGATTATAGGATTAGCATTTATTACACTTGGTTTTATTCTTATGTCAGGTGGCGGAAGTGAAGATCCTAATGTTTTTAATCCTGAAATATATAATTTTAGAAGAATTAAACTAGCCCCTACTTTAGTTTTAATTGGTTTTGGAATTCAGGTTTATGCCATTTTACTAAATCCTAATAAAAAATAAATGGATTATTTTGAATCGATTATTCTTGGAATAGTCCAAGGGTTGACTGAATTTCTTCCAATATCTTCAAGTGGACATTTAGAAATTTCAAAAGCAATTTTAGGTAATGATTTTTCAAATAAAGAAAGTTTACTCTTTACAATCGTTTTACATTTTGCTACAGCTCTTAGTACAATCGTGTTTTTTAGAAAAGATATTTCTGAAATTATTTTAGGCTTATTTGATAAAAAAAATAAAGAATCCTCGAAATTTTCAATTTCTATAATTATATCAATGATTCCAGCAGTATTTATTGGTCTTTTTTTTGAAGAAACGATCAATTCTTTTTTTAATGGAAATCTACTTTTAGTTGCTGTAATGCTATACGTGACTTCTGTTTTATTATACTTGTCAGATATTATAAAGCTTGATAAAAAAGAGATTAGTTATAAAAATAGTTTTATAATTGGTTTAGCTCAAGCTATTGCAATTCTCCCAGGAATATCTAGAAGCGGAGCTACTATTGCTACAGCAGTAGTTATTGGAATAGATAGAGAAAAAGCTGCCAGGTTTTCATTTATAATGGTTATCCCATTAATTTTTGGGAGTATGGCAAAATCGGTTGTTGACAATGGAATTGTATTTGAAAATTTTAATTTATTGTCAGTTTTACTCGGCTTTATCTCCGCTTTTATAACAGGTCTTTTAGCATGTAAATGGATGATTTCTTTAGTGAAAAAAAGTAAATTATATTATTTTTCTATTTACTGTTTTATCGTTGGGTCTGTTATTATTTTTTATTCTTTAAAAAATGGAATTTAATAAAGAATCATTTTTACAAGGTGAAATCCTATTAATTAATAAACCACTAAACTGGACATCATTTCAAGTCGTAAATAAAATTAGATGGTTAATTAAGTCTCGTTTTAATATTAAAAAAATAAAAGTTGGTCACGCAGGTACTTTAGATCCTTTAGCAGAGGGTTTACTGATAATTTGTACAGGAAAAATGACTAAAAAAATTGATCAGTTTCAAAATTTAGATAAAATATATACGGGTAAATTCTTTTTAGGAGCTACTACACCTTCTTTTGATTTAGAAACAGAGATTAATTCAAAAAAATCAATTAAGAATGTAACTGAAAAATTAATTTCAAAAACTTTAAAGAGTTTCAAGGGAAAAATAACTCAAACCCCACCAATATTTTCGGCAATAAAGCATAATGGAAAAAAACTATATGAATTTGCTCGTAAAGGAGAAACCGTAAAAATTAAGGAAAGAGAAGTTTTAATTTCTGAATTTTTAATAACAAAATATCAGCTTCCTGAATTAGATTTTCTTGTGCATTGTAGTAAAGGAACCTATATAAGATCATTGGCTAATGATTTTGGAAAGGAATTAGAATGCGGAGCCTATCTATCAAAATTAACTAGAACTGCTATTGGAAGTCATCTTTTGGAAGATTCTATTTCCATTGAAGATTTTGAAAAAAATCTAGGTCAAATAGTTTAAAAACTCTTTTCTACTTATTTCTTCAGCGCCTAAAGATTTTAGGTGAGCACTTGGGACTTGACAGTCAATCAATTTATACCCGTTTTTATTTAATTCTTTAATTAAATGAATAAATCCTATTTTACTTGCATTATTCTCTTTACTAAACATACTTTCTCCGCAAAAAATATCACCTAAATCAATTCCATATAGCCCACCAACTAATTCAAAATCTTTCCATACTTCTACAGAAAATGCATGACCCTCTTTATGTAATAGATTATAAGCTTTTTTTAAACCATCAGTGATCCATGTACCATTTTGACCAAATCTTTTAACTTTAGCACAACAATCAACAACTTCATCAAACGATTGATTAAATGTAACTTTAAAACAATCGTCTTTTAAAATCTTTTTAGTTGATTTAGAAATTTTTAGCTTTTCTGGAAATAAAACCATTCTTGGATCTGGACTCCACCAAACTAAATAATCATCACTTTCAAACCACGGAAAAATTCCTTGCTTGTAGGCTTGCAATATTCTTTTGGGGTTTAAATCTCCTCCAATAGCAACAACACCATCATTATTTGCAGTTGAAGCTGATGGGAATATATGTTCGCTACTTAATTGATGCATTTATTTATTAAAAAGGCAAATCGTCAGGCTCGTTATCACTTATATTGTCCGCTGGTTCAAAAGCATCAGCTGGTGGAACAGGTGGAATATTAGATTCTGAATCGTCAGAGGTTAATTTTTCGATTCTCCAACCTTGAATTGAATTAAAATACTTTACTTCTCCTTGTGGACTTTCCCATTCTCTTCCTCTTAAATTAATATCAACTTTTACTGAATCACTAACTTTATAAGAGTTTAAAATATCACATTTATCTTGAATAAATTCAATTAAAAGATCTTGTGGGTATTGTTCTTCTGTTGTTACAACTAATTCTCTTTTTCTAAAACCATTACTCCCGTATTCTTTTGTTTCATTAATTAGTTTAATTTTTCCTGTAATATCCATTTTATAAATTATTTTTTTACAAAATTAAAGAATTTTTAGTCCTTATTTTAAGTAAATAAAAGATTTATAATCAATAATATTAACAACTTGAACAAATAAGAAAAAAAATAAACTTTTTACAAGAATGATTTAATAGATTTGGCTAAATCTTTAAATTCTTTGTCAGACATTTTAACTTTCTTTTTAAAGTTAATATCCTCCATTGAGGTTAATGGAACTAAATGAACATGAGCATGAGGAACTTCTAGTCCAATGACTGAAATACCTATTCTTTCACAATCAACAGCTTTTTTTAAGGCTTTTGAAATTTTTTTTGAAAAATTCATCAAATCTTGATAATCTTTATCATCCAAATCAAAAATAAGATCTATCTCTTTTTTAGGTATACAAAGAGTATGACCTGCTGAGTTTGGATTGATGTCTAAAAATGCTAAACAATTGTCAGTTTCTGCTATTTTATAACAAGGAATTTCTCTGTTTATAATTTGAGTAAAAATTGAATTCAAAATTTATCTTTCTATGGAAATGATTTCAAATTTAAGAGTACCACTTGGAACCGTAACTTCCGCAATTTCACCTACTTTTTTACCTAAAAGACCTTTACCTATTGGGGAACTAACAGAAATTTTTCCTGATTTTAAATCAGCTTCACTTTCAGCAACTAATGTATAATTTAATTGCATCTGATTGTTTAAGTTTTTTATAGTCACCTTGGAAAGTACTAAAACTTTGCTAAGGTCCAATTGAGATTCATCTATTAATCTAGCATTAGATAAGACAGCTTCTAATTTAGAGATTTTCATCTCTAACATTCCTTGCGCCTCTTTTGCTGCATCATATTCTGCATTTTCACTCAAATCACCTTTATCTCTGGCCTCTCCTATAGCATTAGAAGCTTTTGGTCGTTCTACATCCTTAAGATGATTTAATTCATCTTTAAGTTTTTTTAAACCATCCTTCGTGTAATAAGAAACATCACTCATAATCATTATTTTAAAACAAAAAATCCCTATTAATATGGGACATAATACAAATATACGAAATTATTAAATCTATAAATTTTTAACTATTTTCATCAAATAATGAATTATAGAAAGCACATATTATTTTTGTTTATTTTATTAATATATTCTTGTTCAAAAAATGAAATAAATAGAAACCCATATCTTCAAAATATTAGTTTTGAAAAAACAATAAATCTTAATTTACCACAATACGACGATTTAAATTATAACGGAGGAGCTGTCTATTTAAACTCTGGAGGAATAAAAGGGTTAATCTTGTTTAATTTTAGTAACCAAATATTTGCCTGGGAAGCAAGTTGCCCTAATCAGTACCCTTCGTCATGTTCAACTATGGAAATAGACGGAGTACAAACAGTTTGTAATTGTGATGATTATAAATACAGTTTAGCAACTGGACAATTGCTTTCAAGCTCAGAAGCAAATTCCTACCCAATGAAATTATATTTTTCTGAAAAAAATGGTAATTCAGTCCGAATATCGAACTGAATTACCAAATAATATTAAAATTTATAATTTAGACCAAAAGAGATGTTTCTTCCCATTTCATGGATACCCATCTTTTTAAATCTTGACAAATGATCGTAGTACTCTGTATCTAATAAGTTATTAATTGACCAGACAAAACCTAACTTATTGTTAGTTAGATTAAATTCATGACTACCTGAAAGGTTCATTAGCAAGTATGAATCTGTTGCAGTTTCAAATTGTCCAACATTATTTTGTTTTCCTTTAGAAATGATACTAACCTTGAAATTATTACTATCAAAATCTAAATTAAATGCATGTTTGAAAGTAAAAGGCGAGATAAATGGCAAGTAACCACCCTCAGCTTTTTCTCCCGATACATACTCAAAAGAGGTTTTATAAGAAAGCCAATCCAATGATGTAGATTTAGAAAAATAAAGTTCACCACCCATTAAAGAAGCATCAGTTTGAGAATAATTATAAACAGGCATAGAGTTTATAGTTTGTCCTGTTGGCTCTAAATAGATATAATCTTGAACAGAATTATAGAAAACATCTAAACCAAAACTAGAATCTGAGCCAAAAGAGGATATAGAAATTTCAGTTTGAAAGTTTTTTTCCTCAATTAAATTTCTGTCACCTATTTCATATTGAGCAGTTCCGTGATGAACTCCATCTGAAAATAACTCTGAAAGATTAGGTGCTCTGTAACCATTTGAAAAGTTAAGTCTAAAAATTTTATTAGTTGAAAAATCTCTTTTAAAACCTAAAGAAGCATTTAAACTATTAAAATTGTTGTCAAAATCAGATGTTGTTATCTTTCTATTATCAGTTCTTAAACCAATTAAAACATCCCATTTTGAAGCGTGTATATGAGATAAAGCATAAACACCAAAATCTCTTTTATCAGCGTTAGGGATTAATTCTTCCTCTCCATAATTAGTATTAGTTTGCGACAAAACATTAGCTCCGAAAACTAATTCAAGTTTTTCAGATTTTGGGAAAATATATTTTATATCAAAAGTTGTCGTTTCTAAATCCATACTTAATGCTGGTCCCTCTCCGTGTTCGTCGTGATCGTCATGATCATCGTCGTGATCGTCATCGTGATCGTCATCGTCGTGATCATCATCATCATGATCGTCGTCATCGTCATGATCATCATGCCCCTCTTCTTCGTGATGTCCAAATTCTTTTCTTTTGTTCGAGCTAAAACCTAATGTAAATTCAATCTCAGATCTATTTTCAAAAAGGAATCTGTTTTTCCAACTAATCATAGTATTTGTTAAATCCTGATAACTTTTCTCTTCCTCATGTTCTTCATGATCGTCATCATGATCGTCATCTTCATGATCGTCATCGTCGTGGTCGTCGTCGTCGTGGTCGTCATGATCATCATGGTCGTCGTGATCTTCCTCACCATGAGGAATTCCAATTTCAGAATCATTAATGTTAACACGTAAATCAGAAATAAAATTGTCTGAAGTGTAACCTAATCCAAATTTTAAATCACTGTTTTTAAAATAAGTATTTTCAACTTCACCATCAGGGGTGTTAAAATCCTTATTATCTACAAGACTGGCTTGAACCAAATAAGATAATTTATTTGAACCTCCTTTAATGCCTAAATTAGTTGTAAGACCTTGATAATTTGAATTATAAATAGTTCCTAGCTCTATTTCCGATCCATCACCATTGTAATACGAATCTGGATTAACGTAAAGAACTCCACCAATTGCATCAGATCCATATAAAACAGACATTGGGCCTTTAATAACTTCTACTGATCCAACTCCAAAACCTGAAATTTCCATTCCATGTTCAGCTCCCCATTGCTGGTTCTCAACTCTCATAAATTGATTAAAAACAGTAACACGGTTTGAGGATAAACCTCTAATTACAGGTTTAGAAATACCAGGACCTGTAGAAATTATAGAAACTCCTGGGATTTCTTGAATTGCGTTTGAGAAGTTTAGTCTTTTTATGTAGTTTAAATTGTTTATGTTTAATTTACTTACTTTAAGTACATTGTTTTTTACAGACTCTTTGAAAGGAGTAGACACTACAACTTCCTTAAGATCAACAGAAATTATAGAATCGTTTTCTTGGTTGTTTTGGGCTGTAATTTTATTTATGCTAATTATTAGCAATGCCAATAAGGCAAATTTTGTAATATTTTTCATTTGTATATTTAATTATTTTGATTGATTTGATCGATTAAATTTAGCAATCAACTGGGGGACCTCTAGAATCAAAATAATTTAAATAATTTGAAAAAACTATATAATTATAAGTCGTATTGTTCTTATAATTAGGTGGGAATTCATTAAAAGAATAGTCGTTAATGTTTGGATTAAATTCAATATCTATCCTAACAAAATCACATGTACAACAATCTATTTCAGCTTCATGAAAGTGAAGGTTTTGGTCGGAACACGTAAAATGATCTTCGTATAAAAAGTGATTTAAGCCAAAAACAGAAGGAAGGCTTAAAATGCCAATAAGAATCAGACTTATTAATCTTTTCACACTGCAAAATTAACAAAAATTAAAGTTTTAGAGTTAATCCTATTAGAAAATTTCTTTCAGCCTGTGGATAGTAGCCTGCTCCATCTAAAGTTTTAATCTGTCCTGGGCTAGACCAAGTATCTTCATAAGTGTAATAATATCCATTTGAAACATATTCTTTATCAAAAACATTATTAATCAGTCCTGAAATTATAATTTCTTCAAAAATAGAATTAGAACTTATATTGTAACTAAAGTTTATATTGTTTACAAAATAACTATCAAGAATTGAATTAACAGCATCAGTATTACCCATATATTGTTTTCCAACATATTTTGAAAGAAAACTAATCATTAGATTATCATTAGGTGAAAATATTAATGAATTTGATGCTATTAGATCAGGAGAAAATGATATACTTGTTTTCCCAAAATCAAAAATTGCTCCATCAAAATTTGATAAAATTTGCTTATTCTTATTAGAGCTTAATGTTAGATTTGAATTAATTAAAAAGTCTTCAGAAAGTTTCAAACCAGCCTCAAATTCAATCCCTTTTCTATAACTCGATCCACTGTTAGTTCTAATTGGAGTACCTACATCATCTAATTCACCAGTAAGAACTAATTGTTCATTGTAAAGCATATAAAATGCGTTTAAATTAAGTTTTAGACCATTTTTTCTAAAACGCCAGCCAAATTCGAAATCGTTTAGTTGCTCTGGCTTAATATTTATATTACTTTCATAATCACTACGACTAGGCTCCCTATTAGCTCTAGAGAAAGAACCATAAAGCATAGATGCTGGACTAAGTGTTAATGATAAACCAAATTTTGGATTAAAAAAACTGTAAGACTGATCAATTAACATATTAACCAAGTCTGAAGTTATTCCATAGGTTTTATAATTTAATTTTCTAAGCTGAAAATCTCCGTAAAACTCTAATTTTTCATTTAATAAATATGAAGCTTTAGCAAAAACACTGAAATCAGTTTTTTTACCATTTCCATCGTAATATCTATCTCTTACAGAACTGTTTTCACTAAAGTTTCTAGCCCAAATAACCTCACCATAGTGATCGCCACTATAAGTACTGTATGAACTATTAAAAATTAAATCAAGTTTGCTTGTTTTGTAATTTACTGAAGCATTCAAAACATAGAAATTATTATCTAACCAACGTCTTCTTATTAAATCTGTTGTTCCTGTCTGATTTCCTTGTTGATCAATATCCGAAACTAATATTCCACCATAGTTGTCAATAGAATCATCCTCTCTAAATTGTTCAAAATACCCACGGCCATATGTATAATTAAGTCCTAGATTTGTTGACCACTTTTCGTTTAATTTTTGATTCCAGTGAAATTGATAATGATCTTGTTTATAATTATCAATTTCATTTTCATAAGTATATGGGTTCTGCCTTCTATTTTCTAAAAGTTGATCCTTGGAGACGCCGTACCAAGATTGGTAAGTTTTTTCATGTCCTCCAAATGTTAATGCTTTAATTAAAGTATTTCCTTTACTGTAAGCTCCTTGTATAAAATATGATTTTAAGTCTGAGTATGCTCTGTCTATATAGCCGTCAGAATCAATTTTAGATAATCTTCCAGAAAGCTCAAACGAATCGTTTAATTGACCAGTACTAAATTTAACTGTGTGCTTTAAAGTATTGTAACTTCCAACTGAATTAGAAATTTCTGCAAAAGGATTCTTTGAAATTGCATCAGTAAGTATATTAATACTTGCTCCAAAGGCACCTGATCCATTTGTTGATGTTCCTACACCTCTTTGAACTTGCAAGTTTTCAACAGAGGATGTAAAATCTGGTAGATTGACCCAGTAAGTTCCGTGTGATTCAGGATCATTAAAAGGAATACCATTTATAGTAATGTTTGTAGACTGAGCGCTTACTCCTCTAATTCTTATTCCAGTGTAACCAATACCTGCACCAGCATCAGAAGTAGTTACTGTAGATGGTAAAAAAGATAATAAAACAGGCAAATCTTGCCCTAAGTTTTTTGAAGATAGGTCAGATTTAGAAATATTAGAATGTGTAATTGGACTAGAATATTTTACTCTAATGGATTTAACAATAACTTCATCTAAGTTCTGTTTAGTGCCATGAATTGTATCATTTATTTGATCTTGGGAGTACTGATTAAAAGATATTAATAAGAATATAAAGTATATTATATTTTTCATATTTAAATTGATGATGAAACAGGGATATACTTAGAGTAGATAACAATTTCCCTCTCCAAAATTACTTGGCAGGTTCATTGGGTATAATCTCAGCCGTAGCACCCCATTTAATTATTTTCAAATATATAATAAAAAGAAAAAAAAGCTATTGTTTTTTTAATAATTCGTCTATTTCTTTGGTTGCAATTCGCATTCTGTTATCAACATTTCCTGAAACTAAAATATAAGGCTTATCGTATTTAATCAAGGCTTTCTTAAACGCACTAAACATTTCTTCTCGGTTGTTGGGACGATCTCTTAAATCATCTTTTTCCCATGGAATGTCTATATCAGTAAGGATATACAAGTCGTATTTATTTTCAATTGCATACTTTTCTAAAAGAGGATCACAAAATCCGTCATAGTACGTTTCAGAATAAACTTTTGTTTCCAACAAGTCAGTATCACAAATTAATAACTTTGTAGATTTTTGTGAATATTCGTTTTCTAATTTAATTTGTCCAAATGCAATTGGTAGAAGATCGTCTAATTCACAAATTTTATTTTCTTTATCCCACTTTTCTTGTAAATACTCTCTAGCAAATTCTTCTATCCATAACACATTATAATGAGCAGCTAGTTTTCTAGATAATGTAGTTTTTCCAGAAGACTCGGGACCAAAAACAACTACTTTTAAGCAGCTTGTTTCGATTTGTTTAAGATGTTTTTCCATGAGTAATATCCTGCAATAGCAATAAATGTAAAAATTAAGTATTGTAAGCTAGTAAAAGTAAATCCTTTGTAAAAATAAAGAGGAATTGAAATAATATCAGCTATAATCCAGAAAATCCAATTTTCAATTTTTCTTTTAGCCATTAACCACATACCAACAAAAAATATTGCAGTGGTTAGATTGTCAATGTATGAGGTTATGGTACCCCACTTGTCAAAATAAACATACACTAGATAAACAAACACTAGAGATGTAAGAAAAATTATTAATCCGAATTTCTTTTCATTTGAAGATACTCTAGTTATAGGAGTTTCAATATCGTTCTTTTTTCTTGTCCAAATATACCATCCATAAATACTCATAATAAAATAGTAAGCGTTTATGAGCATATCACCTAAAAGAACCCATTTATAAAGTAGATATATAAAAATTGATGTAGATACCATTCCCGTAGGGAACACAAGAATATTATTGTTTTTTGAATACCAAACACTTAATAATCCAAAAATAACAGCTGTAATTTCTAAAATAATATCAATAGTTTGAGACTGGGAATATTGTTCAAACAAAAAATTAAGAATTTCAGACATGGCTTATTTTTAAAAAATTAGTCTATTTGTTTAGCAATACAACAAATGTATTGTGAAAAATTATAAATTTCAATTCTATAATTTTCTGAAATTTCGTTATTAAAAATCAAAACAGTGGCTTTATTAAACTCTTTATTTACAGATTTAATTAATATATTTTTTTTAAAATCAATTTTATTATGTCCAAATGCTTTAAATACAGCTTCTTTGATTGACCAAACTTTAGTAATATTTTCAACAGAATTCACCTTGATTAAAGCTAAATCCGATTCAGAAACAAATTTCTTAGATATATTTAAAATTTTAGGTCTTAATTTTTCAATATCAATTCCAACTTTAACATTAGAAACAATTACTGCACAATAATCAAATGAGTGACTAATTGAAATAAATTTATTATTCAAAAGATGTGGTTTACCACTATCATCATAAAATAACATGTTGTTATCAATATTGTGTAAGCATAGAAGATTTTGAACGCCTAAAAACTGCTTCCTCTGGGACGAAGATTTAATTAGATCTAATCTTGATTTAGAGTTGATAGATAAATTTACTAGGTTATTTAATTGAGTTTCTGTTTCTGATAATTTCCAAAGTAGTAAATCATTTGAAATAGAATCATGAATTACAGAAATAGGCATAGTTAAAGGTATTAACTATATTTTATCTGACAACAAATAATAATTTGTTTTATGCTTCGAAAGGAACTATTGAAACAAAAGACTTATTGTCTTTCTTTTTAGTGAACTGCACTATTCCATCGACTCTTGCATGTAGAGTGTGATCTTTACTTACATAAACGTTATTGCCTGGCTTATGAGCAGTTCCTCTTTGACGTACAATAATATTACCTGCAATAGCAGCTTGACCTCCAAAGATTTTTACACCAAGTCTTTTCGATTCTGATTCTCTACCGTTTTTGGAACTACCTACACCTTTTTTATGAGCCATTTTGAATAATTTTTATTACTTCTTTGTTACTGTTTTTTTTGTTGCCGCTTTTTTTGCAGCTGGTTTTTTAGCAGCAGCTGGTTTTTTAACAGCAACTTTTTTAGCTGGAGCATCAGTTTTTGAAGTTTCTGTTTTAGCTTTTGCTTTAGCTTTTGCTGCTTTTTCTAAAATATTTTCTACTACGATTTGAGTTAAAGCTTGTCTGTGACCATTTTTAACTTTATACCCTTTTCTTCTTTTCTTTTTAAAGACGATAACTTTATCATCTTTAAGATGCTTTACTATTTTAGCCTCAACACTAGCGCCTTTAACAACAGGGTCACCAACAACAATTTTGCCTGAATTATCCAACATTAAAATGTTATCAAAACTAATTTTTGATCCTTCTTTGCCTTCAAGTCTATTTACATAAACTTTTTGATCTTTTTCAACTTTAAACTGCTGACCGGCTATTTCGACTACTGCGTACATATTAATGATTTTGTTAAAAAACGTGTGCAAATATACAAGGATTGACTATATATAACAACTATTAAGAGTAAAATATACTAGACCGTTAAAACATTACTTAATCAAGTATTATATAAAGGATATTATTTTTTTATTATTTAGATTTTTTATTAGCCAAATACACACCTGTTAAAATAATTACAGTGGCAAAGAATTGATTAAAAGTAAATACCTCGCCATCAAGTAAACCCCAAAATAAAGCAACAATTGGCAATGTGTAAGTTACTGAAGAAGCAAAAACTGGAGAAGCAATTTGAACAAACTTATTAAACAAAATTTTTGCAAAAACAGTTCCAACAATAGATAATATAAGAAGACAGAATAAAGCAACTTTAACATCTTTATCGTTGATATCAATTTGCTTGTAATCAGACATGAGGAAAATTACAACAGCAAGAGGAAATATAAAAATAAAATTTCCTACAGTTATGGCAACCGCAGAAACATCTTGCAAATGAACTTTTAACAAATTCACTTGAACAGCATACAAAACTGATGCAAAAATTATAAAAAAGATATACAATAAGTTTTGATCAGGATTAATGACTGAACCTTGATACATTAACAATACAGAACCTATTAAACCTATAATAACACCTGATATTTGTTTTGAATCAATTTTAAAGCGATAAAATCCAACTCCAATAAGTAATGTAGCCAACGGAGTTAATGAATTTAAAATAGCGGCCAGAGCACTGTCTATTTCAGTCTGGGCATAAGCAAATAAAAAAGGAGGAATAAAAGAAACCAAGCCTGTAATTAAAATCCATTTCCATTTGTCTCTGGGAATAGATTTTAGGCTAGAATAACCGATTGCAAGCAATAAGACAGTTGATATTATGGTTCTCAAACTTCCTACTTGTAATGGGCTTAATCCAATTAATGCTTTCTTTATTAAAATATATGAACTACCCCAAACAAATGACAAAATGAGTAAATAGATCCATTTTAAATTCTTATTCTCCATTTAATAATTTATTTCCATTTAAAAGTTTGTATCATTTTTCTTATTTCATTATTTGCTAAATAAATTGAAGGAAGTAAAGAATCATAATTAGGTTTAGAATCGAAATACAAAGCCCCTGTTAAATAAACTGATATTGAATCTGTAATATAAAAACGAGTATTGGAGGGGGTATTTCCAGTAAACGAATAATACTTTGCAAAAACTTTATTTTCAAGATCATTAAACTCACTTACATTAACACTAAAAGCTTTAGAAGAGTTTTCATTAATTTTTTTTGAAAAATCTGAGTCAATTAAATTAAAATTGTTCTCAATTAAAACCGAACTCAAGTATATAGTAGAATTTAAAGAACTGTTTATAATTTTAATATTACAATTTTCAGAATCTAGATCGTTTTTAGAATTTACAAAAAATGAATATCCGCAATTACCATTGTAGTTAACATAATTAGGTTCTGTTAATTCATTGTAAAAAAAAGCTTTTGGTTTTGGAATTGTTGACTGGTTTGAGCAGCTAAAAAGAAAAATAAAAAAAAACAATATTTTTTTCATTATTTTTTGATTTTTACCATAACATTTTTAATTCTTTTTCTGTTCACTTCAACCACCTTGAATTCAATACCCTTAAGTTTAAGCTTGAAATTCTTTTTTGGAAAAAATCCGATTTGTTCAAGTAAAAAACCTCCTAAAGTTTCTGAGTCTCCTTTAATGTTTTCGAATACTTTATTATCACTAATTTTTAGAATTCTATATAAATCCGTAAGATTTACTTTCCCTTCAAAAATAAAAGTAGAATTATCTATTTTATTATAAATGATATCATCCTGATCAAATTCATCGTTAATTTCACCAACTATTTCTTCAACAATATCATTTAATGTAATAATACCAGAATTTCCCCCGTACTCATCAACAACAATAGCCATATGATTTTTTAATTTTTGAAATTCATTTAACAAATCATCAAGTTTTTTATTTTCAGGTATAAAATAAGGCTCTCTAATTAATGTTATCCAATTAAAATTTTTCTCATTTAGATGAGGAAATAGATCTTTTAAATATATAACTCCAGTAATATTATCAATAGTTTCATCATAAACTGGAATCCTTGAATACCTGTTTTCTCTAACTTGTTTAATAAGATCGACGTAAGACGTTGTTTTAGACACTGAAAAAACATCAATTCGGGGCTTCATAACTTGTTTAACCTCAGTACTTCCAAAGGAAATAATTCCTTTTAAAATCTTTTTTTCTTCTTTGGATGTCTCATTTTTATCAGTTAAATCAAATGCATCAGAAAGCTTATCAACTGATAAATTAGGTTTTTTAAACACTAGTTTATCTTGAATAAACTTAGTCATTTTACTCATTGGTATGGTAATGAAGAAAAATAAATATTTATCAATAAACTGAACTGGAAAAGCCATTTTTTTTGAAAATGAAATAGGTTTTCTGTTAGCGTAAACTTTTGGAAGAATTTCACCAAATAATAGGATTAAAGCGGTAATAAACCCAACTTCTAATACAAAATTCAACCAACTTGGCAAGAAAACTAAATTGAATAATTGACCAAAAGAGGCTAAAAGCAGAACTATAGAAATATTTATAAAATTATTAGAAACAAGTAATGTTGCTAGTAATCTTCTGGGATTACTTCTCAAAAGAGCTATAAGCTTTAAATTATTAGCATTAGAACTTGATATTTTTTTTAAATCTGTTTTAGAAAGAGAGAAAAAAGCAACTTCAGATCCAGATATAAGTGCAGAACATATTAAAAGAACAATGATTAATAATATTTTGATTAAATCAGGATATATATCTACCAACAAAAAGGAAATGACCAAATTATATGTGATTAATTAAAATGGTAAATCATCTGAATCATTTTCAGAAACCGATGAATTTGGTTGAGGAGCACTCGGTTCATTGTTTAAGGTTGGCGATTCGTTCACATCAGATTTATTTGAAAGAAAATTGAATTCATTTACATGAATTTCAGTAGAATATCTTTGAACCCCATCTTCAGATTGCCATTTTCTAGTTTTAATCTTTCCTTCGACATAAATTTTATCACCTTTACTTAAATACTTTTCACATACTTCAGCCGCTTTATTTCTTACAACAACATTGTGCCATTCGGTATTAGAAACTTTTTCACCTGTTGTTTTGTTTGTATAGTTTTCATTTGTTGCAATTGGGAATCTTCCAATACAGCCTCCTCCATCAAAATGATGCATTTTTACTTCATCACCTAAATTTCCAATTAACATTACTTTATTTAAAGATCCGCTCATAATTTTTATTTATACTCAAATATAACAAATTACTTAATGAATTTATCGAATGAATCAATAAATGAACTAAGAGGTTTTGGAAACGGAAAATTTGAAAGTTCATCAATGTAAATACTGGAATCATTCAATTTTTCAACATGATTAATCCAAAAATTAATTTTCAAGTTCTGATGTGATAATTTATGATTTACTGAATCTACAAGTTTCAACCCAGTTGTTTCAAGAAATGGAAGATTATTTGATTTCAAATAATCTTGTATTAAAGATTTATTTAAATTTTTATGAGTTTCAATTAACGGAAATTGATATAGATTTTGCCAAATGTCTTTGTTAACTCTCTTTTCAATTAATATCTTTTTGCTCTTATCAATAATTAAAAAATAATTTAAAAATCTAGTTTTTAGTTTAGAACTTTTCTTTTTAACCGGAAAATCGAAAACACTATGATTTTTTAAAGAAAAACAAACCTTATTGTAAATACAATTTTTACAGTCTGGAGCTTTAGGCCTACAAACTAAAGCCCCGAATTCCATTATGGCTTGATTAAAATCTCCAGGATTGTTAACTGGTATTAATTTATTTAGAAGAGTCTTAAATTCCTTTAAAGCAACAGAGGTGTTAATAATTGTTGAAATTCCAAATAGTCTTGAAATAAAGCGGTAAACATTTCCATCAACAACAGGATGTAGTTCGTCATTAGAGAATGAACTTATAGCGCTAGCTGAATAATCTCCAATTCCCGGAAGTTTAATAAGTTCAATATAAGAATTAGGAAAAATAGAATTATAATTTTCTACTACAATTTTTGATGTTTTATGTAAATTTCGTGCTCTACTATAATAACCAAGACCCTCCCAGTTCTTTAAAACATCTTGCTCGCTTGATTTTGATAAGGTTAATACGTTTGGGTACAACTTTACAAATTTGTTATAATAGGGCAATCCTTGTTTAACCTGAGTTTGCTGAAGAATGATTTCTGACAACCATATTTTGTAGGAATCTTTTGTGTTTCTCCACGGTAAAGATCTTTTATTAACTGAGTACCAGTTAATTAATTTATCAGAAAAGTTATTTGATATTTTGTTTGACAAAATTAAATTTAAAATATTTAGAGAGATTATTAGAGCATTTTTAGGATCAAATAATGAATATAAATTTATATATTTGGCACCTTGAAAAGTAAACATAAATAAAATAAAGAATATGACCAAAGCAGAGATTGTTTCAAAAGTTTCCAATAACCTAGGTTTAGATAAAAACGAAGTTTTAGCTACAGTTGAGAATTTAATGGAAGAAATAAAAAATTCATTGAACGAAGGAGAAAATGTTTATTTAAGAGGATTTGGAAGCTTTATAGTTAAAAAAAGAGCTGAAAAAACTGGTAGAAACATATCAAAAAATACAACAATAAGAATTCCCGAACATCACATACCTGCTTTTAAGCCGGCTAAAGTTTTTGTTGAGGGTGTTAAAAAAAATAATTAAAAATATAAATTATGCCAAGCGGTAAAAAAAGAAAAAGACATAAAGTAGCTACACACAAGCGAAAGAAAAGAAGTCGTGCTAACAGGCACAAAAAAAAGTAATTTAAATACTTAACTGATATAACGTTCTTTGAAATGAATTAAGTTTAGTGACAATCAGCACAAAGCTTATTTCCTAGTAATTTAAAATCCTGTGAATAAAGTATAACCAGTTCGCTGTAAAGCGAGCATAAAATCAATATTGTGAGTAAAGAAATAATAATACGTTCAAATTCCACAGCTGTTGATTTTGCACTACTTAAAGACGGTAAATTAATTGAACTTCATAAACAAAATGATAGTAATAAATTTAATGTTGGAGATATTTTTTTAGCAAAAACTAAGAAAACAATTTCAGGTCTAAACGCTGCATTTGTAAATGTAGGTTATGAAAAAGATGCATTCTTGCATTATCATGATTTAGGACCAAAAATATTATCATTAATTAAGTTCATTAAAGGTGTAAGCACAGGTAAAATAAAAAAATTTTCACTTGAAAAATTTCCTTTTGAATCAGAAATTGATAAAGAAGGAAGTATTTCGGACGTTATAAGTCCAAATCAAACTGTTTTAGTTCAAATAATAAAAGAACCAATCTCAACTAAAGGCCCAAGAATAAGTTCAGAATTATCTTTTGCTGGTCGTTATTTAGTATTAGTTCCTTTTTCAAATAGAATTTCTATTTCTCAAAAAATTGAAAGTAGAGAAGAAAAAAGCAGATTAAAAAGACTTGTACAAAGCATTAAACCTAAAGGGTTTGGGGTAATAGTAAGAACTGTAGCTAAAGATCAAAAAGTTGCAGAACTAGATAAAGATTTAAAAAACTTATATAATCGTTGGATAAATCTTTGTAAAAAAATCCAAGGAGCTGAAGTACCTTTAAAGGTGCAAAGCGAACTAAACAGATCCTCTTCAATTCTAAGAGATTATTTTAATGATACTTTTACAGGAATACATGTTAACCAAAAATCTATGTACTCTGAGATTAAAGATTATTTGAAGCAAATTGCTCCAAAAAAACAATCCATTGTAAAACTTCATAAATCACACAATCCAATCTTTGAAGAATACGGAATTGAACGCCAAATAAAAACTGCATTTGGAAGAACCGTTACAATGAGTAAAGGTGCTTACCTAATCATAGAACATACCGAGGCGTTACATGTTATTGATGTTAACAGTGGAAATCGATTAACAAAGTCAAAAAATCAAGAAGATTCTGCCCTTGAAGTAAATTTAGTTGCAGCTACAGAAATAGCAAGGCAATTAAGACTTAGAGATATGGGAGGAATCATAGTTATTGATTTCATAGATTTAATGACTCCTGAAAATAGAAAAACTCTTTTTGATCATTTCAAAAAAGAAATGGAATCCGACAGAGCTAAGCATAAAATTTTACCTCCAAGTAAAATTGGCTTAATTCAAATGACCAGACAAAGAGTTAGATCAGAAATGGAGATTAAGACAATTGAAGCTAATCCAAATCAAAATGGAACAGTTGAAGCTCCAATAGTATTAATAGATAAAATTTATGATAAACTTGAAAAAGTTTTTTCAAGCAAAAAATACAATAACGTAAAGATTTTTTTACATGTTCACCCATTTGTTGCAGCTTACTTAAAAAGCGATTATCCTTCACTAAGAATGAAGTGGTATATTAAACATAAAAGATGGGTAACAATTGTTCCAAGAGATGCCTACACCTATTTACATTTTAGATTCTTTAACAAGGAAGGTAAAATCATAAATGCATAAAAAAGCGGCTAAATAGCCGCTTTTTTTTTGCCCAAAAATGAACTAATTTAAAAGAATGAAAAGTGGAAATTTTACCGTGGATGAAATTGAATTTAAATTAAAGCAATATTGCTCATACCAAGACAGATGCCATAATGAGGTTGAAAAGAAAATAAAAACATTTGATGTAATTCCTGAGGTTAAAGAACAAATCATTATCAAATTAATCAATGAAAATTATTTAAATGAAACTAGGTTTAGTAAAAGTTTTGTGAGAGGAAAATTTAAAATAAAAAACTGGGGAAAAAGAAAAATTGTATTAGAACTAAAAAGTAAAAATGTTTCTAGTTACAACATAAAAGAGGGATTAAAAGAAATTGACGAGGAAGATTACAGAAATAAACTAGAGTACTTATTTAATAAAAAATTAGCATCTTTAGATCACTTAAGCCTGATTAATAAAAAGAAAAAAATTCTCTCATTCTTATTATACAGAGGATGGGAAACAAATTTAATTTATGAAAAAATCAATCAAATTAAATAACCTAATCATAATTTTAGTAGTACTGACTTTCGTACTACAAAGTTGCAAAAAGTCCGTTGACTATATTGCTTTTAACGGGAATGTCTATACAGTAAACAATGATTTCGATAAAGCGAGTGCATTTGCTGTAAAAGATGGAATATTCGTTGATGTTGGAGACGATAAAATCCTTTCTAAATATAATACAAAGGAAAAAATAAATCTAAACGAATCCACTGTTTTACCAGGGTTAATTGATGCTCATTGTCACTTTTATGGACTTGGATTAAATCAAAGCGTAATTGATTTAACCGGCACTAATTCTTTTAATGAAATTTTAGAAAAAATTTCATTAAAAGACAATGAAAACATAATTAGAGGAAGAGGCTGGGATCAAAACGATTGGAAAATAAAAGAATTTCCTAATAAAACAAAATTGGATTTATTATACCCAAACACACCTGTAATTTTAGAAAGAATTGATGGTCATGCTTATTTAGTGAATCAAAAGGCATTAGAAATAGCCGAAATTGATATTAATACCAAAGTAAATAATGGTACAATAATAATTGAAAATGAAAAATTATCCGGAGTTTTAATCGATGGACCGATGTCATTAATTGATAGGGCCTTTGGAAAAGTTTCCTTGGATGATAAAATAAAGGCCCTTTTAAGCGCCCAAGAAATTTGTTTTAAACATGGTTTAACAACTGTTGATGATGCAGGTCTTTCCAAAGAAGTTATTCTACTTATAGACAGTTTACAAAAACAGAATAAGTTAAAGATGCGTATTTATGCAATGATCAGTAACATGGAAAATGATGT
The DNA here is from genome assembly GCA_965655865.1 of Flavobacteriaceae bacterium. Classification (GTDB taxonomy): domain Bacteria; phylum Bacteroidota; class Bacteroidia; order Flavobacteriales; family Flavobacteriaceae; genus MAG-121220-bin8. Next base: position 9,935 of record CBFHJJ010000009.1, on the reverse strand, counting down.
AAATTACTTTTTGAAAAATGGTCCTATTAAAACCAATTCACTTAACGTGAGATCGGTAAAAGTTTACGGAGACGGGGCATTAGGATCAAGAGGTGCAACTTTAAAAGAGCCTTACTCTGACGACAATCATAATTACGGAAAACTTGTAACTGATGTTGAAAGTATTAAGTTTTTAGCTAAAAAATTATCTGAAGCTAACTTTCAAATGAATACCCATGCAATTGGAGATTCGACAATAAATATTTTGATTAAAACTTATTCTAAAGTTCTTGAAAATAAAACAGATCCGAGATGGCGAATAGAACATTCCCAAATTATAGATCGAAATGATTTAGATGGTTACAACGAAAAAATATTACCCTCAGTTCAACCTACTCACGCTACTAGCGATATGTATTGGGCTGAAGACAGGGTTGGACCAAAAAGAATAAAAGGTGCATACGCTTATAAAGATTTATTAGAAAGATCAAAAGTTATTGGACTTGGAACAGATTTTCCAGTTGAAAAGGTTAATCCGTTCCATACCTTTTACGCAGCTACAGCAAGAAAAGATTTAGATAATTACCCTAAAGGTGGATTTGAGTTTTCAAATGCACTTTCCAGAGAAGAAACTCTTAAAGGGATGACCATTTGGGCAGCTTACTTAAATTTTGAAGAAAAAGAAAAGGGAAGTATTGAAAAGGGGAAGTTTGCAGATTTTATTATTATTGACAGAGACATAATGAAGGTCGAAACAAGCAAAACACCAAATACTAAAGTGTTAAAAACTTATTTATCAGGGGAATTAGTCTATTCCAATATTAAAGCCGACTAAGAAACTTCTTCCTGGCATTGGTACCAGATTAGTTTCGGAGTAAATTTCATCCAAAATGTTATTTATATAAATATATAATCCTTTTTTATACATGATTTTTGAATCTAAGACAGAGTAATTAGACTTGTCAGATCGTTCAGCATATTTATACACAATTGAATGATTAATATTCTTTAAATAGCTTAGATTAAGTTTAGATATTAAATGATGTTTTAGTGAATTAAGAGAATACCTGGAAAAATTAATATCACTTACATAATTATCATCATTAATATTAGTATATCCTAAACTAATTGAATTAACGTTTGACAAGCTATAAGTACTTTTAAAACTGTATGATATATCAAATTCGAACCCTTTTGTTGTTAAAGATCCTATGTTTTCTGCTTTCCACAAGTCGTCCTCACTTGTCTTAACATAATCTATTATATTTTTTGCATTTCTATTAAATAATGCAGCTGAGAACTTGAAATTAGAAGAATTATATTTTAAGCCTAATTCAGTTGAAGTTGCAGATTCAGGATTCAAGTTTTCATTACCAACTGTTGTTCTGTCACTGTAATATAAATCTGTATATGTTGGTATTCTATAAGTTTTACCAATATTACTGTATATTTTAAAGTCTGAAGTCACATTATATCCTAAATCAATCCCAGGAAAGGAATGAAAAGACATGTCTGAAAAATAACTAAGTGCGATTCCAGGTGATATAAATAGCTTTTCGTCAAATAGTTTAAAAGTATGGTCAGCAAAAAGATTAACTGTTGTTCGTTTGTGCTCACCTAAATTATTACTTGAAATGTTTACTGTAGACAAATCCACACCAAATCCTGTAATACCTGACTCAGAAAAATAAGAACCACTTAGCTCAGCGGAAACTTTATTGGTTTTATGTAGATTCCTGTAAACTGAAGGATTATCTCTTATGTATATATATTCATCTTGACCACGTCTCCAATATAATCTTGGTGTAATTGAAAGCTTTTCAGAGTTTATTGTTGTAGTTACACCTAATAAACTTGCCTGAGTTTCTTCATACTGCTCTGTTGCGCTAGGACTAGCATAAAAGCCGTTAGCACCAAATTTATTTTCATTAAAAGAGGTAATTATATTAATAGGTGATTTTTTAGTGTAAAAAGATGTTTTTATAAAGTAATTATTTCTTTTATAATCAGTATTGTGTCTATACCCATCTGATCTATTTCCTGAATAACTAATCAAAGATTTGATATTTTCTCCGGTAATCTTAGTTGATAATGAAATGTTTTTTTGTTCAAATGAACCATAAGAAAGTTCATTTAGATTCATGTGAATAGTACCTTTTTCCCCTTCAAAATCTTTGGTAACTATATTGATTGCACCATTAAAAGCATTTTGACCAAAAATTCTAGCAGCTGGACCTTTTATTATCTCTACTCTTTCAATCAAATAAAGTGGAAGAATCATATTTAATGTGTGATGTCCAGTTTGAGCATCATCCATTTTCATACCATCAACTAAAAGCAAGGTTTGATCAAATCCTCCTCCTCTTATGTATAGATCTCCTTGAACACCTCCTACACCCCTTCTTCTAACATCTATTCCTGTAATTTCTTGAAGAAGATCAGAAACATTTGTTACTGGACTATTTTTAATATCCTCTGAACTAATAACATTAACAGTTCTAAAATTTTTAGAAAAGGGCAAATCAAGTTTCGAAGATAATACTACGACTTCATCTAAATCTGTAGTTTGATCTTGAGAAACAGAAAAGTTGCTAATTAAAAAGATTAAAAGTGTAAAAACTTTTTTCATAGAAAAGCATTAAGAAAAACAAAAACTAGTCAGTTAATATAATAACTTTATTTTCTTTCATCTCAACAACACCTGAGCTAACTGTAAGATGAATTTCTTTAGGACTAACAACTGAAAATAAATCTGATAAATTATCTGAGTTTTCAATTTCTCCTAATATTTTTATTTTTCCTGAAATTAAAGTTGAAACTATTGGTGCGTGATTATCCAACATTTGAAAAGACCCGTCAGTTCCAGGAACTATTACAGAATCCACATTAGCGGTAAGCAAAGTACTTTCAGGACTTACTATTTCTAATTGCATATTATGATTTTAAGCTTCAGCTAACATTTTTTCTCCAGCTTCAATAGCTTCTTCAATCGTTCCTTTAAGGTTAAAAGCAGCTTCTGGAAGATGATCTAATTCACCGTCCATAATCATATTAAAACCTTTAATTGTGTCTTTAATATCTACTAAAACACCAGGTATACCTGTAAACTGTTCAGCTACGTGGAAAGGTTGAGATAAAAATCTTTGTACTTTTCTAGCTCTGTATACAGAAAGCTTATCTTCTTCAGATAATTCTTCCATACCTAGAATCGCAATAATATCTTGAAGCTCTTTATATTTTTGTAATAATTCTTTTACTCTTTGAGCACAATTATAGTGATCATCTCCAATAATATCTGGAGCCAAAATTCTAGATGTTGAATCTAAAGGATCAACTGCAGGGTAGATTCCTAATTCAGCAATTTTTCTTGAAAGTACTGTAGTTGCATCTAAGTGAGCAAAAGTAGTTGCAGGTGCAGGATCCGTTAAATCATCCGCAGGAACGTATACAGCTTGAACAGATGTAATTGAACCGTTTTTAGTTGAAGTAATTCTTTCTTGCATTGCACCCATTTCTGTAGCTAGTGTAGGTTGATACCCTACAGCTGATGGCATTCTACCAAGTAGTGCAGACACCTCAGAACCAGCTTGAGTAAATCTAAAAATATTATCTACGAAAAATAAAACATCTTTACCTTGACCATCACCAGCACCATCTCTAAAATACTCTGCCATTGTAAGACCTGACAAAGCAACTCTAGCACGTGCTCCAGGTGGTTCGTTCATTTGACCAAAAACAAATGTTGCTTTTGAATCTTTCATTGCTTTTTTATCAACTTTGCTTAAATCCCATCCTCCTTCTTCCATGGATTTATCAAATTCTTCACCATATTTTATAATTCCTGATTCAAGCATTTCTCTAAGAAGATCATTTCCTTCTCTTGTTCTTTCTCCAACACCAGCAAAAACAGATAATCCACCGTGACCTTTTGCGATATTGTTAATTAGTTCTTGAATCAAAACAGTTTTACCAACTCCAGCTCCACCAAATAATCCAATTTTACCACCCTTAGCATAAGGCTCAATTAAATCGATTACTTTAATACCAGTAAATAATACTTCAGTAGAAGTTGATAATTGATCAAAATCAGGAGCTTCTCTGTGGATAGGAAGACCTTCTTTACCAGTTTTAGGTAAATCTCCTAATCCGTCAATAGAGTCTCCAATTACATTAAATAGTCTACCATAAACATCATCACCGATTGGCATTTGAATAGGACTTCCCGTAGCTACAACCTCAGCACCTCTTTTTAATCCGTCAGTTGAATCCATTGAAATAGTTCTAACAATATCTTCACCAACGTGAGATTGAACTTCAAGAACTAATATAGATCCGTCTTGTTTTTTTATTTCAAGAGAATCATAGATTTTAGGAAGATTATTTGAAGATGTATCAAAAGTTACATCTACAACAGGCCCCATGATTTGAGAAACTTTACCTATAGAATTTGACATTATTTAATATTTAAATTTTGAATGAGGCAAATATAAAATTTTATGAGTTAAATTCTATAATTTTTTATATAAAAAAAGGCGACCTAAGTCGCCTTTTTATTAACATTATATTATCTGTTATGGATTTATAGTAAATCCTACATAGAATTGACTTCCAATTGCACCAGAACCAGCCATCATGAAATATTCTTCTCCACCTAAATTAGTTCCACCAATTTTAACTCTAGAGTTTAAACTTGGTAATTGAAAAAGCATTGAAGCATCAAACGTTGTTCTAGCAGGAATCATTGCATCTTGAAAACCTGACTGCTCCCACATAAAATTATCATGGTATTTAGCAGTAACATTGAAAGAAAAATTCTCAGCTAATTTAGCTGAACCAAGAGTTAACACTACTCTATTTTCAGGTGTGTTAAAACCAGATTCATAATCTGAGTTAGGATTGTCAAATTGCATTTTGTTATATGAATAAGTACCGCTTAAATCAAAAGTGTTTAAGATATTAGTTTCAAATCCTGCACTAACTCCGTATGTGTTAACAATTTCGTCAGTATTAGCATCGTAACTAAATACTTTATAGTCTCCTTGAGATAATGCGTAAAGTCCCATCATGTTAGAAGCACTTCCGTAAAGCGGAGTAATAACATTAACAGCAGAAATAAAGTTATCCCACTTAGTGTAGTAAGCATTAATATCTAAAGCAGTTTTCTTTCCGTTAACCCTGTATCCTAAATCAAATGATTTAACATTTTGAGGACCAACATTGCCTAAGTCTCCTGCAGCAACTGGTGCACCAGCTTGAACTGAAGCAACAGTATAAGAATTCATTTTAACTTGATTTCCTGTAACGTTGAACGAATTACCAGAAGCACCTCTTAATCTCATGTTAAATCTATCAACATTATCAGGTGATGATCCCATTAATACAGCTTGACCTATATCAAGACCAATGTACTGGTCTTGAGCAGCTGGATTTTGGAAACCTGTTTGGTAAGAAACTCTAAGGTTTTGATTTTCTGAAAGGAAAATAAGTGCACCTATTCTTGGTGTTACAGTTCCTTCAAAAAATTCACTTTTATCGTATCTCATAGAACCTGTTAATTTTACAGCTCCACCCATTATATCTTTTTGCGCTTGAGCATAAAGTCCCATATCAGTAAATTCAATTGGGTCAGTATAATCAGTAAAAAGTGTTCCGTTAGATCTTAGTATATAATCTCTGTAAGAAGCTCCAACAATAATGTCAACACCTTCTACTAAGTCTTGAAGATTATAATCAGCTTCAAAACTATTTGACTGCGAAGTATCTAATATACCAGCACCACCAGCAAATACGTCTATACCGTTACTTACAGCTCTTTCGTAAGCAGTATTCCAAGCAGCAGATCCTGGAACTAACATGTTAGCATCAGCAGCTTTTCTAGCGGCAGCGTGAACTCCTAAATCACCACCTTTACCAAGAAGAAAATTAAGATCATACCCTGCAAAAGCGTAATTAATCATAGTATTTAATCCAGCAACTGGATTTGGATCTATTGCATAAGGAAGTTGACCAAAATAAGCTCCTAAATAATCACCAAAATATTTAGTAAGTCCACCCGGTTGAGCTATTGTCATTACTGCACCTAAAGCAGATACATCGTGAGTATTTCCTGAATTTTCACCAGTATGGTAAAATCTTAAACCTAAATTTCTATTTTTATATTCAATCTTGTGTTGTTGAAGACCAAAGTTTTTAAGCATATTTCTGTTAGTTGCATGCAACATAGTGTTACCTGAACCAATTTTTGAATTCAAAATAATTTCTGAGTCTTCAGTTGGCTTATAATGAAAAGCGATATCCGTTTTAAAACTAGATGCTTTATTATCAATTAAGTCAACTTCATTATAACCACTTGCATTAATCTGATAATTTCCAAAGAAATTTGGTGAGAAATTTGCAAAAATAGCATTAACCTGAGCTCCACCAGCGGGAGATAATAAACCTCCAGCAACAAGCTGAGGGATCACAACTCCTCTAAAAACATCAGTCATATTAAATCTCTGACCTATATCACCATAAACATTTACACCATCATAATCAGGGAAATCTCTTGGGTTTTGAGCTTCAACACTTCCGTCAATAAAACGACCATCTAAATGGTTTATGTCTCTGTAATCAACTGCATGCCAGTCTTCACCTTCTTGGTAACTAAGAGTAATTTTAGCAGCGAATTTATCACTAAACTTATTAGCAGCTCTAAAAGCAAAATCATAATAGTCATTTTCACCAGCAGCTTCTTGAGAAGTAATACCGTGCTTGTATGTAGCACTTACTCCTTGAAAATCAAATGGATTTTTACTATTCATAAATAAGATACCTTTAGTAGCATTTGCACCATATAAAGCTGAAGCAGCTCCAGGCATTAATTCTACACTTTGAATATCAAGTTCATGTATACCAAGTAAGTTACCCGCTGAAAAACCTAAACCAGGAGCTTCATTGTTCATTCCATCAACTAATTGAACAAAACCATTATTATAAATAGTTGAGAAACCTCTAGTATTAACTTGTTGAAGAAATAACCCTCCAGAGTTAATTTGAACTCCTTTAAGTCCTTCTAAACTACTGTAAAAATCAGCTCCAGTAGATTGAGCAATATCTTTATAGTCAAATTTTTCAATTGTTACAGGAGATTCAAATAATCTCTCAGCTATTCTTGAAGCTGAAACAACGATCTCATCAAGTAAATTTTGAGATTCCGTTAATTGAACATTGAAATTTAAGTTTGATGCTGAAACATTTAATGTAACAGAGTCAAAACCAACACTGGAAACAGTGATTGAAAATGGAGGCATTTGATCCACAGAAAGTGAAAAATTACCATCAAAATCAGCAACTGTACCTGTTGTAGCACCAGCAACAACATTAGCACCAGGAATTGGATTGTTATTTTCGTCAGTAACGGATCCTGTTACGGTCGTTTGAGCAAAAATAATTGTACTAAATAGTACAGCAATCATTGACAAAATTCTTTTCATAATAAAGTTTGTTTTTAATTTTTATTGGTTGTTTTGTATTTATATAATCCTGTAAATATAAATAAAATTGTAAAACTATAAGATTTTATAACCATTACTTGAGGAATATATAAATTCTTTAGGGTAAAATTATAAAATATAAAATATTAGCCCAAGCTTAAACTCTTTTAAATTTTTCAACTTAGGGTTATTTTGACCAAATTCTTCATTGAAAATTGGATTTAAACCCATATAGAGTCCCAAATTCCAAGTATTGTTACCAGCGTTTACAGTTATTCCAGATTGTGTTTTTCTAAAGGGAAGATCTTGAAGAGAGTAATTATTATTAAGTGATTCAAATTTATATTTACTACCAATTAAATAGCTGGTTTTAATACCTGCATAAACTCTCCAAAATTTATAATTTGTTGGTGTTGAGGTACGCCATCTAATCTCAAAAGGAATTTCAATACTAGAAGTGTTCCACTTATTTTTAGTAAAATCTTCACCACTGACTATTTCTCCACTAATCACATCATTTAACGCATTAAGTTTTAAGTTACTACTAGAGGAGCTTAAAGACAGTCCTGCCCCTATACCAACACCAAAGTTTCTTTCTTTGTTCAAAGGTAAATCCCTTATAAATCCAAAATTTAGAGTGCTTGAAAATTTATTTTGATTAAAATTTTCTGGAGAGCTATTAAGAGTACTGTAATACAATCCTAAATAGAATTGATCTTCTAAGTACTTATTATCAATATCATTTTTCTGAGAAAAACTTGTAGAAAAGCTAATTAACAATAATAACGAAACTAAAAACCTCATAAGCTCAAATTTAACTTATTATAAATAAAAAAAGCACCCTGAAAGGATGCTTTTTTAAAATTTGTAAAAAGATAAAGATTAATTGTTTTGAGTATAATTACCTATTCTGGTTGTGTAATTAATTTTAAGCGCATTAACCTTTCTCAATTCTTGTTTTATATCTGAAATAAGCCCCATGTTCGTTTCACCATCTACTTTTAAAGCAGTTGTTAATACATTTTGAAGTTCTTCACGTTTTGTGGCTCTTTCAGCAAGAATATAAGCTCCTACGTCAGAAACAACAGAAAACTTATCGTTCAATTGAATTTTAGCTTGATTTCCATATTTAGTTTTATATCTGGAACTCGGTTTACCAGCATAGATGTATATAACACGATCCTTTTTATCAAGTTTTTGAACTTGATCAGCAGCCGGAAGTTTATTATCAACCATTAATGTATTATCTCTCATTACAGTAGCTACCATAAAGAAAAACAAAAGCATAAATACAATATCAGGAAGTGATGCTGTAGAAATCGCAGGTAACTCTCCTCCTTTTTTCTTTTTAAACTTTGACATATTTACTTACTTTTTATTAGGTTCAGCCTCAGATAATTTTTGAGGGAACATTTTTTTAATTTCATCAAGTTTTGGCTTAAGACTTGTTTTTACCTTAACACTTGTTCTAGGATCAGAATACATCTTATTAGCCTCAACAAAGGTCATTCTATCGTTTGGAAATTTCTTTGTAAATTCTCTATCTCTTAACTCATTATAAGCTGCAACAAGTTCATTTTGAACTGATATATAAACTTTATAATCAGTCTCTCTATCGTTTTTTAAAGAAATAATAGCTTTTTCAGGATTATCAGAGGATGATCTGTCCTTTTCGCCTTCACAGTATGAACACTCTTCCTCACCAATACCACCACCATTATCTAAAAATTTGACAGCTGAACTTCTAACATCAGATAAATCCATTAATTTTTCCTCAACTAAAATCATATTGTTCTTATTTACAACAACTGTAAATATGTTTCTCTCTTTAATTACTGGAGGATCAATGATCTCATCCATTGGAGGAAGTTTTCTGTTAATACCTGAATCAGTTTCAATTGTAGTTGTTACTAAAAAAAAGATTAGTAGCAAGAAAGCAATATCAGCCATCGATCCAGCATTAACTTCGGGTGATTTTCTTGCCATTTTATTTTTTTATTAATTTTCTAACAGAACCAAACCCCATAGCACCAACTGCAATAACTGTTAAAAAGTAAAACATACGAATACCTGTCTCTACCCATCTTGCACCAGAAGCAGAAAGAAACTCTCCATCTTGTAATGGAGTTTCTTCACCAGATGAAAAAAGATAAGCTACTACTAAAACAACTAGAAACGCTCCAATTGCTTTTAATGACCCTATCATTTTTTGTTTATCTGAAGCTAAATTTTTCAAAGAAAAACCAAGTGAAAGAAGAACAGTAATTGCTAAAACAACTTGAGCTAAATATATAATATAAGAAACACTTCCAAAATCACCTTGTAAAGCATTCATTTCAATAGTATCATCTCCTTGAAAGAGAATAGCTAACAGAAATCCAAGTCCTAAAAGTCCAAGAACTACTACTAAGTAGTTAGTTAGTTTTTGATAATTCATATTAATTATTTTTTATGTGCTACTAAAATATCTATAAGAGTTAT
>CBFHJJ010000008.1:22199-60570 GCA_965655865.1 Flavobacteriaceae bacterium | reverse complement strand
AGAAAATCCGGAGCATGGCAATACAACGCAAAATTTCCTCAAATGTCGGTAGCTAGGTATGACAGAGACACTGGAACAATAGAAAATATTGTTAACAGATATGGTTCTGCTTTTTCTCCAACCTTATCGAATGACGGAAATTGGTTAGTTTATGGGTCAAGATGGAATGATAAGACTGGTTTAATAGCTAGAGATTTAAATTCTGGAAAAGAAAAATGGTTAGCTTATCCAGTTCAAAAAGACGATATAGAATCACAAAACACTTTAGGGTCAATTCCTGTAATGAGTTTTACACCAGATAGTAAATTTTTAATTGCATCTTATGGGGGAAAAATAAATAAACTTCCTATTGATGGAGGAGATGCTATTAATATTCCATTTAAAGTTTCTGAAGAAATTGATTTAGGTCCTCAGTTAAAATTTAACTATCCCATTTTAGATACCGATCAAATACTTTCTAATCAAATTAGAGATCCAAAAGTATCTCCAGATGGTTCTAAATTAGCATATACCTCATTTGGTAAAATTTATGTAAAAAATCTTCCACACGGTGAACCTCAAAGATTAACTTCTTTAAATTATGGAGAAGGTATGCCAGTTTGGAGTCCTAAGGGAGATGAAATTGCTTTTGTTACTTGGGATGAAAAAGATGGCGGAGCACTATTCAAGGCGTCCATTAATAATAAAAATAAAGCTCAAAGGCTTTCTAATGAAAATGGGGTTTATTCTTTCCCAACTTGGAACAATATTGGAGATAGAATAGTTTTTATAAAAGCTTCAGAAAATGATTTTGACAATTATGGTTCTTTGGGTGTAGACTCAAAATTAATGTGGATTGAAGCAGGTGGAGGTAAAAATAATTTTATTGATAAAACAAAAGGAAGATCAAACCCTCATTTTATCAAAAGCTCTGAAAGAATATTTTTATCTAGTCGAAGTAATGGATTAAGCTCAATAAGATGGGACGGAACAGATGAAAAAAAGATTTTAAAAATTACTGGGATTTCAGTTTATGGAACTCCAGGAAGAAAATCCCCACCTTCTCCAGCAACATACATAATAAAATCGCCTAAAAAAGAAGAAGCTTTAGCTGTGATTAATAACGATGTTTATGTTGTTACTATTCCTTATTCGGGTTTAAAAGATTTAACAATTAATGTTTCTAATTTAAAAAATTCAAGTTTTCCAGCAAGAAAACTAACAAAGTTTGGAGGTGAATTTGCATCATGGGGAGCTAATGGAGATAATGTTTATTTTGCTTTAGGAAAATCGCTTTTTAATTATAACATTCCTATTGCTAAAGCAGATGAACAAAGAATCTTAATTGATAAAAAAAACAGCAATGAAAAAGAATCAAAAAGTAATGAAAAAGAAAAGTTTTATCAAGCCGCAGAAATAGAAATTAAAACCTATATAGACAAAAATAAAGTTGAAGGATTAGTTCTTTTGAAAAATGCCAGAATTATAACAATGAATGGTAAAGAAATTATTGAAAAAGGTGAAATATTAATTAAAGACAATAGAATTGTTGAAGTTGGAGAAACTGATAAAGTTCAAATGAAAGAAACTGAGTGGGCTGGTGTTAAAACTATTGATTTAAGTGGAAAAACAATTGTTCCTGGTTTTGTTGATACTCATGCCCATGTTAGAGTTTCTAGAAATATTCACAAAGCAGAGACGTGGTCATTTGCAGCTAATCTAGCATATGGAGTAACCACAGTTAGAGATCCGCAAACTGGTACTACTGATGTGTTATCTTATGCAGATATGGTTGATGCTGGTTTAATGCATGGTCCAAGGATTTATTCAACTGGGCCTGGTGTTGGTTTTTGGGGTTATAATTTAAAGAGTTTAGAGCAAACAAAAGATGTGCTTAAACAGTATTCAAAGTACTATAATACTAAGACCATTAAAATGTATAGAACGGGTAATAGAAAGCATCGACAATGGATATTGATGGCTGCTAAAGAGCAAAAGCTTATGCCAACTACAGAAGGAGCGTTGCATGTTAAATTAAACATAAATCAAATGCTAGATGGATATCCTGGTCAAGAACACAATATTCCTATTTATCCAGTGTATAATGATTTAATTGAAGTTATGGCTAAATCAAAAATGGCCTACACACCAACATTATTGGTCTCTTATGGTGGCCCATGGGCTGAAAATTATTACTACGCCACAGAAGACGTACAAGGAGATAAAAAATTAAACTACTTTACTCCAAAAGCACATTTAGACGCAAAGTCAAGAAGAAGAAATGACGGTTGGTTTCATAAAGACGAATATGTTTTTGAAGAACAAGGAAAATTTATAAAAGATTTAGTAGAAAAAGGTGGAATTGTTGGTGTTGGTTCTCACGGACAACTACAAGGCCTTGGTTACCACTGGGAGCTTTGGAGTATGCAAGCTGGAGGACTTGGTTTACATGATGCACTAAGAGTAGCTACAATTATAGGGGCTGAAGCGATAGGTCTTGAAAAAGATTTAGGGAGTATTGAAAAAGGGAAATTAGCAGATTTGGTTGTTTTGGATAAAAACCCTCTTGATAACATAAGAAATTCCAATTCAGTGAATATGGTAATGAAAGATGGAAGATTGTACAATGCTAATAATTTGGATGAAATATATCCTAAACAAGTAAAAGCAGAATTCAATTGGAAACAAATAGAGCCTGTAAACTTGCCTGGAACTAAAAATTAGATATTTTGAGAATTTTAAAATACATTTTGAAAATTATAAAATGGAGCATCATCGCGTTTACAGCTCTTGTTCTTACAATTTTTATATATTTTGAGTTAAATGAGATCCCTATTTATAATCCAAAAGTTGCGTATAAATTTATATTAGGTAAAACTAATTATACTCAATATGAAAATCTAGCTGAAAAACTAGGCTACCTAAAAACAGACAAATTATTAATTCTTCACGCAGATGACCTTGGATTGTCTAAGTCAGTAAACCAGGCCAGTTTTAAAGCTCTTAAAGAAGGATTGGTTAACTCAGGTAGTGTTATGATGCCGTGTGATTTTATAAATGATGTTGGTGAATTTGCTATTAATAATCCAGAAATTGATTTAGGACTTCATTTAACAGTAACCAGTGAATGGAGAGATTACAAATGGGATGGAGTTACTAATTCAAATTTAATTCCAACAATGATTGATAAAAATGGTAATCTTTTTGAAAATAAAAAAAAGTTCACCTTAAATGCTTCCCCTAAAGATTTAAAAAAGGAATTACAAGCTCAAATTGATTTGGCAAAATCGATTGGAATTAAACCAACTCATATTGATAGCCACGAAGGAGCCTTATTCTTTGATCAAAATATTTTTAAGACTTATTTAGAGTTAGGAGAAGAAAACCAGCTTCCAGTTTTTGTCCCCAGAGATGTTGCTGTACACTTTGACAAAAATTTTCCTAAACCTGAAAATGTAGTGATAGTTGAAAATTTTCACATGGCGCTTCCTAGCTTAGAATTTAAAGATTGGAACACTTATTATGTAAATATAATTGAGAATCTAAAACCAGGGCTTAGCGAAATCATAGTTCATTTAGGTTATGACGATAAGGAAATGCAACAAATTACTGTTGAGCACCCTAATTATGGCAGTAAATGGAGAAGCTTAGATATGGACGTAGTGTCTAGTGAAAACTTCAAACTGGCATTAAAAGACAATAATATTAAATTAGTAACTTGGAAAGATATCCAAAATGTAATTTACTAAGTTTATTTTACTTTATAGCTATAGGCCATTATCGCAACTATAGCTGAAATAATAGCCGATATTACGTAAGGGTAATCAATGAAAGATAAATTAGTATACATTAAATAAACTACAACTAAACTTATAATTGAGAGTATTGAAAAGATCGCAAACAAGAACCATTTTAGTATTTTCATATTAAATTAAATATACAATTAACTGTTATATCATGAAAAAATATTTGTTAATTATTATAGTTTTTACTGGCTTATTTAGTAATGCACAGTACCAACCTACAAAGGAAAACTTAGAAGCTAGAAGATGGTTTCAAGATGCAAAATTTGGACTTTTCGTTCATTGGGGAGTGTATAGTGTCCTTGGTGATGGAGAATGGGTAATGAACAATCAAAATATTTCAATTAAAGAATATGAAAAACTACCCAAATTTTTTAATCCTACAAAATACGATGCAGAGAAATGGGTGTTAATGGCTAAAAATGCTGGAATGAAATACATAACCATTACAAGTAGGCATCACGATGGGTTCTCAATGTTTGATTCAAAAGCATCTGATTATAATATTGTTAAAAAAACACCTTACGGTAAAGATGTCTTAAAAATGTTAGCCAATGCATGTAGAAAACATAATATCAAACTTTTCTTTTATTACTCACAACTTGACTGGAATAGAGATGATTATTTCCCAAGAGGAAGAACTGGAACTGGAATTGATGGAAGAGGTGAGGGTAAATGGGAAGATTATATTGATTTTATGAAAGCTCAGCTTACAGAACTATTGACAAATTATGGTGAAATTGGAGGAATTTGGTTTGACGGCCAATGGGATCAACATGAATGGGATGGAAAAAGGTTTGGAAAAATTAAAGTTGATTTCAAATTAAAAGAAGTTTATGATTTAATTCATCAGCTTCAACCAAAAGCATTAATTGGAAGCAACCATCATTTGGCCCCAAATGAAGGAGAAGATTTTCAAATGTTCGAAAAAGATCTTCCAGGTAAAGGCACAAAAGATTTCGCAACCTCTAAAGATGATATCGGAGCTCTTCCATTAGAAGTTTGCGAAACAATTAATGGTTCATGGGGATTTAATTTAAAAGACAGAAAACACAAATCAAATAAGGAATTAATTCAATATTTAATAAAAGCAGCAGGATACGGAAGTAACCTTCTTTTAAATGTTGGCCCCATGCCAAACGGTGAAATTCAAGAAGAACATATTAAATCATTAGAAAAAATTGGAGAATGGGTAAGTAAAAATGGAGAAACAATTTATGAAACAAGAAAAGGCCCAATAAATCCAACTGAGGAATTAGTATCTACAAGAAAATTAAATAAAATTTATCTACACTTACTAGATTTTAAAGAGAAACAATTAGAAATAACCAATTTAAAAGAAAAAATAAAAAAGGTTACATATTATAATACAAACTTAAAAGCTGATTATAAATTCCGAAATTCAGTTCTTACAATTAATTTAGATCAAAGCCAGTTGAATGAGATAGATACAATAATAGAAATAACAATAAAAAGTTAAATCTAAAAAATTATTGTCATTGGTTCCCAAGTAATAGGATCGCTTGAAATATCACTTAAAGAACTTACTATCTCTAAAGATTTAATATTAATTTTTATAAGAACACAATCATTTTCCAAGTCTTTATAGTAAGGCGTCCAGCTGCTTTTCCAGTACTTATTTTTTTGACTTAGTTCATTTATAAGCACAGCTGTACCATTGATAGAAACGTAGCTGTCTGCATCTTTAGAAATAAAATTTAATGAAATCCGATCATTATTTAATAAATGAGAAACTTTTCTAGATTTAGGATTGGTGATTAAATAAATTTCAAAATCATTGTTATAAACATGAGGATCCATTAGCCTAGAAACTGGATTATTGTTTAAATCGAGAGTGGTAAAAACACATGATTTAGAATCATTAATAATAGAGTTAGCAACATCTCTAACGTATTTTTCCGAATTCTCTTGTGAAAAAGAATTTATTGAAATGAATAAAAATAATATTGAAAAGAGACGCAATACGTAGGTCTTAGGAAACATAGAATTATAGGTTAAATAGACGGTTTTTTATCTGATTTTACTCAAAAATATATAATTAAAACTAATAGTTGTCAACAGTTTTCAAAAAAATAATATTTTTTCTTCTCTGGAACTCCTCAGCAAAAATCAAATTTTTAAAAATTAAATTTTTAAATTAATTTTAATATTAAATAATTGATTATAAGCATTTTAACTAAATATTTACGTTTAAAATATTCTTTTAAATTTTAAGCTTTAAAAACACAAAATTAAAAAGTAAAAAAAAGTAATTAACAAATTTATTTTCCAGAGGAAGAAATATTCTTCCAGATAAGAATATTTTTTTATAGATTAGTATAAATTAATGTTTAACTAAAAACCAATACAATGGGATACAAACACACAAACAGTAAAGGAAAATCTTACTTTTTACATTCAAAAGATGTAGAATTAAAAGGAGGTAGAAATCAAACTATCTACTATTTCGCTAAAGACGAAAGACCAGAAGCATGTGACTTACCTGCTGGAAAGCAAGTTGTTGAAAGTCCAAAAACTGGTTTACCATTTGTAAAAGGAAAATAATCATAGATTATTAACCAAAAATTAAAAAGCCTGCTTGTTACACAAGCAGGCTTTTTGTATTTAAAATTTGATAATTTAAAACTTATTTGAATCTATACATAACCAATTTCAGATTTACCTGATTAATCATTTCTCTAGTGTTGGCTCCATTACTCCACATCATCCTGTCTGTAAAAGTAACTTCTTTCCAAAATTCTTCTCGCTCTGATTCTGATAATTCTTTCCCCATCATATCTAAAGTAACGTGAGTAATTTCTTTATTTCCATTTTTACTAGAAGACAAAACTCTATTTAATTCCCACCACTTTCTAGATCCATTCAAAATACGTTTGTTATGCCATTTTTTATAAAAATCCATTTCGTATTGCTCATAATTTTCATCTGTTTGTTTAAATGCGTTTAAAGTTAGCATCGTTCCAATTTCAAGATCTCCAAAAAGCCAAGTTGTGTTGTCTAATCTTTCTAGTTGATAAAAATTTCTTGTTCCATAAGGACCTCCTTCCCAAATTTTATCGAATTTTTTCTTTGATAACTTACTGTAAACATTTCTGCCTAATTTATAAAAATCGACTTCTTTATTCATTTGAACTGTATCTTGATAAAAATTCATGATTAAAAAATCAGGCTGATTATCAGCATTCTCGTCACCTTCAACTGGAACTACTTCAAAAATTAACCATCCAGTTTCTAAATCGTCTTCAATAGCTTGCTCATGTATTTTTGACCAAAATTTTTCTAAATCTAAATATGCTTCGTGCTGTCCTTCTTCAAGTCTTACGGATGTGTAGGTGATCACTTGAGAATATGTTATTACAGAAAATAAAAGTGCAATTAATAAGTTAATTTTTTTCATAAAAATGTATTTTAAAGTTATAAATACTAATTTATAAAAATATTAAACATACTAAAAAGAATGTTTAATGTTTGTCACAAGATTCGTGAACATCAGAAATGAATGGTTTTATATGGATATGCTCTTTTGGAAGTAAAAAACTAGCTATAAGTTCCAAAAACATAGCAATAAATGCTATTGTTGCTGTTATATATGCCTTCTCATACAAAGCCGAAATAAATTCTAATAAATGAAATAGAGAGTGTATTCTAAGTCCTATTCTTACAAGTTTTACGATAGTATTTTTCATTTACAATAAATTAGTAGCAAAACTAATTATAAAGTATAAAACATAAAAATTAACAACAATTTTCGCACGTACAAGTTTCACAAGTACATCCTGAACAGTTACCATTTTTACAACTATCGCATGAGCAATTACAGTTTAATTTTAACATTTTGAAATATATTTTACTTAAAGTTAGTTTATTTTTATAACATACATTTATAAATTAAATGTTTGTAATTTTAAATTCAAAATAAATATATGAACAGATTTATTATTGTTTTAATTTCATTGATATCATTTGTAGGTTGGTCTCAAATTGATCCATCTAAAAAATATAGTGTTAATACAATTGCCTTTTACAATGTTGAAAATTTATTTGACACAATTGATGATCCTAAAACTTTTGATGACGATAGAACCCCTGAGGGAAGAGATAAATGGACCGAAGATATTTACCTCCAAAAATCAAAAAACATAGCAAGAGTATTATCAGAAATCGGAAAAGATATTGTAGGAACCTCTCCCTCAATAATTGGCCTTTGTGAAATCGAAAACAAAAAAGTATTAATAGATTTAATTAATAATGAAGAATTAAAAAATGAAGGATATGGTATTGCTCATTTTGATTCTCCTGACGAAAGAGGGGTTGATGTAGGTTTACTTTTCAAAACAAATAGGTTTACACCAATATTTACAAAAGCATACTCACTATACTTAAAAAGAGATAATGGAGAAACTGATTTTACAAGAGATCATTTATTGGTTTCAGGCTATTTAGACAATGAACTAATTCATTTCATTGTTAATCATTGGCCATCTCGTTCTGGAGGAAGAATGAGAAGTGAAAAAGGAAGAATATTAGCTAGTCAATTAAATAAAAAAATAATTGATTCTATTTTAATAACAGACCCAAAGTCTAAAATTATAAATATGGGTGACTTTAACGACAACCCAACAGACAAGAGTATCAAACCTATTCTAAAAACTAACGGTAATAAGTCAAAAGTTAAAAATAATGAGCTTTTTAATCCAACAGAAAAACTATATAAGAAAGGATTTGGAAGCTATAATTATAGAGGAAAATGGGATATGCTTGATCAGTTTATGATTTCAAGTCAACTTTTAAACAATTCAGGGCACTTTTTTTTAAAAGCAGGGGTTTTTAATAAAAAATATCTGATTAATCAAGATGGTAAGTATGAAGGATATCCATTTAGAAGTTTTGCAGGAGGAAGATTTTTGGGTGGATTTAGTGATCATTTTCCTATTTATATGCTGATTGCCAAAGAAATAAATTAAAAAATGAGGGACTCTATTCAAATTTTTATAACTGGTGGAACTTTTGATAAAAGCTATAATTATAAAAATGGTAATTTATATTTTGAAAAAACTCATTTACCAGAGATGCTTAAAAGAAGTCACTGTCGTTTAAAAGTTAAAGTTGAAACTTTAATGATGATAGATAGCTTAGAAATGGATTTATCACACGTTAATTCAATAATAGCAAGCTGCAAAGGGTGTAAATCAGATAAAATTTTAATTACCCATGGCACTGATACTATGGTAAAAACTGCAAAAGCTATTGCCAAAGAACAAATTACTAAGACTATAATTTTAACAGGAGCAATGATCCCTTATGCCTTTGGAAGCTCCTCTGATGGGTTTTTTAATCTAGGGTGTGCTTTATCATATGTTCAAACTTTAAAAGCTGGTGTATATATAACAATGCATGGTCAATACTTCAAATGGGATCAAGTTGTAAAAAATTTCGAAAAAGGATATTTCGAAAAAAACTAAAATTAATTTTTACTAATTTAATAGTAAGATAACACAGTTAAAGCTAAATAGGCGAATCCGTTTTCTTCAAAAAATAATAATAACTTAGTTAATAAATCGCATACTTGAAAAAGATGATATTTAAATACGGAATAGATAAATTAACAATAAATAAAATTATTGCTTTAGCTGATGGAAAAATACACGGAGAATTAACTTTTGAAGCAATTCAAAAGATAGAAAAAAGTAGAAAAAAAGTAGAAAAAATCGTAAGTAAAAGAAAAGCAGTTTATGGAATTAATACTGGTTTTGGTCCATTATGTGATGTACAAATTAGTTCTACAGAAACTAATGATTTACAAAAAAATTTGTTGTTAACACATGCCGTAGGAGTTGGCAAAAACATTGACAAACAACTTTCTAAGATCATGTTGATATGTAAAGTGCAAGCACTTTGTCAAGGATTTTCCGGAGTTCGATTATCATTAATTAAACGGATTATTTATTTTATTAAAAATGATTTAATTCCAACAGTCCCAATACAAGGTTCGGTTGGCGCTTCGGGCGATCTAGCTCCTTTATCTCATTTATTCTTGCCAATAATTGGTGAAGGTGAATTTTGGATAGATAATAAAATTATTTCAGCCAAAAAAGTTTTAAAAAGCCACCAATTAGACATCATTCAACTAGAAGCTAAAGAAGGTTTAGGACTAATAAATGGAACTCAATTTATCCTTTCACACGTTATAAGCGGCCTAAAAAAAATGGAATACTTACTAGATTTAGCTGATGTTTGTGGAGCTATGAGTATT
Source organism: Flavobacteriaceae bacterium (assembly GCA_965655865.1). Classification (GTDB taxonomy): domain Bacteria; phylum Bacteroidota; class Bacteroidia; order Flavobacteriales; family Flavobacteriaceae; genus MAG-121220-bin8. The sequence continues at coordinate 50,514 of CBFHJJ010000008.1, read as the reverse complement.
GAAGGTTACAATGGCAGTTCGTCTCCATTTAAAAAAGAATTACATGAAATAAGACCCTTTGAAGGAAGTATAATAGTAGCCGAAAGAATGAGAAACTTGTTCAAAAACTCTCAAAACATGTTTTCTCACGAAAATTGCGAACGCGTACAGGATCCTTATTCAATGCGCTGTATTCCTCAAGTGCACGGCGCATCTAGAAATGCATATTCTCATCTTTTAGAATTGGCCGAGATAGAAATGAATTCAGTTACAGATAATCCCATTATTTTAAGTGAAAGCGAAGCTATTTCAGGCGGTAATTTTCATGGTCAGCTATTAGCAATGGCAATAGATTATTGCTCCATTGCAGTTTCAGAACTAGGAAATATTTCAGACAGACGATGTTATTTGTTGTTAGAAGGCAAATATGGATTGCCTAGATTATTAACAAATAATGGAGGGTTAAATTCTGGATTCATGATTCCGCAATACACAACGGCAGCCTTAGTTTCAGAAAATAAATCTTTATGTTTCCCTCCGTCATCCGATAGTATCCCAACATCTTTGGGACAAGAGGATCACGTTTCTATGGGTAGTATTTCTAGCCGTCAGTTTAATCAAATTTTAAAAAATTTAGAAAAAATATTGGCCATTGAATTAATGTATGCAGCTCAAGCTTTAGAATTTAGAAGACCTAATACTTTTTCGAAAATCATAGAACAAAATCATGCTATTATTAGGGAAAAAGTTAAAAAACTTGAAGATGATCGCCTTCTTAAAGATGATATTAATAAAATAATTGATATGGTTGAGAACAAAAAGTTTAAAGTATGATATTTAAAGATCAAATATTACAGGGGATACCTAAATTCTTGCCTCCAAAAATATCATTGTCAGTAGAAATTAACAGAGCTCCTAAAAGAATGGAGATTTTATCCATTAAGGAAAAAAAATTAGCTATTAAAAATTCCTTGCGTTATTTTCCAAAAGAATGGCATCAAGAGTTGGCAGTTGAATTTGCCAAAGAATTAAATGAATTTGGAAGAATTTATATGTATCGGTTCAAACCCAAATATAAAATTTACGCTAGACCAATTTCAGAATACCCTGCCAAAACATTAGAAGCTGCTGCAATTATGATGATGATACAAAATAATCTGAACGCTGAAGTTGCCCAACACCCAGAGGAATTAATTACTTATGGGGGTAATGGTGCTGTTTTTCAGAACTGGGCTCAGTATCTTTTAGTCATGAAGTATTTAGCAGTTATGTCAGATGAACAGACTTTGCATCTATATTCTGGTCATCCAATGGGTTTATTTCCATCGTCAAAAAATGCTCCAAGAGTGGTCATAACAAATGGAATGATGATTCCTAACTATTCCAAACCAAACGATTGGGAAAAATTTAATGCTTTAGGAGTTACTCAATATGGTCAAATGACAGCAGGTTCATTTATGTATATAGGTCCTCAGGGAATTGTTCACGGTACTACTATCACTGTAATGAATGCGTTTAGAAAAATATTAAAAAAAGGAGAGAGTCCAAATGGCAAAATATTTTTAACATCTGGTTTAGGTGGCATGAGCGGAGCTCAGCCGAAAGCAGGAAATATTGCAGGATGCATTACTATTTGTGCTGAGATCAACAAAAAAGCTGCTTCTAAAAGATACTTACAAGGTTGGGTTGATGTTTTAATTGATAATATTGACGTTTTGGTTGAAAGAACACTTGATGCAAAGAAAAATAACGAAGTAATTTCCATAGCTTATATTGGAAATATTATTGAGGTTTGGGAGTGTTTTGATAAAGAAAATATATTTGTGGATATCGGTTCTGATCAAACTTCTTTACACATCCCGTGGACTGGAGGTTACTATCCTGCTGATTTGTCTTTTGAAGAATCCAATGTATTAATAAAAGAAAATCCCAAATTGTTTAAAGAAAAAGTACAGACTTCCTTAAAAAAACATGCTAAAGCTATTAATAATCACACCAAAAAAGGAACTTACTTTTTTGATTATGGGAATGCTTTTCTTTTGGAAGCTTCAAGAGCTGGAGCAGACATTATGGCTGAAAATAATATTGATTTTAAATATTCATCATATGTGCAAGATATTTTAGGGCCAATGTGTTTTGACTTTGGTTTTGGTCCTTTTAGGTGGGTTTGTGCATCTGGAAAAGAAAAGGATTTAGACAAAACAGATGAGATTGCTAAAAATATTTTAGAAAACTTGATGAAGAATTCTCCTTCTGAAATTAAATTACAAATGCAAGATAATATTACTTGGATAAAGAATGCGAAATCTAATAAATTGGTTGTTGGATCTAAAGCGCGAATCTTATATGCAGATGCTGAGGGAAGAATAAAAATTGCTGAAGCTTTTAATAATGCCATAGCTGAAGGTGAAATTGGGCCTATTATTTTGGGAAGAGACCATCATGATGTAAGTGGAACAGATTCTCCATTCAGAGAAACCTCAAACATATATGATGGTAGTAAATATACAGCAGATATGGCAATTCATAATGTAATTGGAGATAGTTTTAGAGGAGCAACATGGGTCTCAATTCACAATGGCGGTGGAGTTGGCTGGGGAGAAGTTATAAACGGGGGGTTTGGAATGTTGTTAGACGGGTCTAAAGAAGCAGAAAAAAAATTAAAAAATATGCTTTTCTACGATGTTAATAATGGTATAGCTAGGAGAAGTTGGGCAAGAAATAGCGAGGCTATTTATACAGCTAAAAGAGAAATGTTAAGAACTCCAAAGTTAGCAATTACTTTACCTAATTTGGTTGACGAAAATATTCTTAAAGATTTATTTTAATGAATTTACTTTTTACAAATATCAAAGAACTAGTTCAAGTGAGAGAAACTAGTATTGATTTTCTTTCTGGAAAAGAAATGAACATTTTACCTACAATAAAAAACGCATTTTTATTGGTTGAAAATGGCTTAATCTCAGATTTTGGTATTATGAAAAATTGTCCGAAAACTAAATTCAAAACAATTGATGCTACAGGAAAATTGGTACTTCCATCTTGGTGTGACTCTCACACTCATCTTGTTTATGCGGATAGTAGAGAGGACGAATTCGTAGATAGAATTAACGGATTATCTTACGAGAAAATAGCTGAAAATGGAGGAGGTATTTTAAATTCAGCAAAAAAATTACAGGAAACCTCAGAAAAAGATTTATATAATCAAAGTAAAGTTCGTTTGGAGGAAATAATAAGCCTAGGAACTGGAGCTGTCGAAATCAAATCTGGATACGGATTAGCTAAAGATGCTGAACTTAAAATGTTACGTGTTATTAAAAAATTAAAAAGTAATTACCCAATAGAAATAAAAGCTACTTTTTTAGGTGCTCATGCAGTTCCAATGGAATATAAAAATAATAAGAAAGGCTACATTAAAATGCTAATTGATGATGTTCTCCCTGTAATTGATAAAGAAAACCTAGCAGATTTTATCGATATTTTTTGTGAAACTAACTATTTTTCGGCAGAAGACACTAATCAAATATTACAAGCTGGATTAAAGCTGGGTTTAGTGGGTAAAATACATGTAAATCAATTTACTAGTATTGGAGGTATTCAAGTAGCTGTTAATAACAATGTGTTGTCAGTAGATCATTTAGAAAAAATAAATGATGAGGATATCGAAACTTTAAAAGGAACCCAAACAATACCTGTTTCACTACCAAACTGCTCATATTTTTTAAATATTCCATATACTCCTGCAAGAAAAATGATAGATTTAGGTTTGCCATTAGCTTTAGCATCTGACTATAACCCTGGCTCAACCCCATCTGGAAATATGAATTTCGTAGTTTCCGGCGCATGTATAAAAATGCTAATGACTCCAAAGGAAGCTATTAATGCTGCTACAATTAACGGTGCATATGCAATGAAATTACAGAAAAAAGTAGGATCTATCACTAAAGGTAAATTAGCAAATTTAATTTTAACTCATAAAATTAGTTCTTACAACTTTATTCCATATTCATTTGGAAATAATTGTATTGAAAAAGTTTTTTTAAAAGGAAAAGAAATATTAAAATGAGTTTTTTTAAAGAATTAAATATTAATTATAGATGTGGAAGTAAAAAATTTTATTCTGGAAGAAAATCTCAATTTAAAAATCTGTATTGGCATCAAAAATTAGAATTTTCTAATATTGAAAAGTTTCAAAAAAATCTTTGTAACACTATTGGACTGATTGGGTATGTCTGTGACGAAGGAGTAAAAAGAAATCAAGGTAGAATTGGCGCACGAAAAGGTCCAAAAAGCATTCGCAACAGTTTGGGAAAAATTCCCGTTCATTTCATAGACAAAAAAATTATAGACTACGGAGACTTAATTTGTGTTGGTAGTGACTTAGAAGATTGTCAAAAAGCTTTATCTCTAAGTATTAAAAAATTAATCAATAATAAAATTTTTCCAATTTCTCTGGGCGGAGGACACGATATAGCTATTGCCAACTTTAATGGGATAAAAGATGCTATTTCTAACACTCCAAAAAATAAAATAGGAATAATCAATTTTGATGCACATTTTGATTTGCGAACTGTCGAAACTAAGCCAAACTCAGGAACTCCTTTCAACCAAATCTTAAATAAAAACAAAACAACATCTTATTTTGCCATTGGTATTCAAAAACAATCTAACGATAGAAATCTTTTTAAAATTGCTAATCAACTTAAGGTTTCATATGTCTCTAATTTTGAATGTGAAACTTTTACTTCCTCGTTGCAAAAAAAACTAATTGACTTTATTGATAAAGTAGATTACTTATATTTAACAATAGATTTAGATGGATTTTCATCTGCTTATGCTCCTGGCGTTAGCGCTCCCTCACCATTAGGATTTAACCCAAGCTTTGTTTTCAAAGCTTTAGATTTTATTTTGATGAGTAAAAAATTGATTTCATGTGATATTGCAGAACTAAATCCAGACTTTGATATTGACAACAAAACATCTGTTTTAGCGGCTAGATTATTGGATCACATAATTCAAAATTTGAAACTCTAAAAATTGCACATATTGAACACTATTATATTTATTTTATATAAATATGTTTTAGTAACTTTAGTAAATAACACTTAATTTTTGAAAAAATGGGAAAATTAAATAGAGACGATCTGACTAAATTAGGGCGTAAAATTAATCAACTTAAAAAAAGAATATTAAGAACTGAAATAAGTGGAGATAGTTCTAAAGTAGAATTTAGAAAAATGAGAATTAATAAAATCAAAAAACAAATTCAAGAAATTGTCTCTAAAAAGAAAAAGAAATGAAAAAACTGTATTTACTTTTATGTGTATTAGGAACAATTCTTCCATACTATCACCTTATAAATTTTTTACAAAACAATCAATGGTCAATGGATGGATTTTGGAACGATATCTTTTATGGGACACATTCAGTATCAATGATAACTATGGACTTAACGGTAGCAGCCTCTACTTTTATGATATATCTAATTTATCAATATAAATCAAAAAAAATTAAAATCTCAAAGTACATTATTTGTTTATTTGTAGTAGGTTTTTCGTTAGCTTTTCCATTATACCTTTACGATACACACGAAAACTAATGGATTTTAAGGATGCATTTGATCATTTAAAAAATGATGAAATTATGTTTTTTTTGATATCTAAATTCAGAAACGACGTTACATTAAAAGACAGGTATGAATCTGACTATTCCAAGGCTATTTCATTGCTAATAATTGAGCAACAAGTAAGTTTTAAAGCTGCTATAACAATTAAAAAAAGATTTTTGAACCTTATAAAGAATAAAAGTAAAGATCAAATTCTAAAAATAGAAAATAATACAATGCAATCCATTGGCATATCCCACAGAAAAGTAGATTATATCAAAAACACTTATTTATTTTTTAGAGATAATAAAATTGATTTTGAAAAAATAAGTGAAAAACAGGTTGTGAAAGAACTGACTAGGATTAAAGGAGTTGGGAAGTGGACAGCTGAAATGTTTTTGATATTTATACTTTTTAAAACAAATATCTTTTCAAAAGGAGACTTAGCATTAATTAATAGTATAAAGGTCAATTATAATATAAATCAGCTTTCAGATCAAAAGTTAGATGATTTTATAAAAAAATGGAGTCCTTACAACACCATTGCTTCACTTTTACTCTGGAAATCAATTGAAGAAAAAGTGTTTTTTCAGAAAAAGGATATATAAAACAAGATCTAATAATTATAAAATTGATTAAAAATGGACTAAAATGACCAAAAAAGATAAAAAAATGATCAAAAATGACCAAAAAAGACCAAAAAATGATCAAAATTGAATTAAAATTGTAAAAATGTTTTTTAAAACATCTTGTTTAAAACATAATTATTTTTAATAAAAAACTATCAAAAAAAGCTAAAAAATGATCAAAAAAGCCTAAAAAATGATCAAAAAAGGGTAAAAAAGGGTAAAAATGTAATTTTTTTGTATTTAAAACTAAGGTAGCTTATGACCTAAGTACGTTTCCAACATTCTAAACCAATCAATTTCAGTTAATTTTATGCTTAAAGAATTTTTTGCAGCCCTGATTCTTTCAGGTTTAACCGTTCCTATTACAGGATGTGTTTTTGAAGGGTGTTTCAAAATCCATGACAATAATAATTGGTCTTTAGAAGCATTATATTTCTTAGTTAATTCATCAAATAAAAGATGAACTCTATTATTGCTTTCATTTTTCTCTTTAAATATTGATCCTAATGGACTCCAGCTCATTGGAACTATATTATTGCTAAGCATGTAATCTAATGATGAATCAAAAAGAGGTTTATTATGAGACAATGAAAATTGTATTTGATTAACGCTAACATGAGTTTTGGTAGAAATTAGTTTAGTTTGATTGATTGTAAAATTCGAAACTCCAAATGATTTTATTTTTCCTTGAGATATTAAAATTTCAATTGCTTTACAAATTTCGTCAGGATGCATTAGAGGGCTAGGCCTATGTAGCAAGAACAAATCCAAATACTCTGCATTCAAATCTTTTATAGATTTTTCAGCGCTAAATATTATATAATCTGAATCATATTGATAATGTTTAACATTATTCGGCCTTGTTTCGCCTACATATTGAATTCCACATTTTGATATAAACTGTACTTTCTCTCTTTTTACACTTGAACTTTTAAAAGCTTTTCCAAACTCTGTTTCAGTAGTATAGTCACCATATATATCTGCATGATCAAAGGAAGTAATTCCGTTTTCAATGTTAAGGTGAATTAATCTCTCCATTTCACTTGTTGAAAGCGAACTTCCCCATTTTCCCCAGTTCATACAACCTTGAATAATTCTAGAAAAATTAGATTTCATTTGAATTTATTTTTTATTAAAATACTAATTAAAACTGACTTACATTTGTGAAAATTTAAAAAAATTGATTGCTAATTATACTAAAGAATTTCGTTATAATTTAAAATTATCATTCCCTGTAATGCTAGGTATGTTAGGGCATACATTTGTAGCATTTGCTGATAATGTAATGGTTGGTCAACTCGGTACAGCAGAGCTAGCTGCAGTCTCTTTAGGAAATAGCTTTGTGTTTATAGCAATGTCTTTAGGAATTGGATTTTCAACTGCTATTACTCCGCTTGTTGCAGAGGCTGATGCATCTAACAACATTTCTGAAGGTAAGAATGCATTCAAACACGGTTTACTTCTTTGTACCATTTTAAGCATATTACTTTTTTTAATTATTCTCTTACTTAAGCCCATAATGTATTATATGGACCAGCCCAAAGAGGTTGTAGAATTAGCTATTCCTTATTTAAATTTTGTTTCTCTTTCACTAATTCCTTTAATAGTTTTTCAGGCATTAAAACAATTTTCTGATGGACTTTCAAATACTAAATACCCAATGTATGCAACAATATTGGCTAACGTAATAAACATAACATTAAACTACTTGCTAATTTTTGGAACATTTGGTTTTCCTGAGCTAGGAATAACTGGAGCAGCTATAGGAACTCTTATTTCAAGAATTATTATGGTTTACTTTTTATGGATAATTTTTAAGAATAAAGAGAAATTTAAACCTTACATAACTGGATTTAATTTTAAAAAAATTGAAAAAAAAATTACTAATAAACTCTTTAACCTAGGATTTCCATCGGCCCTTCAAATGTTTTTTGAAGTTGGGATTTTTACTGCCGCCATTTGGTTAAGTGGAGTTTTAGGTAAAAATCCACAAGCCGCAAATCAAATAGCCCTAAACTTATCGAGTATGACTTTTATGGTAGGTATAGGTCTTTCAGTTGCCGCTATGGTTAGAGTTGGAAATCAGAAAGGATTAAACGATTTTGTTTCACTTAGAAGAATTGCGTTTTCTATTTTCTTTTTAACTTTTTTAATTGAAATTATTTTTGCATCATTTTTCTTAGTGTTTAGAGATTGGCTTCCAACATTATACTTAGATCAAAATACCCTTGTTAATATAAATGACAATAAAGAAGTTATTATTATCGCTTCCAAACTATTATTAGTAGCTGCTTTTTTTCAAATTTTTGATGGATTACAAGTGGCTATATTAGGAGCGCTTAGAGGACTACAAGATGTTAAAATCCCTGCTTTCATTACTTTTGTCTCTTATTGGATTATCGGTTTTCCAGTTTCTTACTATCTAGGGTTACATACATCACTTGAAAGTATAGGAATATGGATTGGTCTTTTCACGGGTCTATTTGCAGCCTCAATTTTACTTTATTTAAGATTTAATTATTTAACAAAAAAATTAATTAGTAGCAAACCCTAAATCCAAACATCATTTTTAGCTGTTAAATTATTTAAATCTTCTCCAGTATTAACAACACCTTTTGGTTCAATTAACATAATTTGAGATTCTTTTTTGGACTTAGGTTTATGTTCAACTCCAGCAGGGACTACAAACATTTCTCCTTCTTTAATTTTAACAAACCCATCTCTAAATTCGATCTCAATTTCCCCTTTAATAACTATAAAGGTCTCGTCAGTTTCTTTATGACTATGCCAGATAAATTCACCTTCAATTTTTGCTATTTTAAATTGATAATCGTTCATTTCAGCTATGACTTTTGGCTGCCATTGTTCACTAAATAATTTATACTTATTACTAATTTCTGTCGAGTTGTAATCCATAATCAATCTTTTTTAAATAGTATTTCTTTTTAAAGTTATAATTAAAATAAAAAACATTTTTTAAATTTGAAAAAAATATAAAAATGAGAACACGCTCAATGCTAAGATCTGGAAATCCATCTTTAAATTCAAAAGTTTTTGAAAATCTAGAAAGACCAAAAAACGGGCCGCTTCTTCGTGATGATGTAATGACTATTCAAGGAACTGTTGATAAAACAGGTATTTCTCTAGCGCTTCTAATATTTGCAGGTTATTTTGCATACGTTCCTAATGGATTTATGTTTATGATAGTCGGAGGATTAGCAGGGTTCATTGTAGCTATAGTAACTATTTTCAAAAAAACTTGGGCTCCTATCACCGTTCCATTATATGCAATGTTTGAAGGACTTTTCTTAGGATCTATATCTTACATGTATGGTCAAATGTTTGAAGGTATTGTTCTTAATGCTGTAATCTTGACAGTTTCTATTTTAATTTCACTCCTGTTTGTTTATAAATCAGGGCTTATAAAAGTAACTGAAAACTTTAAACTTGGTGTTGCTGCTGCGACAGGCGGTATATTTTTAGTTTATTTATTTAGTTTTATTGGAGGATTTTTTGGGCTTAATTTTTCATTTCTAGATTCAACTAATGGTTCTTTAATGAGTATAGGAATAAGTTTATTTATAGTAATTATTGCATCTTTAAATCTTGTAATGGATTTTGATTTCATTGAGGAAGGCGCAGAAAGAGGGGCTCCAAAATATATGGAGTGGTATGGTGCATTTGGTCTTTTAGTAACTCTTGTTTGGCTTTACCTTGAGATCCTAAGACTACTTGCTAAACTAAATTCAAGAAAATAACAATTAAATTAAATCTGAGTTCATGACTTTGGTCCACGCTGACACAAAATCATTTACAAATTTTTCTTTATTATCATCTTGAGCATAAACCTCAGAATAAGATCGAAGTATTGAGTTAGATCCAAAGATAAGATCAACAGCGCTAGCAGTCCATTTCACATTACCTGAACTTCTGTCAATTATCTCATATTTATTATTACCCACAACACTCCACTTATTATTCATATCCAATAAATTAACAAAGAAATCATTTGATAAAACACCTAGTTGATTTGTCAACACACCGTCTTTACTACCACCATAATTAGTATCCAATACTCTCATTCCACCTACAAGCACAGTCATTTCAGGAGCTGTTAGTCCCAGCAGTTGCGATCTGTTCAACATCATTTCCTCAGCATTGTCTTTGTGATTCTCTTTAACCCAATTTCTATATCCATCTGCCAATGGCTCAAGGTTTCCGAAAGAATTTTCATCTGTCATTTCTTGAGAAGCATCACCTCTTCCAGATTTGAAAGGCACATTGATATTGCATCCAGCTGCTTTTGCAGCTTCCTCGAGTGCAGAATTTCCTGCTAAAACAATAGTATCTGCTAAACTAATTCCAAATTCAGAAGCAATTGGTTCTAAGACAGATAATGTTGTCGCTAAACGTTTAGGCTCATTGCCTTCCCAATTCTTTTGTGGTGAAAGTCTAATTCTTGATCCATTTGCACCTCCCCTTAAATCTGATCCTCGAAAAGTTCTAGCACTATCCCAAGCGATCGTAATTCGATCAGAAATAGAAAGATTTGATTCCGAAATTTTAGTTTTCACATCCTCAATATTGTAATCTGATTTTCCAGTAGGAATCGGATCTTGCCATATTAAATCTTCAGACGGAAAGTTTGGCCCAATATATCTGTTTCTAGAACCCATATCTCTATGAGTTAATTTAAACCAGGCTCTAGCAAATGTTTCAGAGAAATATTCTTGATCATCTTTAAATTTTAATGAAATTTCTCTATAGATTGGATCTTCTTTCATCGCCATATCAGCATCTGTCATAATTGGATTTTGTCTAATTTCAGGATTGTTTGCATCAACAGGTTTTTTATTTTCATCAATACTAACAGGTTCCCATTGCCAGGCTCCAGCTGGACTTTTTCTTAGTTCCCAATCATGACTAAATAGCATGTCAAAATAACCATTATCCCATTTTGTTGGATTAGTTGTCCATGCTCCTTCCAAGCCGCTGGTTATTGTGTTAGCTCCATTGCCTTTAGGATTAATCCAACCAAATCCTTGGTCTTCAATATTAGCCCCCTCAGGTTCAGGACCTAAAAGACTATCGTCTCCGTTACCATGGGCTTTACCTACAGTGTGTCCACCGGCAGTAAGCGCAACAGTTTCTTCATCATTCATAGCCATTCTTGCAAAAGTTTCTCTAACGTGAAGGGCAGTCTTCAAAGGGTCAGGCTTTCCGTTAACTCCTTGAGGATTAACATAAATTAAACCCATATGAGTAGCTCCTAATGGCTGTTCTAATGTTGAAGGATCTTCTAAATTATCATAACGTTCTTCACTTGGAGCTAAAAATTCATTTTCAGAGCCCCAATAAATATCTTTTTCTGGATGCCATATATCTGCTCTTCCGTAAGAAAATCCAAACGTCTTAAGCCCCATACTTTCATAGGCAATATTACCTGCCAAAATAAATAAATCAGCCCAGCTAATATTATTTCCATACTTCTTTTTGATTGGCCAAAGTAGGCGTCTAGCTTTATCCAAATTACCATTATCAGGCCACGAGTTTAACGGAGCAAATCTTAAATTTCCTGTTCCAGCTCCTCCTCTTCCATCACCAGTTCTATATGTTCCAGCGGCATGCCATGCCATTCTAATCATTAATCCACCATAATGCCCCCAGTCGGCTGGCCACCAATCTTGTGGCTCAGTCATTAAATCATGCATTTCTTTTTCAAGTGATTTAAAATCTAAATCTTTAACAGAATCTCTATAATTAAAATCATTACCAAAAGGATTTGATTTTGTATCATGTTGATGTAGTATATCCAAATTCAATGATTTTGGCCACCATTTTGTTACTGAATTTTCTTGAGTAGAGGTTGAACCGTGCATAAATGGGCACTTTCCAGATGAATTAGAATTGTTTTGCATGTTATTTGTATTTGGTATTAAAAGCTTTGCTATTTATGATGATAAAAATAAAATAGGTGAATATAAAAACCTAATAATAAAAGTTAATTTTTTTAAAAAATATGGAATTAAATTATTCGAAAATCATTGATAAAATTGAATCAATAGACCCTGTTAAATATGCACAAAATCGAAATTTTGTGGATGGTTCAGTAACTAAATTATCGCCTTACATTTCAAGAGGAGTGATTTCAACTAAATATGTATTTGAAAAAATTCTTGAAAGAGAAATTCCATTTTGGAAAATTGAAAAATTTGTACAAGAATTATGTTGGAGAGACTATTGGCAACTAATTTGGAAACGCGAAGGAAACCGAATTGATTCTGACTTAAAAAGAACGCAAGATGGAGTAACCAATCATTCAATTTCAAAGTCAATATACGAGGCTAAATGCGGCATTGAGGCTATTGATGACAGTGTAAATAAACTTTATAGGACTGGCTATATGCACAATCATAACCGAATGTATTTGGCGTCGCTAGCGTGTAATATTGCAAAAAGTCATTGGCTAAATCCCGCAAAATGGATGTACTTTAATTTGTTTGATGGGGATTGGGGAAGTAATGCTCTAAGCTGGCAGTGGGTTTGCGGGAGTAACAGTAATAAAAAATACTATGCAAATCAGGAAAATATTAACAAATATTGCTACACTAGTCAAAGAAATACATTTCTTGATATAGATTATTCTAAGTTTGAATTGCTACAAATTCCAAAGAATTTAAAAGAAACTGAAACTTTAAAACTATCAACTAAATTACCCGAAAATAAAATTTTAAAAATTGATAATAACAGTCCTACTCTAATTTATAATTACTACAATTTAGACCCTAAATGGAGACAAGAAAAAAACTATAACAGAGTTTTTCTATTAGAGCCTAAGACCTTTGAAAAGTACCCTGTTTCTTCAAAATGTATCGATTTTGCAATTGAATTGTCCAAAAACATAAAAGGCATTCAAATATATGTTGGCTCATTTTTTGATTTAGTTAAACAGTATGATATTAAAAATACTTTCTATAAAGAACATCCTTTAAATAATTATCAAGGAATTGAAGACTCTAGAGACTGGATGTTTGAAAGTAATGAAAACGTAAAATCTTTTTTCAGTTATTGGAAAAAGTGTAAAAAAGAATTTAAAATTAAAAACATAATAAAATGAAAAAATTAACTCTATTACTGTCATTAATTATTATCTCATGTAGCTCATCTGATGAAGAATTTGAAGTTGCTGAAAGTACCCAATTTAAATATATTAACTATATGACTTTAACAAACGAAAATACCGGTGGTGGATCCCAAAAAGCATATTTAAGCTCTGGAGTTACAGAAGAACAAGCTTTGTTTTGTTATTGTAATGAATTATGTTCTCGCGAAATAATTTCTGTTTACGAGATACAACGTAATGAAGGAACAAATGAAATTAGATATAAAATAAATCCATCAGACGATTACAAAACGATATCCTACAAGGATTGGTGTACTAAGTTCAATTAATTGTACCTTGAACTTGAATGTCAAGACCAAAACAAGAGGAATATACTTCGTTTTTTAGTAACTACATTGATCTAACAAACGGAAATAATTACAGTGAACTTATTAAAAATCATGATGAAATTATTTGTGATTTTTGGACTAAAATTCCCTTTGAAAAATGGACATTTTCTTATGCAGATCACAAGTGGTCAATCAAGCAATTATTTCAACATGTTATTGATACAGAAAGAATTTTAGCTTTTAGAGCGTTATCAATCGCTAGAAAAGAACCTCATCCTTTGATGAGTTTTGATGAAAATGAATATGCTAAAAATGGAGATGCCATAAATAGAGATCCTTTATTAATGATTAATGAATTTCGTTTTCTAAGAAAGTCAACAAACCATCTTTTTGAGTCATTTAATAATAAAGAAAAAATATTAACTGGCAAGGTCGTTGACAAAGTAATTTCTGTTAATGCTTTAGGGTTTATTATAATTGGCCACTCACTTCACCATATAAATATTTGTAAAAAGCATTACGGAGTGTAATTATTCTTAAACAAAAAAAGAAAAAACAAGTAATACTGAAAACACCCAAATTAATAATATCTGAAAACTAATTTTAATTTGTCTTTTTAAAACTTTTATCAATAAATAAATTGAAGTTCCTAATTGACCTAAAATACTTGGTAATAGTACAAGTTCTCCAACTACCCCTATTATTGTATAATCCAATTTCAAGTAATAGGAAAAATAAAAAAAAGTTATTATTGAAATCAGTAAATAGTTTAAGTTTTTAAGGTTAGTTAGATTCATAGATTATAATAGATTATAAATAATACTAAGTATATTAATAGATAAATTCTATAATAATTTCTGGTTTTAATGTAATTGGAATTTTCTGGATATAAATTTGAAAAAAGGGCAATTACTTCCTTAACAAACAACGGTTTAATATTAATTATCCAATCGTTAGTTTGATATACAATTTTTCTAAACTTACTTCTTATAAAAGAACTTGGTATTCCCCAAACAAATAAGACTATCAATAAAACTGTTTTTAAACTCATTTAAATAAATTAGGGAAAAACATATTTGTAGTTTTTTGGTATTTTTTATAATCTGGTCTTTTAAGTAACGAATAATATTCTGAAGGAACAGCACCAGTTAAAAAAACTAAAGTTTGATACATCAAAAAAGAGATGTATAAAAGAGAAATCAAAACTCCAACAAAAATATAGATTTCTTTGGAGTAAACTAGAGATGAAAAACTAGCCAGAATAAGAGCGTTCCAAATCATCCACTCAGAAAAATAATTTGGATGTCTTGTATAGTTCCATAATCCCACATTACATACTTGATTTTTTAAATTATTTTTTTTTGCATTAATCAAAAAAGCTTGTTTTTGAACATCTGCTAAATGCTCCATTGCAAAAAATACTATCCATAAAACAAGTCCAGTAATTTCTAAAATTGTAAAATTCTCAAGTGTATTGTTTGAAATTAACATTGCAGGAATTGATAGAAAAGTAATGTTAGCAAAACATTGCAAAAGAATTTCGTATTGTATTGAAAATCTGTGATTTGTAAAGCCTTTTTTATTCCATCTAACTCTTTGAAACTGATATCTTGGAAGTTCTTTATCTAAATAGCCTTTTTTTAATAGAACTAATGCTCCAAGCCCCATTCTAAGTCCTGCTATTAAATAAAGTGATGAAATAATAATTTTTCTTGGTTGATATCCTTCTCCTAAAAACAAGGTAATTATTCCTATTGAAACAAGGCCAAAAGGCCAAGCTATATCGACGTATGACATTCTTTTAGTAAAATAAGCAGGTATACAAGCCGCAAATAAAAAAACTAAAAGTTGGGTAACAAGATTAATAAGCAGAAAATCTTTAAATTTTTCAATTTGAAAAAAAATAACAAAAACTATTATAAACAGAAGACTTGTTATAAATCTAGATTTGAACTTGTTAAGATTTTTATACATATTTTATTTGTTTTTGGACTCATGTTTTACCCAATCTACTTCCATTACCCATTCTCCATCCATTGGGGAATCAGTTATTTTAGCAAAATTTAAAATTGCAAACATAGCTTCTGGGTATTTATCTCCTTGCCCTGGATTTCTGTAAACTTCTTTACCATCAAGCCTATATACTAAATCACTGTTTTCCCACTCAACTGAATACTCGTGAAAATCTTTTAAAGTTGTAGTTACACCAGATCTTAAACTCCACCAATCGCCTTTGTCACAATCACCTAAATTTTTTATCGCTCCAGTTGTATAATGATCTTTTTCAAAATCACCATGATGTTCAAAGATATCTATTTCGCCCGAACCAGTCATTGGCCAACAAACATTTTCGTTTTCCTCTTGAACTGGCGATTCATTATTTTGAGCTCCCAAAATCCACCAGGCTGGAAACATACTAAGCTGACTTTCACCTTGAATTCGAAGTTTAGCAGTCCATTTACCTTTAACAAATTCTTTTCTGTTTTTTGAGGCTATTCTACCAGCTACATATTTGGTGTCTGGATGTTGTTTTCCAAATTTATCTAGATTATCACACTCTATTTTTTGTTCAATATTAACTACTCTAATTTTAAGGGTACCCTCACTTACTTCTCTTGTATTATATTCACCATTTGGAACATAACACTGCTGTTCGTTGTTAACCCAAATCCTTTGGTCTTGCCAATTATCAGAGTTAAAAGATTCAAAATTATCTATAAAATCCACTTTCCATAATTCACTAGTATCACTTAGTTGATTAACCGAATTGTTAGCGGTTGTAACTATTAATGCATATCCAGCTATTAATATAATCGCATATATAATTATTTTTTTTTTCATAAAATTATTGTGCAAATTCTATTTCAATTTGTTCTAATGATTTACCTTTTGTTTCAGGAAGTATTTTTAAAAACAATAAAGTCCCTGCTAATGCTATTAAACCGTAAATTAAAAATGTAAATGCACTGCCTAAATTTGATAACTCCCATGGAAATATTTGCTGTATAGTCCAGCTAGCAAAAGAATTCACAAATCCAATAACGCCAATAGCTAATCCCCTAAACTTGTTTGGAAATAATTCTGAAAGCATTACCCACATAATAGGTCCTAAAGAGAATGCAAAACAAGCAATAAAACCAAGTATTCCTAAAAGAACTAAAGTGGAGTTCATCTCTATAGCAGCTTCTAAAATTGAACCTTCATTTTTTGCATAAACTTGATTTCCTATTGCAGATTTAATATCATTTTTAAATTCTACGTCACTATTATACTCAACGCCCTCAAATTTTGAAAGTTTATTAGAATCAATGTAAGCTAAAGCAGTAATGCCTTCTTTTGTTAGCTTGTACTTTGCCTGATTAAATCCGTAAGCGCAAGTTAAAAGACTTATTGCAATACCGGTCATCCCAATCAATAACAACGGTCTTCTTCCCATTCTATCAACAAGATAAATAGCAACCAATGTAAATATAACAGTTGTAAAACTTAGTAATACTCCAGACGAAAATGCTGCGTCTGTTCCAATTCCTGTCTGTTTAAAAATTGAAGTCGCATAAAAGTAAATTGCATTAATTCCCGTGACTTGTTGTAATATACCAAGTAATAATCCAACTCCCATTATATAACGAAGTGCTGGACTAAACAAATCACTAAATTTCGTTTTTACTTTTATATCATTTGATTCAATATTTTTAACAATTGCATTATTTTCTGTCTCAGCTTTTTCTTCTCCATGAATACTAACTAAAACTTCTTTTGCAAGCTCTGGTTTATTATTATTAAATAACCATCTTGGACTTTTTGGAACAAAAAACATTAAAATAAAATATATAATAGCTGGAATAAACTCTACTCCAAGCATCCAACGCCAAACATTATCATCATTAAAAAAGTCACTTGAAGAATTTATCTCATTGAAATAATAGTTACTCAAAAAAGCAGCAAAAAATCCTAAAACAATATTAAGTTGTTGAATTGAAACTAGCTTGCCTCTATTTTCAGAACTTGAAATTTCTGCAATATACGTTGGAGCTAAAATCAAGGCAGCTCCAAAGGCAAGACCACCGATCATTCTGGCTGTATATAAAGTTTCGTAACTGTACGAGTATGCTGAAGCTATTGCTGAAAAAGCATATAAAAAAGCAACAAAAATTAATATTTTTTTTCTGCCAATTTGATCACTTAGTTTTCCTGAAATTAACATTGCAATCATAGCGGCAAAAGAGGGAGAACTAACTACCCAACCTGTTTGAGCATCATTTAAATTAAATTCTGGTCCAACGTATGACATTACACCTGATATTATTCCAGCATCAAATCCAAATAAAAATCCTCCAAGTGAAACTACAAAAGCAATAAATAATGATTTTTTTGACATAAAATCTAATTTTCCATAATTGTCTAAATTAAAATAAAACATCAAGTAAAAAAATAGTTTAAACTCTACAAAAACTTATTGTATTTAATTATTATATTATGTTATCAAATCAAAAAAATTAATTAAAATAAAAGAGTTATTTTTAATTAATTAACAATCACTGGATTATGACTATTCAAAAAAAAATAGAGGTTTTATTTTCAAAGATTTTTTCTGAACAAATAATTAAAAAATTTGAAAAATATATTCTTTATTTAGCATCGTTAGGCTTTGTAATTCACTTAAGTATAATTCTGTTAAATAATTATAATTTAATAGAGTTATCTGTTGTTGGAACAAACTTATTTTCAAATCCAATTTCAGCTTTATATACTCCGTTTTCTTTTATATTAGTTTACGAAGCTTTTTTACTTATCTATTATATACCAAGATCTTTTACAACTGCTGTTGGAAAACAATATCAAATAATGTCTTTAATAGTAATTAGGAAAATATTTAAAGACATTCCGCTTGTTGACTTAAATGCAAACTGGCTAGAAAATGCAAATAACCAACAGTTAGTTTTTGATCTTGTTGGAGTATTAGTAATCTTCTTTTTGATTTACTTATTTAAAATAACAAAAGAAAAACTGCCAATAAAACCAGTATCAGAAAAATTAGATCGTTTTATTGCCTCAAAAAAATTAGTTAGTATAGTTCTTCTTCCAATTCTATTTACAATATGTATATTCAGTTTTGTAAATTGGTTTAATGGTGTGTTTGTTGAAGAATCCTTTAATGAAAATCTCAACAATCTTTTCTTCAACGAATTCTTCACAATACTAATTTTAGCTGATGTCTTTATACTTTTACTTTCATTTCAATACACTGAACGGTACAGTCAGTTAATCAGAAATACCGGATTTATTATCTCAACAATTTTACTTAGACTTTCATTTTCAGTTTCAGGTTTAACCAGTATTCTTTTAATAATTTCAGGTATAATATTTGGCCTACTTATTCTAATGATTTACAATGCTATTGAAAGAGAGAAAAATCATATTTAATAAATATTAGTTTTTTAATATCTTTATTAAAATCAAAATATTAAACTATGAAAAAATTACTATTACTATTAATTGCTATAACAACTGTAAATTGTAACAGCACAACTAAACCTGATAAAGTTGTTGTTGAGGCTGCCTTTGAGAGTGCTGAATCTGCAGCTGCATCTAATCCAAATGATTTCGAGGAATTAAAAAAATTAGAGGGTAAATGGGCCGGTACGCTTGAAAGAACAGACGGAAGTTCTGATGATTTTACTTTGGATTACACAGTAACTTCAAATGGAAGTGCTTTGCTTGAAGAAAGTGACACTGGAGGAACTGAAATGTTATCGATATTTAATTTTCAAAACGATCAGTTATTGTTAACCC
Source organism: Flavobacteriaceae bacterium (assembly GCA_965655865.1). GTDB lineage: Bacteria > Bacteroidota > Bacteroidia > Flavobacteriales > Flavobacteriaceae > MAG-121220-bin8. The sequence goes on along the minus strand of CBFHJJ010000008.1, from coordinate 31,056 downwards.
ATTATTGTGGGCTTCAAAACAAGCCGATTTCCAAACTTACATCAAATAATAATGGCCTTTTAAGTTTTGCAACTGATTCTGAAATGAGTGGATTAACTCTTGAAAAAGATACTTATGTAACTTCATGGGAAATTAATTTAACGCCAGATGATGCGGATAAAATCAACTATAAGTATACTGTAAGTGGCCCAGATGGAGAAGTCTTTACAGCAACTTCTACATTGTCAAGAATATAAATATTATTATTTATAAAAAATTAAACCCCCTTCGAAAAAGGGGGTTTTTTATTAAATAAAAAATTCTGTTATTAAAACAAACACAGCCATTACTAAAACAAAATAGCCAAATCCTTTTTTTAGTTTATTTCCATCAATGAATTTTCCAATATAAATTCCTAAAAACATTCCAATAATCGTTAAAGTTGTAAATACAACTAAAAATTTCCAATCAACTGACATTATTAAAGCATCACCAAGGAAAAACCCAAAAATAGATTTAAAAGCTATAATAACAAGTGAAGTTCCAATAGCTTTTTTTATATCTAAATTGGTTAGTAAAACTAATGCCGGAATAATTATAAATCCTCCTCCAGCTCCAACTAAACCAGTAACGGCTCCAATAACTAGTCCTTCTATTAATATTAGTGGGTAATTATAATTAATGTCGTGTAATTCTTCTTTTTTTATGTTACTATTCAGCATGGAATATGCTGCCAAGAACATCAAAATTATAAAAACCCCAAACATTCCCATCCTTCTTGAAAACAGAAAGTCCCCAATATAAAAAAGAGTATCAGGAAGTATAGGAATCACATAATGTCTAACAATCCAAACGCCAACTAATGAGGGTATTCCAAAAACTAAAGCAGTTCTCCAGTCAACATTATTATTTCTATTTTGTTTTATTCCACCAACTAAAGCGGCAAAACCAACTATAAACAATGAATAAGCTGTAGCCACTTTCTCGTCTAGAGAAAATATATATGCTAAAACAGGTACCGCTAAAATAGATCCTCCTCCTCCAAATAATCCTAGAGAGATTCCAATTAATAAGGCCATAAAATACCCAATTAGTTCCATAACCTAGATTGCAGTTTTGTTCAACTTTTATTAAAAATTGACTTTCATTACAGTAATCCTAACTGTGATAAAAATGAGTGATTATCAAAGAAGTCTTGTTCTTGATATACTTTTCCATCTTTCATTTTAACGATAGTAGTTCCACTAATATCCACTTTATTTCCAGTAGCAGGAATTCCGAACATTTCTCCGTCATGAGTACCTTTAAAATTCCAGTGTTTTACTATGTTGTCTCCCTGCCCAAAAATATTTACAAAAGTAAATTCAGCGTCAGAAAACCCTGTCAAATAGTTATTGTAATAGCCTTTGAATGAGTCTATTCCAGTAACATTTCCAGTCGCAGTTACTACTGTTACATTCTCGTCAAAACTTTCAGAATCAATAAGGTTTATATCTCTTTCTAAAAAAACCTTATCCCACACCGTTTTATAAGTCTTGATGTCTTTTTCAATTTGAGCATTTGCGGTTTCTAAAGTTTGACATTCCACGCTTGGTTGTTGATTACAACTCACAAATAAAAGAATTGAAACTAAAAATAATAATTTTTTCATTGGTTTAAATTTTTGATTAAAAAACAAATATAGGCTGAATTGATTTAAAAATTATATTTCAAATATAAATTACCCAACAATCATAAAGATTGCCATAACAATCATAATTGAATTTTCAATAATGGTGGCTTCAGTCATTGGTAATTTTAATACAGTCCCTAAACAGGCGCACTGAATAGATTTTTTTTGTAATAATACTTTAGAAACTCCGATTGTTGTGACTGATAATAAACCTAAAGTTGAAATTAATGCAATATTAATTTCAAATCTCATTAAAAACATTAAGCCTAATAATGTTTCAACAAAGGGGTAAATCTTACTATAAAAAAAAATACGTTTTGCTAATGGATCATACATTTTAAAAGATTGTGAGAACCCATTTAAATCAAGCATTTTAAAAAAACTAAAAATGATAAAGAATAAGCCCATAAAATCAAGCATAAACTCATTCCAGTTCCAATTTTTAAAATGCATAAGCACACTAGCAGATGTTATGTAAAATATAATTAGTAGTAATGGTTTAAGCTGTTGAATTTTACTTTCAAATTCTTTATTAACAGGGTTTTCACTAAAACCTATTTCAAATATTTTATACTTTTTGGGTAATAGGTTTTGAACAGTTGACTTAGTTAAGGGTTCTTTAGAATTTACAACTAATTCTTTTTTTTTAAAATCAACTGTAAATTCATTGATGGCCTCAAAGCTTTTTAAAGCATCTTCGATAGAAGCTTTGCAATTTAAACACGTCATCCCAGAAATCAAGAATTTTTGATTCATAAGCTAAAGTTACATTAATAATTTTTGAGATAATTTATTAAAATCTATTTCTAGTTTACTATAAATAACCAAAGCTTTTTCCAAACCAAATACAATAAATGCCCCAGGATAAGACCAATAGCAAGTATTTTTTGATTTTTGTACCCTCCACCAAAAACATTTAATTTTCTAACTAGTAGATAAGAAAGTATTATACTTATTAAGATCCATAATCCAAATGCAGAATAGTCAACTAATGTGAATTCTTTCATCTAATAAATATAAACGATTTTTAAAGAAATTGTTTTTTTAAATCATAGTTTTTGTGATGAATAAAAAATAATTATTTTCGCGATTCAATTATGAATTTAAAATCAATTAGTTCTGACCACATAGGTGTTTTTACAACTGTTACATGTATGTTACACTGTTTAGCGACTCCTTTACTATTTATAACCCAAGCACAAGCTTCTACAATAAGTCAAGAAGTTCCTTTTTTTTGGCAATCTTTAAATTATTTGTTCATTATAATCTCCTTAGCAGCCATAACTCGTTCAATACAAAACTCAACTAATTTATATGTGAAAATATTTTTAATTAGCGCTTGGAGTATACTTAGTTTTTTTATTATTAATGAAAGTTTTGAAATCTATCACATTCCTGAATTTTTCACTTATATAGCTGCCATCACTCTATCTGCACTACATATATATAATCTAAAATATTGTACATGTAAAGACGAAGAATGTTGTGTTCATAAAAATTAAGCTTAAAATTTTTAATATTCTTTTCGATAAATTCTCCTACTAGCTTATATAAATTATTACAACGGCACAAAAGTTGTATTATTTAAAGTAAAATATTTAGTTATGAGAAAATTTATGGAATTTTGGGGTTTATACTATCCAATAATATTAGCATTCTTATCTTTTGTTTATTCGGTAACACTTTGGTTTTCAGGGGATAAACTAGAAGGAATATTTGTCGGAATATGGGTTCCTTCTATACTATCGGCTTCAGTCGCTTTAAGACAAAGAAGAAGTGATAATCGAAACCTAAAAAGAAAATAATGGAAAATATTGGAATGTTCATTATGGGGTGCATTGTTTGCGCACTGTATCTTACAGGTTATTTATATATGATAAAGTATGCCAATGATTCTCACGATTCTGACTTAAAAAAAGACATTGAAAAGGCTAATAAAAATCAATCCAAAAATAGTAAATAGCACAATTTTTTGATTTTAAATTAAAAGGAAATCTTTTTCAATTTTGGTTCTGTTACAGAAATTATTTTACTTAATAATAGTAACAATGATCTAAATTTTCATTAATTTATATAGTCAAATAAATCATTACACAATTTGAATCTTTTAATTTTTTATGCTGTTTCAACAATAGCTCTATCATTTTTTTGTTCAATTTTAGAAGCTGTTTTGTTGAGTGTAAGTCCAACTTTTCTGAAAATCAAGATAAGCGAGGGTAAAAAGTATGCTTTAAACCTTCAAAAAATGAAAGAAAACATTGATGAGCCTCTAATAATAATTCTGACTCTAAACACTATTTCTCACACAGTTGGAGCAATTCTTGTTGGGGTACAAGCCAAGGAATTATACTCATCAATTAATAGCAGTTCTTATGATGTTTTTGGAATTCTTCTGACAGAAGATTTAGTTGTTGGAATTGTTTCTGGAATTATGACCATCTTAATTTTACTAGTTTCTGAAATAATTCCTAAAACATTAGGAGCAACATATTGGCATAAACTTGTAAAAACAACTTCAATTTTTTTAAAAAATATTATCCCAGTATTTAAATATTCAGGAATATTATTTTTACTTCAGTTTTTTACAAAACTTATTAATAAATCTAAAAATACCAATTTATTTTCGAGAGAAGATTTTTCAACTATGGCTGAAATTGCTGAAGAAGAAGGTGTTATTGAGGAAAGTGAATCTGATATTATTAAAAATATGATAAAATTCAAAGATGTTAGAATTAGAAATATTATGACACCTTTTTCTGTTATGAAAATTGCATCTGAAAATATTTCCATCGAAGAATTTTATAATAATAATCCTAATTTATCTTTTTCAAGAATTCCAGTTTACACAGGAAAAATGGATAATATTACAGGTTATGTTTTAAAGGATAATATTTTAGAATATATAGTTAAGAAAAAAGGAGATTTAAAACTTTCTGAAATTAAAAGAAAATCTGTTACCTCAGATTATGAATCTCCGATCCCTAAAACTTTTGATAAATTAATTAAAGAAAGAGAACATATTTCTATAGTCCTAGACGAGTATGGTACAGTAAGAGGATTAGTTACTATGGAAGACATAATTGAAACTCTTCTAGGTCGTGAAATTATGGATGAAACTGATCTTGTAGCAGATATGCAAGTTTTAGCTAAAAAGCAAAAGCTCTAGAAAATCGAATTAATTAGCATACTGAGTTTTTTCACTTAGTAGTTTTCAAGAAAATTTAAAATTTGATGTTCTGACCAATAAAAATTTCCTTTTGAAATAAAACCTACATGACCACCATAGCGAGGAGTCATTAGGTTAAAGTTTAAGTTTATTTTTGCTTCTCTAATTGGAAAACAGGATTCTGATAAAAAAGGATCATCCATAGCATTAATTAAAAGAGTAGGTTTTGAAATATTGGGAATAAATTGCTTGCTACTTGCTTTGAAATAATAATCCTGTGCATCTTTAAAGCCATTAATTTTACTAGTAAAATACTCATCAAAATCCGTTAGCTTTTTTACAAATTTTAAAGATTTTATATCCAACTCACCAGGATATTGCTTGTGTTTCAAATACATTTTTTTAGATAAGGTTCGTAAAAAACGCCAGTTATAAAGTGTGTTTTCACGTCGCTGCAACGCTATCGACGATCCCTTTAGGTCAACTGGAACAGAAATAGCTACGCTAGCCTTAATTTTTGAGCTTAAATTAAACAAGCCGTCTCCGTTATATTTTAAAATTAAGTTTCCTCCTAAACTAAAACCAACTAAATAAACAGAATCATAATTTGGAAGCACATAATTAATTACAGCATTTAAATCATCCGTTTTACCACTGTGGTATGTGATCAGCTGGCGATTAATTTCTCCACTGCAAAAACGGTAATTCATCGCAGCAATTGAATAGCCTTTTTTAGCTAATATTTTAGCTGTAGCTTGTATGTATTTTGAGTCACTACTTCCCTCTAGACCGTGACATAATATTGCAATCTTTTTACTTCCATTCTCAATAAAGTCAATATCTAAAAAATCATTATCTGAAGTTTCAATACGCTTTCTTTTAAACCTTACAGGCTCGATTTTTCTACATAATGAACTATAAATAGTATTAAAATGTCTGTTTTTAAAAAGAAATGGAGGATTATAGTCAGTTGCTATTAAAGGCATTGTTAGTTATAAAATTGCAAAATAAGATATTCCTACAGTTTATTACGAGTAAAGTAATTATTCTTCCAAAGAAAAAACATTATTAAAAAAGTAGCTGTAAAATAGTACTGAGAGGGTTCATTAAATGGGTCTAGTAGGTCAGTTTCGTCACTATAGTCTGAAACACCCAAAAGAAATAAACAAACAGCTAAAATAAAAGGTAAATGTTTTGATTGTCTTCTCATAAAATCATATTTAAATCCAAAATCCAGAATATAAAAATTGGATAAATTAGAAAAGTAATTAGGTCTGATTTCAACTAAGGAACCACCCAATTAGATAATAATCTATCAGTAATGCTATTGCTACGACAATTGTACCAATAATCCATGATTTTGATTTTTTCATTTAATAAATATAAGAATTGTTAAATTAAAAGAATAAGATATTCTTGTGGTTTAGATTTTTTACAGCCAATTCTCCCAAGGAATCCTACTTAAGATAAGCACAAGGCCTATAAAATAAAAAGCCCCAATTCTTAAAAATTTTTTTGAATCTTCATTTGTTCTTTTATGAATTGACCACCCCACCGTTATAATTAAAACACCTATAATATTAGTTGTTGGATGTTCAACTAAATGTTGACGGTAAACTGAGTTAGACATTACGGAAGACATCCCTTCGCTCCACCAATCAAATTTTGGTGAGGTATAATATAGAATAATTCCTATTGCTAATTGTATATGGTTAAAAATCAAAGTAATTAATGCTATTCTAAAGTCCACTGTTTTGAATTCCTTTCTTGAGATAAAAGAATACAAAAATTTAAGAATTGTGATTAAAGTAACCAATAAAGTAGGTAATGCCCATAATGAATGAAGTTCTAATATATTATTCATAAGTACAATTTACAATAATTTTAAAAGAAGTAGATATGCCTATGGTTTAAGGTTTAAATTAATGATAATAATCATATTTTTATTTTAATTCTACGCTTAATTTTGATATATGAAAAAAGATAACACTATTGAAGAGTTGTTAGAAAGGTTAAATATAGAGATGCAAAATCCTTTAGATTCCGTACATAAAGTAGTTTTGAAAATCACAATAGATAACATAAATAAACTTTTGAAATAAGGCTAACTTAAAAAGCCAGTTGAAACTCAAGTTTAAATGTTAGTTTAACTTACAAAAATTAGAAGTTGCTGGATTTAAATAAAGAGGGGGGGGTAATTTATGGTTTAATTGTATTGACCATAGTCTTTAGCAAACCATTTTGTTTCTTATCATTCATTAACTGCCAAAACATAATTCCACCTAATTTTTTATCCAAAGCATATTTAGATTTAAGTTTTATTGATTTATTATCATCAAAAGTTGCAAAAATTTTGTTTATGCTGTCGTATGCATATGGGGAATTTGCCACATCGTCCCAATAAAAATTAAAATTAGATTTTACATCTTCAAAGTTTATTTGGTCATAACTTCTGTTCCATTCAGCGTTTTGATTGAGACCATTATTAATATTTGCAACATTTTTAAATGTTTTAATATAAAAAGCTCCTCCGATAAATATTTGACTTGGCTTTACCCCTAAATTCATTAAAGCTTCTATAGATGATTCCGCAGATCTGTCTTGAAATTTATTCGGAGATAATGCTGTATGGTGTCCGGTTTTAGTTGAACCTGATCCATAAAAATCATAGGTCATAAGATTAACATTATTAACTAAAGGCATTACTTTATCCCATTCTATTGAATTTTCAAAAAATCTATTAGATGCGCCTGCAGCGAAACTTAATATGTCGTCTTTTCCCATATACTTTCTAAGTTGTACTATTAAATCTGTAAAGTTTTCACGATCTTCAGGTTTGTAAGTATGTCCTGGATATCCAGAAATTCCCGGATACTCCCAATCAAGATCAATTCCATCTGCATTAAATGATTCTATAATGTCGGCTGTAGAAATTGCAAACTCAGTTCGAGCTTCTTTTGAACTAAAAATTTCAGAACAAGTCTCACATCCTCCCCACCCGCCTAAGGAAACTAATACTTTTAATTTCGGGTATTTCTTTTTTTGATTTACAACATTTATTAATGTAAGACTGTCTTTTTTGTTGTCAATAGCCAATTTATTTTTCTTAAGGTGTAAAAAACTATATATTATTTGATCAACTCCTTTTAAATCAAATTCATCAATAGATTTCTCATCACCAGCATAATAAGCTATAACTTGAGGTTTAATCTCAATATTGTTATTACAAGATATAAGTGAAACAAACAGTAAGATTAGAATTAGTTTTTTCACAATTTAAATATAAGGAATACAGAATAAAAAAAATAAGATATGCCTATGGTTTGGTCATCTACCATATCTATCCCTCATCATTTCAGCATACAGTTCAAGAGAATCAGTGCCTATTAAAATTGTTTTCTTAGTTGATTTTACTTCGAATTTTTTATTTTGATAGCTCTTTTCTAAATGTGTTTTCAACAAATCTTGGACTTAAATCTATCCACTTATAAAGCATTTTCCATCCCGATTTTTCACTAGAAAAAGCATAATTGTTTTCAGGATTTATTTTTTTTGAATACGCTGCATTACACAGACTAATACATAATCTAGCTGCTATTAAATAATAAAGTATTTTGATTTCAATTTCTAAAATAGGAATTTCACTGTTATAAGATTTTAAAATTATTAATGCCCAATCTAAAGGATTTTCTTTATCATAGGATGCATAAGTCATTGCAATTGCAATTTCATTAATTAATGGAGAGTATACTAAATCTCCAAAATCAATTATAGAAGAAACTTTTCCGTTTTGAATAAGGACATTCCATTCATTTGCATCACTGTGAATAATAGATTTTCTTAAAGAAGGAATTAATGGACTTACATTTTCTTGAAATTGATAAAAAAAGTATTTAACCAAACTTCTATCTTTTGCATTAGGTATAAAATCAATGTATTTTTTGTTAAGATGAAAGTATTGTAGGTCCCAATGCCATACTCTTGCCTTTATAATATTATTATTATAAGATTGTAAATTTTGATTCATTTTAGCAAGAAAT
>CBFHJJ010000008.1:0-22189 GCA_965655865.1 Flavobacteriaceae bacterium | reverse complement strand
CATTCTACATATAACTTTTTGTCCATTGATTTTATGAATTTGAACATATTTACCATCAACTGCTTTGATTGGATTAGGAAATTTTTTTTTGTTTTCTGATAAAAACAACAGCACTTCATTCTCTCCTTGAATAACTGTTGCTAGTTCTGGAGAATAAGGATATTTTTTGAATATGTATTTATTATTTTTTGTAGTTATTAAATAATTTTCATTCTCATAACCATCAAGTTTTTTTAATTCTATAATTTCAAGATTAAAATTTTCTTTAATTATTTTATTCATACAATATCTAAATATAATAATTATCTAAACCGTATTAATCTACCCCCTTGTAGAGGGCTATGTTGTTGCTGAATTAAAGAAGAAGATATGCCTATGATTTAGTATTGATATCTCTTAAATTTACCGTTTTCATTTTTCCATACAACCTGCTTGTCTTCAAGGTCACCAAATAACCCATCTCCAACAATATCCAAATCACCATCGTTATCACTATCAAAAATATGTAACCATTTTACCCAAGAATTTGACCCACTATGTTCGGTTATATCAAAATAATTTGACGTTATTTCTCCATTATTTTCAAAAGAAAATCTATATAGGTTTAATGAATATCCATTATAACCAGTTTTATTATTCATTACTAAAATATCGTTTATTCCATCTTCATTAAAATCAAAAAAATCAATATCCATTACTTCTAAATTTTGATCAGTTTGAATATTAATCCCTTTATTTCTATCCAATATTCCATTTTCATTCTTAATAATAATTAATGCTCCTCTTGTACCTAAAAATAAATCCAAAAAGCCATCTTCATTTATATCAAAGAGTTCAACTGTATAATAATTGTCAGAATCTGTGAAGTTTTTAAATATTTCGTTATTTAAATTGAAACTTAAAGATCCTGTGTTTTTATAAAATACTGGGTGAACAGGGATTACAGCACTTCCACCTGAATATGCAATTATATCTTGATAACCATCTAAATCGACATCTCCTGTAGCTCCTCCGTGAAAATATCCAATATCATCTGTCAGATAAGAATACTTTTTATTTTGAGTATTAAAAAAAGCAAGTGAATCCCCAGGAAATGGATCTCTGTCAAAGCCACTTGAAAATAACATTATTTCATTAATACCATCATTATTAAAATCACTTAAAACTTGTTTACGCACTTGTGTTAAACCAATTTGTAAATCATATTCATCACTATTAGCGTTGTCAACATATAAATGTAAACCGTTCATATTGGTTGGAAAGGGCGCTTTTAAATAATATGCCCATAAATCTTTTGAACCATCGTTATTCATGTCTGTATAAAGATACCCACCTAAATCATTCCAATAATAGCAACAATCTACCTTATTTGAATTATAAGATCCTTGTACAAAAGGTTTGAAGCTGCCATTATCAAGTTTTTCAAAACCCCAATAATTGCTGTTTTTCAAATTAAAAAGTTTGTCAAACGAAATATTAGTTTTGTACCAAGATGTATTTTTATTAATATCTGAGTAATTATTTAACATTCCTACAGGATATTTTAATGAAGGTTCTTCGTTGTCAATTATATCTTCAGTTGATTCAGATGAAGAACAAGAAAATACAAGTGGAATAAATAGTAATAGTTGAATTAGTTTTTTCATAATTTCTTCAAACTATTTTACCTTGACTAAATGCAGCTCCGAAAGCAATCCCAATTCCTATTCCAATGCCAATAGAATTAGTAGCAAAACCAATTCCTATTCCAATAGCAAGTCCAGAAAAAAATTTTAATATTCCTTTATTTTTCATATTCTAAAGTTAAAGAAATTATCAAATAGAATTAAAAGAAGAAGATATACCTATGGTTTAGGATTAAGTAATCTGTCTGCAACACTCATTGAAACTGTTTGATTATTTATATTAAAACTATCAACGTGACCCATTACTTTTTTATCATCTGAAACAAAATGACAGTGAATAAATGAATCGTGGTGAGTAAATACAGTTTGATGTTTTCTTGAGAAAAATCCAACTATATAGCCATCAATATTTTCATAAGTAAAATTCTTTAATCCTTCGTGAGCTTCTTTGGGAGAAGATACTATACTGCCAGTAGGTAAATTAACACTGTGGATATTTAAATTCTTCCACTTCCCTTTTAAAATAAAAACAAAAGGAATTTTAACCTCACTAAACTTTTGGTCAATATGTTTTTCTAATGAAGAAAGGTCGTTAACATTAGAAAGTAATGGAACTTTTTTTAATTTTTTTTCCGTAACATATACAAAAAAGGGAGATTTTGCAGCTTCTGCCTTATTAACATATAATTTTTCATTTGAATTAATTCCTGAAATATATGTTGTTCCATCAAAAACTAACACTTCTCCTTTTAGATTCTCTAACGGGCCTAAACCATAGGTTCCCTTCAATGAAATAGTGTCTGTTGAAATCAAGCCCTCCAACTTCCCTTCCCACATTACATCACTCATCTTTCCAATAACTTTTACATTATTAATGTTTGTATTATAATTACAGGAATTTAAAAAGATTAAAAAAATAAGAGATATAAAATATTTCAAAATTAATTAGTTTAATTAATTTGAATCTACAAACAATTTTAATTCTTTTAGGTATTCTGGAGCTATAGAAATTTTTAAAAGAACAGGGTCGATAACCAAGCTACAAAAAGCTATGGGGCACTCAAGTTTAAATGTTAGTTAATCTACTTACGTGGATTAGAAGTTGCTGAATTAAAAGAAGAAGATATGCCTATGGTTTCTTAAAAAAATTTTAATCCTACAATTAATAAAATGATTGGAGAAAAAAGAAGAATTTGACTGATAATTATACAAAATATAAATTCACTTAATTGAGGAAATCCTAATTTAGTATGATATTTTTTTTGGGTAATTTTCATTAATTGATTAAAATCCAATTCCATTAATTCAGATTTATTCAATCCTAAATCAATTATTCCAATATTATTGAGTCCTTTTTTAAATCCTTTAAATACTGTTTTTGGATACATTAACAAGAAAAATCCAAAAGCTAAAAAAATAAAAATATTAATTGGAAAATATTTATAAAATCTTGTGCCAACTTCCCATCCAGCAATAAATGCCTCACCCTTATGTGAGGTATCACAATTATTCAAAATATGTTCAATATCGTGAATATGAACAACATCTTTACGAAACTTTGGATTTGGAACTGGGATATTAAAAATCCCTAACTTAAAATTAAAAGTGTTCTTGGCAATTCCTCCATTAACTGGCAATCCGTTATTTAAGTAAAATTGATTTAATAAATTATTTAATTTCATTAATGTCTTAATTACATTAAATATAACAATTATCTAAACCTTATTAATCCATTCTCTTTAACCTTACTTAAACTATAATTACTTGTAAATCAATATGGTACGATTTTTGTACATTATAAAAAAATAATTATGAAAGAATTAATTTTTAGTTTGGCATTCTTCTTTACCAATGGAAATATAATGGATACTAATTTAAAATTACATAAATACGATAAGCAGAATTTTAAAAAAATTTATTTTTCAAAAAATAAGAACACAGTTAATGTCCTCTGCATCAAACATTCTGAATCAGAGAATGTAGAAAAATCCAAGTATAATCATCATAATGAGGGTCAGAAGACAAACTACAAAGTTTCAAGAACTGAAAAAAAGAATGAAGCTGAAGTTCTCAAAAATCAATCTGACAAATAAAATATAAGAATTATCTAAACCTTATTAACCTACTTACGTGGATTAGAAGTTGCTGAATTAAAAGAAGAAGATATGCTTATGGTTTATTAAATTGATTATTCAAAGTTTTTCAAAGTTGCATTATATGAGTAATGCTTATCATAAACATCTGACCGAAGGTCACTTAGTAATGCATATCCTACACAGTTCGAAATAGAATATAGGTGCGGTTAATACAACTTATGTAATTTTTCTATGTCTTTTTTTGTTTGTAAACAAACATTGCATTTCTTATTACTAGGACTTAGATATACAGTAAGTATTACTGATGATACACTCAAGAGAAGATATAGCAAAGTTACAAGTATTTGAGAAGAGATTCAAGTTTTAAGAGTAGAAGATACTCACGTTTGTTAATAACAATGAGAATAAATACCCAGTTGCCAAATAGTTGCCAAGATTTTATACCTTTAAGTAAGTTCTTTGTTAAAATGTCTCTAAAGAAAAAACCTCCGATTTCTCGAAGGTTTAGAATGTGTAGTGTAACGGTATTACTTGCTCCCCCTCTAGGGCTCGAACCTAGGACCCTCTGATTAACAGTCAGATGCTCTAACCAACTGAGCTAAGGAGGAGTTTGCGTTTAGCGAGGGCAAATATAATTTATATTTTAACGTAGTCAAATTAATTAATTCAAAAATTAATTAAATAAATATCTAACAACATCATTCCCATTAGCATATATCACTAATGCCATTAATAGAAAAAATCCTGTGATCTGAGCATATTCCATGAACTTATCGTTTGGCTTAGATCCTGTTACAACTTCATACATCAAAAACATAACATGTCCTCCATCCAAAGCTGGAATAGGTAAGGCATTCATAAAAGCCAGAATAATAGAAAGAAGTGCAGTAGTTTCCCAAAAATCTTTCCAATTCCACTCTGCTGGAAATAAATTACCTATTGCTGCAAAACCTCCTAACTGAGATGCGCCTTTCTCTGTGAAAATATATTTAAATTGACCTACATAATCTAAAAGCTCCCAATATGCTCGGTCAAATCCGTCATTTATACTTTCAATAAAAGAATATTTTAGGATTGTTGGAGTTAAATTAATTGATTGTAAACTGGAAACGCCAATTTGATTATTCTCATTTAATGTTATTGTGTTTGAAACTACTTCATTTCCTCTTTTAATATCAATATCAATGTTTTGAGATGTATTTGCTTTTACTTGTTCCGTAAATTCTTCCCATTTAACAACGTCATTTCCATTAACATTTATAATTCTATCTCCTTTTAAAAGGCCAGCGTTGAAAGCAGGTGAATTAGGAACTATTGAATCTAAAATTACAGGAACTAAAGGGTAAAAAGCTCTAATTGCTCCGCTTTCAAACATGATAGTACCAATATTGTCTGGAATAGAAATATTTTCTTTATTTCCATTTAAATGCTCTACACTAACTTCACTAACATCTCTTAAAAACAAATACTTGTTGATGTCTCTTACATCTTCTAAAGCCTCACCGTTAACCTGAAGAATCTTGTCCCCATCTTTAAAACCATAAGGTTTAATAGCTTCTGCTACTTCAAATCCGTTTGGTAAATTCTCATTTGTTAAAACTGTTTTCCCCCAAACAAATGCAACCATCGCGTAAATTGCAAAGCCAAGAAAGATATTGACAGCTATTCCACCTAGCATTATAATTAATCTTTGCCATGCTGGTTTAGATCTAAATTCCCATGGTTCTGGCTCTTTATTTAAATGCTCCGTATCCATACTCTCATCAATCATTCCTGCAATCTTTACGTAACCTCCTAGGGGAAGAACTCCAATTCCATATTCAGTATCTCCAATTTTTTTCTTAAACAAAGAAAATGGCCAATCAAAAAACAAATAAAACTTTTCAACTTTAGTTTTAAATAGTTTGGCTGGAATAAAATGTCCTAGCTCATGCAGAACTACAAGAATTGCTAAACTTAAAATAAGTTGTAAAGCTTTTATTAAAAAAACACTGCTCATAAATTAATTATTAGGAGGCCAAAAGTACATTATTATCTTATTTTTTAAAAGGATTTAACTTGATATTAACAGAGTCTAAAAAGATTTCCATCCTTGAGCAGTAATAGGCACTTCTTGTTCTGCTTTTGTTATAAGGTTTGCCTCTTTTGTTTTACTAGTTATGTGCCCAATTACAGTTAAATCGTTACTGTTTTTAATTTTATCATAATCTTTTTGATTGATGGTAAATAATAATTCATAATCTTCACCACCACTCATTGCAACCGTTGTTGGGTGTAATTTAAATTCATCGCATGCGGCTTTTAACTCCTCACTAACTGGAATTTTCTCTTCATAAACATTACAACCAACATTTGAGTTTTTACATACATGTAAAATTTCGGAAGAAAGACCATCGCTTATGTCTATCATCGAGGTTGGAACAATATTGTTTGTAGAAAGGAAATCAATAACATCTTTTCTTGCTTCAGGTTTTAATTGTCTTTGTAAAAGATAAGCATATGCTGAAAGATCAGGTTGATTTTTAGGATTAACTTTAAAAACCTCATTTTCCCGTTTTAATATTTGTAAACCCATATAGGCACTTCCTAAATCTCCCGAAACAACCAAAAGATCATTTTCTTTAGCTCCAGTTCTTTTAGTTATTGTTTTATTCACAGAACGACCAATAGCTGTAATGCTGATTATAAGACCCTTATTAGAGCTTGTAGTGTCCCCACCGACAAGATCAATTTTGAATTTTTTACAAGCTGCACGAATTCCTAAATAAAGTTCTTCAACTGATTCAAGAGTGAATCTGTTTGAAAGTGCAATACTAACTGTTATTTGAGTACAAAGACCATTCATGGCATAAATGTCAGAAAGATTTGAAATGACAGATTTATAACCCAAATGTTTCAAAGGGGTGTAACCTAAATCAAAATGAACTCCTTCCACTAACATGTCAGTCGAAACCAATATTTTATCACCTTTAAAATCTAAAACTGCTGCATCATCTCCAATCCCTAAATCAGTGGAATCATTTACAATTTCAAATGTTTTTGTAATTTCTTCAATCAACCTAAATTCTCCTAACTCAGAAATAGAGGTTAAATCGTTGTTTTTCTTTTCTTTTTCCAATTTTTTTTTTTACAAATATAATTTAATTGGCATTATTATTGAATCTAAATTATTGTAAACTAAATCAGGTAATCTACATAAATATTGAGGTTAAAAAACATAAATAGATTATATTTGCAAAATATTTTAATTAATAAAGATGATTAAGGTTTCACAACAAGCAAAATCTGAGGTAATCAAGCTTATGAAAGCTGATGGATTCAGCTGCAATGAGGATTATGTTAGAGTTGGTGTTAAAAGCGGAGGCTGTTCTGGTTTATCGTATGATCTAAATTTTGACAACAAAATGAACGATGATGATAAGATTTACGAAGATAATGGAGTGAAAATTCTAGTTGATAAAAAAAGTTTTTTATACTTAATTGGAACTACACTTGAATATTCTGGGGGATTAAATGGCAAAGGTTTTGTTTTTAATAATCCAAATGCAAATAGAACATGTGGATGTGGTGAAAGCTTTTCATTATAAATTTATAATATGGCGTATACAGAAGAGGAATTAAAAAAAGAGTTAGAGACTAAGGAATATGAATATGGTTTTTATACAGATATAGATTCTGAAACATTTCCTGTTGGGCTAGACGAATCTATTGTTAGAGCTATTTCAAAGAAAAAGGAAGAGCCTGAATGGATGACAGAGTGGAGATTAGAAGCCTATAAAGTTTGGAAAAACATGGAGGAACCAGACTGGGCAAACGTAAAGTATCTAAAACCAGACTTTCAAGCAATTGCCTATTACTCAGCTCCAACTGTTGTAGATCCTAACAAAACACTTGACGATGTTGACCCCGACTTATTGGCGATGTATAAGAAATTAGGTATTTCAGTAGATGAACAAAAAAAGATGAATAACGTAGCAATGGATATTGTAGTTGACTCAGTATCGGTTGCCACAACTTTTAAAAAGACTTTAGGAGAAAAAGGGATTATTTTTATGAGTATTTCTGAGGCCATTAAAGAACACCCTGAACTCGTTAAAAAATATATTGGAACAGTTGTTCCTAGAACAGACAATTACTATGCGGCGCTTAACAGTGCTGTGTTTAGTGATGGTAGTTTTTGCTACATCCCTAAAGGTGTGAAATGCCCAATGGAACTTTCAACATATTTCAGAATAAATCAAGCAGGTACTGGACAATTTGAAAGAACACTTGTTGTAGCAGACAAAGACAGTTATGTAAGTTATCTTGAAGGTTGTACAGCTCCATCCAGAGATGAAAACCAGTTACACGCTGCGGTTGTAGAATTAATAGCATTGGACGGTTCTGAAATAAAGTATTCAACTGTTCAAAATTGGTATCCTGGAAATAAAAATGGAAAAGGTGGGGTTTATAATTTTGTTACAAAAAGAGGTATTTGTGGCACTAACTCAAAAATTTCATGGACACAAGTTGAAACTGGCTCTGCTGTTACATGGAAGTATCCCTCATGTATATTAAAAGGAGATAATAGTGTTGGAGAATTTTACTCAATTGCCGTGACTAATAACTATCAACAGGCTGATACTGGAACAAAAATGATACACCTGGGTAAAAACACTAAAAGCACAATCATTTCGAAAGGAATTTCTGCAGGGAAATCTCAAAACAGCTACAGAGGATTAGTTCAAATAAATTCGAGAGCTAAAAATGCTAGAAATTTTTCTCAATGTGATTCATTGCTAATGGGAAATAAGTGTGGTGCACATACATTCCCTTACATTGAAGCAAAAAATAAAACTGCGATTATTGAACACGAAGCTTCTACTAGTAAAATTGGTGAAGATCAAATTTTCTATTGTAACCAAAGAGGAATTGATACCGAGAAAGCGATAGCGTTAATTGTAAATGGATTTAGTAAAGAAGTATTAAATAAGCTTCCAATGGAATTTGCCGTTGAAGCACAAAAATTATTAGAAATTTCACTCGAAGGTTCAGTGGGATAATTAAAAAATAAACTATGTTAAGTATAGATAATTTACACGTAAGTGTTGAAGGAAAGCCAATTTTAAATGGAATTAACTTAGATGTTAAAGCCGGTGAAATTCATGCGATTATGGGTCCAAATGGATCTGGTAAAAGCACACTTTCATCTGTTATAGCCGGAAATGAAGATTACGAAGTTACCCAAGGTGATATTGTTTTCAAAAATGAAAATATAATCGAACTTGCAGCTGAAGAAAGAGCACACAAGGGGATTTTTCTGTCATTTCAATATCCAGTAGAAATTCCAGGTGTTACGGTTACTAATTTTATCAAAACAGCTATAAATTCAAATTTAAAAGCTAGAAATGAAAGTGAAATGCCTGCCAATAAAATGCTTAAAAAAATAAGAGAAAAAGCAGAGCTTTTAGAGATTGATTCTAGATTTTTATCTAGGTCATTAAATGAAGGGTTTTCTGGTGGTGAAAAAAAGAGAAATGAAATTTTTCAAATGGCTATGCTTGAGCCTAGCCTTTCTATTTTAGATGAAACAGACTCAGGACTCGATATCGATGCTTTAAAAATAGTTGCTAACGGGGTTAATAAACTTAAAAATAAAGATAATGCAGTAATAGTTATTACACACTATCAAAGACTACTAGATTATATAATCCCTGATTTTGTTCACGTCCTTCACGAAGGTAAAATAGTGAAATCTGGAGATAAAAGCTTAGCTCACGAGCTAGAAGAAAAAGGATACGATTGGATTAAATAAAAAACAATGTCATTAGTAGATAAATTAGTTTCGTCATTTTTAGCATTTGAGCTAGATATTAATATTCAGTCACCTGTTCATAATATAAGAACTCAAGCTATTAAAGAATTTGAAAAATTAGGATTCCCAAATAAAAAACTTGAAGCTTGGAAATACACTTCACTAAAAAACATATTAAAAGAAGACTATACTATCTTTTCAAAAAAGAAAAATGTACTTGAATTTAAAAACGTTCAAAATTATTTTCTTGACAATACAGAAACTTACAAACTCGTTTTTGTTGATGGATCTTTTGATCCTTTTCTTTCTCAAACCAGTCATGATGGGGTTGATATTTGTATACTTTCTGCAGCATTAACTAAGCCCGTTTATTCTAAAGTAATTTCTAAATATTTTGATACTTCCGTAAACAAAAAAGATTCCTTGTCTCTATTAAATACAGCTTTTTCAAAAGAAGGAGTTTATATTCATATTCCTAAAAATAAAATATTGGAAAAACCCGTTGAAGTCATTCACTTTGCAACTGGAAACGAAGCTGCTTTAATGTTACAACCTAGAAATCTAATTGTTTTAGAAAAAAATTCTCATGCCGAAATAATAGAAACTCACCAAAGCTTAACAAGTAATCCGATTTTTACCAATTCTGTTACTGAAGTTTTTGTTGATCAAGATGCTCATTTAGATTATTATAAAATTCAAAATGACAATCTAACTTCTTCGTTAATTGACAACACATACATATCACAACAAAAAAAGAGTGTAGCTAAAGTTCACACGTTCTCATTTGGAGGAAAATTAACAAGAAATAATCTTAACTTTTATCAAAAAGGATCATATATAGATTCGATCATGAAGGGAATAACAATTATTGATGAAAATCAATTGGTTGATCATCACACTCTTGTGGATCATGCAAATCCCAACTGCGAAAGTCATCAAGATTATAAAGGCATATACTCCGGAAAATCAACTGGGGTGTTTAATGGTAAAATCGTGGTTGACAAAATAGCTCAAAAAACAAATGCTTTCCAACAGAATAATAATATTTTACTTACAGACAAGTCTACTATTAACTCAAAACCTCAATTAGAAATTTTTGCTGATGATGTAAAATGTTCGCATGGATGCACAATTGGGCAGCTAGATCAAGATGCTTTATTTTATTTAAGAGCTAGAGGAATTCCTAAAAAAGAAGCAAAAGCATTGTTAACATTTGCTTTCGCAAATAACGTACTTGAAAGTGTAAATATACCTTCTGTTAAATCTAGAATTAAAAAAATAATTGCAAACAAACTTGGGGTTGACTTAGGGTTTGATCTATAAATATGGCTTTTGATGTAAATAAAATAAGAGAAGATTTTCCAATACTTAAAAGAAAAGTAAATGGTCATCCTCTTGTTTATTTTGATAATGCTGCTACAAGTCAAAAACCAACAAAAGTTATTGATAGCATTGTTGATTATTACTCAAATTATAATTCCAATATTCACCGTGGAGTACATAGCATAAGTCAAGAAGCCACTGATGCATACGAAGATGCTAGAAAAAAAATTCAACTACATTTTAATGTTAAAGATTCAAATGAAATTATTTTAACATCTGGGACAACACACTCAATAAATTTAGTTGCAAACGGGTTCACTAATTTGTTAAATAAAGATGATGAAATTTTAATTTCTGAACTTGAACATCATTCAAATATTGTTCCATGGCAAATGATGTGTGAAAAAAATGGTGCAAAAATTAAAGTGATTCCTTTAACAAGTAAAGGAGAACTCAACTACGATTCTTTTTTAAATCTGCTTTCTAAAAAAACAAAATTAGTTTTTGTAAATCATGTATCTAACGCTTTAGGGACGATTAATCCAATAAAATCTATAATTTCAAAAGCTCACGAATTTGGAGCTGCAGTTTTAATTGATGGAGCTCAAGCCAGTTCTCATATTAAAGCTGATCTACAAGAACTAAATGTTGACTTTTATACAACTTCAGCTCATAAATTGTGTGGGCCTACTGGTATCGGAATGTTATTCGGAAAAAAAGAATGGCTAAACAAAATGCCTCCCTACCAAGGTGGTGGTGAAATGATTTCTGAGGTTACATTTGAAAAAACTACATACGCCGACCTTCCTCACAAATTTGAAGCTGGCACACCAAATATTGTTGGAGCTATTGGTTTTGGAATGGCATTAGATTATTTAAATAATATTGGCTTTAGTAATATTGAATCTTATGAACTTGACCTTTTAAATTATGCAACAAATAAATTAAAAGAAATCCCAGGATTCAAAATATATGGTGAAGCAAAAAATAAAACTTCTGTAATATCATTTAATGTAGGTGATTTACATTCGTATGATATAGGCACAATCTTAGATAAATTTGGAATTGCCGTAAGAACAGGACAGCACTGTGCCCAGCCAGTAATGGATTACTTCGGAATATCTGGCACTGTAAGAGCTTCATTCTCTTTTTATAATACCAAAGAAGAAATTGATTATTTCTGTAAATCATTAGAAAGAGCTATAGCAATGTTAAGCTAATTTGTATCTTTGATATTGATAAAACAACATGGGTATAATTGAAGTTCAAAATGAAATCGTTGAAGAATTCTCTCTTTTTGAAGATTGGATGCAACGTTATGAACACATGATAGAACTGGGTAAATCAATTGAACTAATTGATCCTGTCAATAAAGTTGATGATAATTTAATAAAAGGGTGTCAAAGTAAGTTGTGGCTTCACGCTGAGCTAAAAGAAGACAAATTGATTTTTAAAGCAGATAGTGAAGCAATTATAACTAAAGGAATTGCCGCAGTACTATTAAGAGTTTTTTCTAACCAAACTCCAAAAAATATTATTGAAGCTAAACTTGAATTTATTGATAAAATTGGATTGAAAGAACACTTGTCCCCAACTAGGGCAAATGGGCTTTTATCAATGATTAAACAAATAAAATATTATGCTCTAGCATTTAACAAAAACTAATATTATGGATGCAAACGAATTAGGAGAAAAAATTGTAAAAGTACTTAAATCAATATACGATCCTGAAATCCCTGTTGATATTTATGAGTTAGGATTGATATATGATGTTTTTGTAAATGAAGATAATCATGTTAAAGTACTAATGACCCTTACAACACCAAATTGTCCTGTAGCAGAAACTCTTCCATTGGAAGTAGAAGATAAAGTTAGGTCTATTGAAGAAGTGGCAGAAGCAAAAGTTGAACTCACTTTTGATCCGCCTTGGACAAGAGATCTTATGAGCGAAGAAGCTAAATTAGAACTTGGATTTTTATAATGTCCCAAGAAATAATAAATAGAGTTGCTAATAGTAAATTGGAGACTATTGATTTAGAACTTTTTTTTCCTAAAATTGAAAGAGTTTCATTTGACATAAAGCCATGGTTAAAAGATGAATTATTTCTTTTAGAAAAAGACTTTAGAGAAAAAGTAAAAAATTTCGATTGGAGAAAATATGAAAATAAAGCAGTTTATATAACATGTTCAAATGATGCTATAATTCCTGATTGGGCGTACATTCTTATCAGTTCACAACTGAATACTCACGGAGTTAAAAATGTTGTTGGGTCAAAAGAAGTGTTAAATATTAAATTAATAATTGACATAGTTGATGTTTTTGATTTTTCAGTTTTTAAGGGAAAATCTGTTATTATTAAAGGATGTTCAGATCAAAAAATTCCACTTTTAGCATACTCTTTATTATTAGAAAAATTACAGTTAGAAGCTAAAAGTATAATGTTTGGAGAAGCTTGTTCTTCAGTGCCTATCTACAAATCCTCAAATAAATTCTGATGAAATTTAAAATTCTTCAATTACTAACCCTATTATATATAAGCACTCCTTTGTTTTCTCAAGATGAGATAGAATCCAAATGGAAAAATTCAGGAAATGCAGTTTTTTTAGTTAATCAATCTAGTTTCAGTAATTGGACCTCAGGGGGTCAAAGTAGTATTTCTGGGACTCTTAAAATTGATTACAATTTTAATTATGCTGATAATGGTTGGGATTGGGACACCAAATTAATTAGCAATTTTGGATTAAATAAAATCAGTGGAAGTGAATTTTTAAAAAAAACTGATGATAAAATTGAAGTGAATTCAGTTTTAGGAAAAAAATTTAATAATGATATTATTGGAAAATGGAGTTATTCAAGTTTTTTTAATTTTCAAACTCAATTTGCCAAAGGTTACAGATTTGGAAAGGATTCAAATGGAAATCCTAATAGAACCGAAAAATCAAGGTTTTTTTCGCCTGCTACACTACAATTAGGTGTAGGATTGTATTGGAAAAAAAGTAAAGATTTTTGGGTAAACGTTGCTCCAATGACTGGAAAATTAATTTTAGTAAATAGATTTTTTACAGAAGATCTGAATGAAACTCAAACTTATTTTGGAGTTAAAAAAGGAGGGAATAGCAGGTTTGAACTAGGAGCTTCCATTAGAGCTTATCACAAATCAGAGATTTTTGAAAATGTATCGCTAGAAAATAGATTGAGCTTATATTCTGATTATTTAGATCGTCCACAAAATATAGATTTCGATTGTACCTTCAATTTTGTTATGAAAGTAAATCAATACATTTCAACTAATTTAATTTTTCAATTTGTTTATGATGACAATGATATTAAAAGAGTACAAATAAGGGAAGTTCTCGGATTAGGATTGAATATTGATTTGAGTAATATAGATTTAAGTAATATCAGGATATAAAAATGCATTATATGGAAATCTAGTTATGTGAATTTTCCTGATTTCTTTGTAAACATCTCTTCTAAAATTATTTATATCGTTTTTGTTTAAAGCAGACATAAAAAATATTTTATCATACTTTTTTCTTAAGCTTTTCTTTAAAATTTCAATACTGTTTTTCTCATAATCCATATCATTAACATCCTCAATTAACTCTTTGTTCTCCATAAACTTATCCGTTTTATTAAAAACCATAATAAAGGGCTTGTCACTAGAGTTTATTTCGTTTAAAATCAAATGAACAGATTCAATATGGTCATTAAAATTTGAATGCGAAATATCGACTACATGAACAAGTAAATCTGCTTCTGTTATTTCTGTTAACGTACTTTTAAAAGAATCTACTAATTGTGTTGGTAGTTTTCTTATAAATCCTACAGTATCAGTTAACAAGAATGGCATGTTTTCAATAACAACTTTTCTAACCGTTGTATCCAAAGTGGCAAATAATTTATCCTCTGCAAATACTTTTGCTTTTGAAATAGAATTCATTAATGTTGATTTTCCAACATTTGTATAGCCTACTAAAGCAACTCTAACCAGAGATCCCCTATTTCCTCTTTGAGTTGACATTTGTTTATCTATTGTAACTAGCTTTTTTTTGAGCAGGTTTATTTTGTTACGAACTATTCTTCTATCTGTCTCTATTTCAGTTTCTCCAGGCCCTCTCATCCCAATACCACCCTTTTGTCGCTCAAGATGAGTCCAAAGGCCTTTTAATCTAGGTAAGATATATTGATATTGTGCCAATTCAACTTGATTTCTTGCGTAACTGGTTTGTGCTCTTTGAGCAAAAATATCTAGTATAAGACCAGTTCTATCAACTATTTTACATTTCAAAAATTTTTCAATATTTGCTTGTTGAGCTGGGCTAAGTTCATCGTCAAAAATTACAGAGTTTATATCGTGTATTTTAATGTAACTTGACAATTCATCCATTTTACCTTTGCCTAAAAAAGTTTTAGGATCGGGAGAATTCATTTTCTGTGTAAATCTTTTTATTACAGTTCCCCCTGCTGTGTATGTAAGAAAATTGAGTTCGTTCAAATATTCTTCCAGTACGTGTTTTGGTTGATTTAAAGTAATAATTCCTACTAGAACAGTACGCTCTAAACTTACAGATGATTTTTCAATCATTATTTATCAGAAAGGTTTTTAAAATATTTTAATTCGACTGTTTTGCCATCAAATTCTGCGTAGGAATAATACGAAATCCAATCCCCAAGATTAAAATATTTAGAATTATTGTTAAGACTTACCTCCAAAGGCATATGTCTGTGTCCAAAGATAAAATAATCATATTCAATTTGAGTCATTTTTCTTTTAGCATACTGCACAAGCCATTCATTATCATCTCCTTTATATTCAAGATCATCAACCCCCGAAATAAGTTTGTTTTTAGTTGAAAGATATTGGGCTAGACTAACGCCTATGTCAGGGTGAATCCATTTAAATAAAAATTTACATAATGAATTTGAAAAAACTTTTTTCATTCTTTTAAACCCAATGTCTCCAGGACCTAAACCATCTCCATGCCCAATAAGAAATTTTTTATCAGAAATCGAAAAATTTTGAGGTTTATGAAAAACTGAAATATTAAGTTCCTCTTCAAAATAACCATTCATCCATAAATCGTGATTTCCTACAAAAAAATAAATTTTAATTCCTGAGTCGGACAATTCAGCTAGTTTACCTAAAGTCCTAACAAAACCTTTAGGAACAACTTTTTTATATTCAAACCAAAAATCAAATAAATCTCCTAATAAAAAAATAACTTTTGCATCATGCTTTATTGAATCTAGCCAATTAACAAACCTTTTTTCTCTAGTTAAACTACTTGAATGATCTGGGGCACCTAAATGATTGTCAGATGAAAAATATATTTTTTCGTCTTTCTTTAAATCTATGTTTATAAAACTATTGATCACTTTCATACCAATTAGCAAATGAAGATTCTGTTTCTTGTAATTTAAGTGAGTGAAGCGAAATATTGGCTGGAAGACGTTTTTTAATTTTGTGAGCAAAGTCAATAATAAGTAGCTCACATGTTGGTTGATAATCAGCTAAAATAACTTTGTGTCCACTATTTTTTAAAGTCATAGCTAGTTCTTTGTGTGGAGTGTTTTTATTAAAAACTGTTGCATGATCAAAAACATCAACAACCTCTTCCTTTACTATTTTCTTTAAATCTTTAAAATCGATTACCATTCCATATTTAACATTACTAGAATCGCTATTAGGTGATCCTACAACAGTTACAAAAAGCTTATAACTGTGTCCATGAACATTTCTGCACGCTCCGTCATATCCATACAATGCATGTCCTGTTTCAAAATTAAATTGTTTAGTAATTCTAATCTTGTTCATTAATTTAAATTTATACAAAAGTAAGAGATTCCTTCACAATACCTTCTCAAAGCAATAAAAAGGTTTGTCACTTTGTTTTCTAAAGTAGATTTTTCCTAGCTTGGTGAATCCCAAGTTAGAATAAAATATATTATTAAAAGGATTACCACTGAAAGTATCTAGCCTTATAGATTTGATGTTATTTGCCTTAGCATATTCAAAAGAAAAAGTCATTAATTGTTTTGCATACCCTTTTTTCTGAAAGCTTGGATCCACAGCTAAACGGTGTAAATAAATATTATTAAAGCTTGGGACCTGCCACTTTACTTTCTTATAAAACTCATCCATTTCATGAGAAATTACCAAACAGCCTATTAGTTTATTGTCTACTTCAAGAACATATAAATTTTCATTTAACACATCATTCTCAAAAGTTTCAATATTTGGATAATGCTCATTCCATTGAAATATATCATTTGAAATCATAAAAACAGCGCAGGCTTTTGTTATTTCAATTATCCTTGTCAGATCTTTTTTTCTTGCTTTTCTAATCACTGGATGATAAAATTAAATTTCCATAATAATCAATATCAACCTTTGAAAAAGGATCTATAATTTTATCTAGTAAAACTGAAAATTCTCCTCTTGTAACAGTTCTTTCTAAGTCAAAATCAGTCAAATTTAGATTTTTCCAAACCTCATAATAGTTTATTTGATTTAAAGAAGGTTCCTCTTTTATTTTGTAAATCCAATGTAAAATATTTTTAATTGTCATTTTTTCAGGAAAAGCAATTTTTTCAGATTTAAACATCTTCCAATCGTCTAAATAAATATCATTTTTTTCTAATTTATAATTTGGATAAAATAGAGTTTTATTTTCCCATCCTATATTTAACCCCTCAGATCTTAAAATCCCACACGCCCCAATTTTTTGATAACTAATAAAATTTAAATCCTTACTGTCAACATCAACATATGGCAATATGTATCCGCCATTTTTTAAAATTTCTAACTGAACTTCTCTTAACTTAATTTGATTAATATTTTTTTTCTTTAAAATTGCCAAAGAAGCTAAAACCCCTGAGGCTTGACCTATTTGCAAAACAACAGGTTGAAGTCTTGAGGTTCCGTTCACAAGATTAGAAACAGAAATAGATTTTTCAATCACAATGAAATTATCAATGTTTTTAGGAATTAAACTCCCTAAGGGAACAGAGTAAGATGGAACAGGATAAAAATCAAGCTTAGGAAGATTGGAATAATTTGAATAAGCTCCATGATGATGATCGACTGGATAATCTCCGACTGCGATTCCAGTCCTGTAAAGTGAATTTTCTTGCATATAAGGAGATTTAATATCGTTTAACGTCAAAGTAACTTCTCCTTTTGATCTTCTTGATTCACGATGATATGGCATTAGCGGAAATCCATCTTTTGAAGGGTATTCATCATAGTCTATTGATAAATTACTAAATCCCATTTCGGTTTGAATGAAGTATAAAAATCTCAAAGATTTTTCCTTAGCTTTTTCATAATTCAAAAAACGTTGATTGTCATTCATTTCTATAGAATTAATATAGAAATCGTTACCGTTTATTGGCCAATTAATCATATACTTTTTGTTTGGAAGTTGACCATAACTTATCAACTTCTCCTTAGACCATAATTTTTTATCCTTTTCATTACATTCTCCAGAATCATAAGAGCAAATGAATTCGTTTTTATTATAGTTGTTAGGTTGTTTGATAGTCATGGCTTTCCCATAATCTTTCAAAATCATAACATAAGTTAAATCTTGAATTATATCGTTGGAAAGTTCTGGAGCAATGTCTTCATTAAATCTTTCACTAGAATCCATTCCTGTGAAATAAGGAAGATTTAGTTTTGGAATTAAATCTCCTAACTCGGTTGCGTCTATTAAAATTTTGGAACTGTACGTATTAGCACTTTCTTTTGTTTTTATCTTGAATTTTTCGTCTTTTACGACTTCCTCAATTGTAGTACCATATAGAATTTTTAAGTTTTTTTCGGATTCAGCAATATCTTTGAGTATTCTATTTCCAACTGAGGGTTCAAACATTAAATTACTAACCCATCCTGTTTTTAGGCTGTCCAAATGCCCATAATGAGAAACCAAACTGTCTCTAAATTCTTTTAAAAACCCTGAGGGCATTTTATAATTTCCATCCATAGCGCTTACTCCCGCTGAGGTTATCATTCCTCCTAGCCAAGTAGACTCTTCAATAAGTAATGTTTTAGAACCTAGTCTAGAGGATTGGATAGCCGACGCAATTCCACTAGTTCCTCCACCAACAATAATTATATCAAAATTTGAGTTTGAACATGAGAAATTAGAAAGCATTAATAAAAACGCCGAAAGATGAGCTATTAATATTTTTAGATTTTTAATCATCAATTGCTTCAAAAATGACTTGACCGGTAGAGCCATTTGGAGAATTAATTCCTAATACAGAAGCAACAGTTGGAGCGATATCAATTACATCTGTTTTTCTGCTAATGGATCCTTTTTTTATTCCATTTCCATATAAAATTAAAGGAACATGAGTATCGTGATTAAATCTTCTTCCGTGAGTAGAACCTTTTCTGTAGTAAGTCCAGTTTGGCATCATCGTATACATAATATCACCTGAAATATTACTGTTAAATCCGTTCTTAATTAAATTCATAAAATGGTCGTCACTTCCTCCTAAAATTTGTTCTGAAGAATAGACGTTATCAATTCCTGGGTAGGATTGAATAGTATTTATAATACTTTTCTTCACCACATCTAAGTTTAAATTTAATTTATCAATAAGTTCGTGATTTAAATAAATTTGTTGATTGGAATTACCCAAAATAATATATTTAGATCCAAGTTCTTTAATTAATGATTTTTCAATGTAATGTTTGAACTTTTTTGAGCTAAAGTAATTAACAGGAATTTTGTTGTCCTTTAAAAATCCTGGAGCATCTGTTGCTCCGTGATCAGCAGTTAAAAATAATGTGTACTTATTTTTTCCAATATTGGCGTCTAAATAATTTAAAAGTCTTTCGATTTCCATGTCAAGTCTTATATAAGTGTCTTGAACCTCCTTAGAATGTGCGCCAAATTGATGCCCAACATAGTCAGTAGAGGAAAAATCTATTAATAAAAAATCTGTAATATTATCTTTACCTAACTCTTCACCTTCAATTGCTTTAATAGAAAAATCGGAAACCAATGAATTTCCAAATGGAGTAGATGCTAAAGATCCATAATAGGCTTCTCCTGTTTTATCATTTTTAATTTTAAAATTGTGAGGAAAAACAGGGTTTTCTTCCCCGCTAAAATTAGATTCATAATTATTATTATCCGAGCTGCTTTCAGTATATGTGGAAATATCATAATATGTATCCCACGGCTTAAGGTAACTGTCTATGTGTCTAGATTTATTAAATTCTTCTGCCCACAATGGTAAATCTGTTAAATAATATGTACTGGTGATAAAACTACCCTCTTTGGAATCAAACCAATATGCTGCATTTGCCGTATGGCCCGATGATAAAATAGAGCCTCTGTCCTTGATAGCTACGCCAATAGTCTTACCTTTAAAATTAGTAGCTACTCTATTTTCGTCACTAAGGGTGGTAGTCAATAAATTTGAAGGAGATTTTTCTCCGTGACTCGTTGTACTTCCGACAGTTTTATAATTAAAATCATCTACACAATAAATTGATTTTTTTGATTTTTTATCAAACCAATTATTACCAATAATTCCATGAACACCAGGATGGGTGCCAGTTGCTACTGTTGTATGTCCTGGGCCCGTTGAGGTTTGTGCATATCCATAATGATTACTTTTTGCATTGAAGCCATTGTTTATTAATCTTTTAAAACCCCCGTCAGAATAATGATCCCAAAATTTAGTCAAATATTGATATTTCATCTGATCAACAACGATTCCTACAACAAGTTTAGGGCTATGGTTTATTTTACTTTCTTTTTGAAAGTTCCCACTAAATACTCTAAATATAAAACCTAGGACTAAAACAAAAAATCCTAAAATTAAAATATTCGAAAAAGTTTTATTACTCATAAAGTTCTATGTCAATTTACTTAATTCTTTTAAAATACTGCATCAAATCATTGTTATTTCCCACAATGACTCCTTGATTATCTTTTATCTTAATTAGACTAAGTTTTTTTGCATCACTTGGAGCAAAAAAACCTGTCTCTTTTCTTGCTTTAGCCTTAAATGTGCCGTCTCCATTACCAATTAGCATTAATCCATTACTGGCATCATTTCGTGGTGTTTCAACCTCAGATGTGAATAGGTTCCCTGCAACTAAAAGATCAATGTTTCCATCATTATTATAATCTTCGACAACAATATCATTAATTGAAGACAATTGTGCTTGATAAGGAAGATCAACAGAATTATATGTAGAATTTTTATTTATAAGTACCACACTTTTAAAAGAATTAGCGTGTAATCTTAAAGCATTGTCTAAATTAACTTCTCCATACACATCTTTGACCTCAAGTGAGGCGAACAAGTCATATTTCTGGAATTTACTTTTTAGTTCAGGAACCTGCTGAGAAGAACAAGAAAAACCTCTTAACGGAAATTGAATACCATAATTGTAATATGCTAAAACGATGTCCTTACTACCATTATCATCAAAATCATCATAAAACACTTCAAAAGGTTCTTCCTTATTTGCTTGATATTTATAATTTTTTCCTAAGTTTCCTAAAACTAAATCTTCTAGTCCATCGTTATTGAAATCTGCACTTTCAATTGAATACCACCAACCACTTGTTTCGTCACAAGAATCATTTAATTTTTCTTTTTTTAATATTCCATTGTAATTTTTAATTAAAGTTAATGGCATCCATTCTCCTACAACAAATAAATCTTTATCGCCATCATTATCGTAGTCAGACCAAACTGCGTCTGTAACTAATCCTAGTTCACTTAAGCTGTTATTAATATCATTATACTTAACGTATGTCCCGTTATTGTTAACTAGCAAATAACTCGTTGCTGGCTGTGGATAGTTCCAAGGAATCATTCTTGATCCGATGAATAAATCTAAATCACCATCATTATCAAAGTCGTAAGGTCTTACCACAGAACCTGATTCATAGACATCAGGAAGTAAATTTCTTTTAAATTCAAAATTTCCCTTACCATCATTTACATAGATTCTGTCAAGGTAAGTACTTGAATTTGGAGAAAATTCATTCCCTCCACTAACTACATAGAGATCATTGTCTCCATCATTGTCAATATCTATAAAGACTGCATCAATATCTTCAAGGACTTTGTGTGGATTCCAAGTTTTATTATCTGATTCTATCAGTTCCCCTTGTTTATTTTGAATCAGTAATTTTGAAACTTTACCTGAAGCAGATCCAATATAAACATCATCTAAATTATCTCCATTTACATCTGCAACTGCAAGTGCAGGGCCTAACTGAGATAATTTGTGTGGTAATAAAACCTGTTTTTCAAAATCATCGAAAGAATTCTCGATGTGAGTATATTTAATTTTAGTTGGAATTTCTTC
>CBFHJJ010000007.1:4730-65797 GCA_965655865.1 Flavobacteriaceae bacterium | reverse complement strand
GTGATTAATCTGATAGGAACATATGAGTGCAAAATTGATGTCAAGGGACGATTGATGCTTCCAGTCAATTTAAAAAAGCAGTTAGGTGAACACTTGAACGATAGCTTTATTGTTAAAAGATCAGTATTTCAAAAATGTTTAGAAATTCATCCATTTTCGGAATGGAAATATACTATGCAGAAGCTCAACAAACTCAACAGATTTGTCAAAAAGAATAATGATTTCATTAGAAGATATAATGCAGGCGTTAGAATTATTGAATTGGATAATAGTGGAAGGTTGTTAATTCCAAAAGATTTATCAAAATTATATTTCTCAAATAATGAGATTGTGCTTACTTCTGCAATAAATATAATTGAAGTTTGGGATAAAATTTCTTATGAGGAATTTATTAACGATCCAAATTTAAATTTTGCAGATTTATCTGAAAGTGTAATGGGTAATCAGTCGAGCGATGTATCATAGTCCAGTTATGCCGCAAGAATCGATTGATAGTTTAAATATTTCGAGTGATGGCGTATATGTTGATTTAACTTTTGGTGGAGGAGGTCATTCAAAATTAATATTAAATAACTTAAGTAGTAAAGGAAAATTGATAGCATTTGATCAAGATATAGATGCAATTAAAAATAAAATTGATGACTCAAGATTTATTTTGATTAATCAAAATTTTAAATTTTTACAACAAAATTTGAAATACAACAA
The DNA here is from genome assembly GCA_965655865.1 of Flavobacteriaceae bacterium. GTDB lineage: Bacteria > Bacteroidota > Bacteroidia > Flavobacteriales > Flavobacteriaceae > MAG-121220-bin8. Next base: position 65,092 of record CBFHJJ010000007.1, on the reverse strand, counting down.
TATTTTAAATGTTGATGGTGTATTTGCTGATTTAGGAGTTTCATCTCATCAATTTGACAGTGCTGTAAGAGGATTTTCTATTCGATATGATTCTGAAATAGATATGAGAATGAATACTAAATCCTCATTTAATGCTCAGGAAATATTAAATGAATATTCAGAAAGACAACTTTCGAACATTTTATTTGAGTATGCTGACTTAAGAAATTCAAAAGATATTGCAAAAACTATTGTTGAAGCAAGGACTTTTAAAAAAATAACAAGAACTAGCCAATTAAATGATATACTTAGTTCTTTTCTCCCTAAAGGATTTGAAAATAAATTTCTAGCTAAAATATATCAAGCTTTAAGAATTGAGGTTAATCAAGAAATGCATGTATTAAAAGAAGTCTTGTTACAACTTCCTGGTTTGGTCAACAAAGGAGGAATTATCTCTTTCATAACATATCATTCTATTGAAGATAGAATAGTTAAAAGATTTATACAAAATGGTTGTTTTGAATCTGAACCATTTAAAAATGAATTTGGAGTTGCTGATATTCCGTTTAAAAAAACATTTAAATTCTTGGTTCCAACTAAAAAAGAAATCAAATTAAATAGTAGAGCTAGAAGTGCAAAATTAAGATCTGCAGTAAAAACATGAGAGACAGTCTAAAACAAATATTGTTAGGTAAATTTTTGATTAATGATGGATCAATTAAAAACTGGGGCTATATATTTTTTTTATTTACCATATGTTTAATTATGATTTATTCTTCTCATTTGGTAGATAGCAAGATTATAAAAATAAGTGAATTAAAAAACGAAGTTTCAGTTCTACAAAGCAATTTTATAAGCAAAAGAAAAGAAGTTATGAAATTAAAAATGGAATCAAATGTATCATTTTTAATGAATGATAGAAATATCGAAAGTTCAACTACTCCACCAAAAAAAATAATTATTGACTAATGGAAACAAATCAAAAACAATTTTTATATAGGCTTTATTTAGTAGCTTCTGTATTGGTGTTTTTGGGATTTGGTATTGGATATAAAATATTTCATATTCAGTATGTTGATGGTAATAAATACAGAAAATTAGCTAAAAATAAAACGATTCAAAATTTCACCATTTTTCCTGAAAGAGGGAATATTTTCTCTGATGATGGAAGTTTATTAGCAGCTTCAACTACAAGTTTTGATATATATTTTGATGCTGTGACTGTTTCTGACGCAAATTTCTCAAAATATTCAAAAAAACTCTCAGAAGAACTTTCGAAAACTTTTAATAAATCTGAAGAAATTTTTCTAGACAGACTCGTTTTTGCTAAAAATAATAAAAAGAGATATCATTTAATTAGTAGAGGGGTTTCAATAGAAAATCTAAATAAAATAAAACAAATGCCTCTTTTTGAAATGGGTGGAGTTAGGGGAGGTTTAATTATTGAAAAAAAGAATTCAAGAGACTATCCATTAAATAAGATAGCAGAAAGAACTATTGGTTATGAGAGAATGATAAAAGATGACAATTTTAGTGGAGTAGGACTTGAGCACGCTTTTGGTTCAAAATTAAGGGGTAAAAATGGTCTACAATTAATGCAAAAAATTTCAAATGGCAAATGGAAACCCATTTCCTCAAATAATAAAATTGAACCAACGCCAGGAACTGATATTGTTTCAACAATAAATATTGGTTTTCAAGATATTACACATCATTCTTTATTAAAACAATTAGAAGACTTTGAAGCTGACCACGGCACTGCAGTAGTTATGGAAACGGCAACAGGCGAAATAAAAGCCATTTCAAATTTAGGAAGAACCTCGGAGGGAAAATATTATGAAAAGTTAAATTATGCAGTTGGGGAACATTTTGAGCCGGGTTCTACTTTTAAATTAATGTCAGTAATTGCCGCACTTGAAGATGGTAAAGTTGAACCAAATACAATTATAGATACAGAAAATGGTATACTTTCTTTCTATGGAAATAAAGTAAGAGACTCAAAACCGGGTGGATATGGAAAAATTTCTCTAAACGATGCTTTTAAATTTTCATCAAACACGGGAATTGTAAAAGTTATCAGTGAATCTTATGGAAACGAACCTCGAAAATTTTCAGATAGACTTTATAACATGGGTTTAAATAATAAGTTAGGAGTTTCAATTCTGGGAGAGTCCAGTCCAAGAATTCCTCACCCAAATGATAAAAATTGGAATGGTTTATCTCTTCCATGGATGGCTTACGGATATGGTGTATTATTATCACCACTTCAAATTTTAACATTTTACAATTCAGTTGCTAATAATGGAGAAATGGTTAAGCCAGTTTTTACAAGACATAGTAGTTTAATTGATAATAAAACAATTTTAAACCCATCAATTTGTTCAGATGATACGCTGAAAAAGGTTAAACTCATGCTAGAAAATGTTGTTAATGAAAAAGGTGGAACAGGAAATAATATAAAATCAAATATTTATAAAATTGCAGGGAAAACCGGAACTGGTCAAATTGATTATAACACTGATGACTTGCAATATATTTCAAGTTTTGTTGGATATTTTCCAGCTGATAAACCTAAATACTCATGTATTGTAGTAATCCATAAACCAAATAAGAAAAAAGGATATTATGGAGCTACAGTTGCTGCTCCGGTTTTTAAGAAAATTGCTGATAAAATATATTCATTAACACCTAAATCTGTTGATTTTAATAAAACAGAAAATTTTAATCTTTCTAAAATTTACAATAAGAAAGATTATCATTTAATTGACATCAATAATTTATCAATTATAAAAGGAAAAAATCTCAAAAATATTTTACCTGCTTTGGAGAATTATGGTTTTAAAGTTTCTTTTAAAGGCAGTGGTTTGATCATTAAAAACTTCAAATTAATTAATAAATCGAAAAAACAAATAGTTATAAGTCTTACATGAAGTTGCTTAGAGACATATTATATAGAGTAGAAATACAATCTGTCATTGGAAATACAGATATTGGAATTAATAAAATAGAATTTAATTCTAAAAAAATTAAACAGAATGATTTATTCATAGCTATTAAGGGTTATAAATCAGATGGAAATAGTTATATAAGTAGTGCTATTTCTAACGGTGCAAAAGCTATTATATGTAATTCAGTTCCTAGTGAAATCACCAAAAATGTAACCTATATAATTGTTCTTGATTCAAGAAAAACTTTATCCTTGATATCTTCAAATTATTATGATAATCCCTCAAAAAAAATAAAGCTTATTGGAGTTACTGGAACGAATGGTAAAACATCTAGCACTACATTAATGTATCAACTTTTCAAAAGTTTTTATAAAAAAGTAGGACTAATATCAACTAATATAATTCTGGTTAATGATATTGAATTTAACACTAGCCAAACTACTCCTGACTCATTATTTCTGAACTATATTTTAAATGAAATGGTTAATTCAAAAGTCGAATATTGTTTTATGGAAGTTTCATCTCACGCAATATCACAAATGAGAACTTATAATTTGAATTTTAATGTAGGTGTTTTCACAAATTTAACTCACGACCATTTAGATTATCATAAATCATTCAAAAATTATCGAGATGTTAAAAAAATATTTTTTGATTCTTTACCTAAATCAAGTTTTGCAATAACCAATGTTGATGATAAGAATGGTAATTATATGGTTCAAAATGCAGTTTGTAAAATCTTTTCATATTCTCTAAAATCTAATTCAGATTTTTCCATTAAAATCTTAGAAAAAGATTTTAATGGAATGAAATTGTTAATAAATGACACTGAGTTATGGACTAAGCTAACGGGAACTTTTAATGCGTACAATATACTAACAGTTTTTTGTATTGCTAAAGTTTTTAATATTTCAAATGAACTAATCTTACAAAAAATTAGCTCATTAAACTCACCTGAGGGAAGATTTGAGTTAGTTAATTCGAATAGTGATAAAATTGGAATAATAGATTATGCTCACAGTCCAGATTCTTTAAAAAATGTATTGAACACCATTAATGATATAAAGAATTTAAGTGAATCATTAATAACTGTTGTGGGTTGTGGTGGTGATAGAGATAAAGAAAAAAGACCTTTAATGGGGAAAATAGCATGCTCACTTAGTGACAAAGTAATTTTTACATCTGATAATCCAAGATCCGAGGATCCTATTCTGATTATAGATCAAATGAAAAATGGAGTAGAAAAGAAAGACAAACATAAATTTATTTTAGAAATAAACAGGAGGAAAGCTATTCAAGAAGCATGTGAAATAGCTAGAAAAAACGATATTATTTTGATAGCTGGTAAGGGGCACGAGAAATATCAAATTAAAGGACACGAAAAAATTGAATTTAACGACAAAATTTTTTTAATAGAATCACTAAAAACTACTAATTAAAATGTTTTATTTTTTATTTGAATATTTAGAAAATCAGTTCCAGTTAACAGGGGCTAGTTTATTTCAATATATTTCTTTTAGATCATCTTTAGCATTTATATTTTCATTATTTTTCTCCATAATTTTTGGTAAAAAAATAATTAATTTTTTAAATAAAAAGCAAATTGGTGAGTCAATTAGAGACTTAGGTTTGACAGGTCAAAAAGAAAAAAATGGTACGCCAACTATGGGTGGACTTATCATTATTTTTTCTACTATTATTCCAGTTTTACTTTTTTCAAACTTCATCAACATTTATATTATAATACTTCTTTTTACAACTATCTGGCTTGGTGTTATAGGTTTTTTAGATGATTATATTAAAGTGTTTCGAAAAAACAAGAAGGGACTTAAAGGTAAGTTTAAAATTATAGGGCAGGTTAGTCTTGGGTTGATTGTTGGTTTAACTTTATTTTTTCATCCTCAGGTAACTTTAAAAAATCAAAATAATATAGATTCAAATGATATTGTACAAGTTGTTGGAAATTCTGAATATAAGTCTACTAAAACAACTGTTCCCTTTTTAAAAAATAATGAGTTTGATTATTCATTTTTCAGTTCATTAACGACTAATGAAAGTAAAACTATAAGTGTAATTGTTTTTGTATTTTTTATTATTTTAATAATAACATCAGTTTCTAATGCCGCTAATTTAACTGATGGAATCGATGGTTTAGCAGCAGGCTCTTCGGTAATTATTACTATAACATTGGGGGTATTTGCTTGGGTTTCTGGAAATATAATTTTTTCAGAATATTTGAATATAATGTATATACCCAGAGTAGGTGAGGTAGTTGTTTTTATTTCCTCTTTTATTGGGGGACTTATAGGGTTTTTATGGTATAATACTTATCCTGCTCAAGTTTTTATGGGAGATACAGGTAGTCTAACTATTGGAGGTGTTATTGCGGTTATAGCCATAATTGTAAGAAAAGAGTTATTACTTCCTCTTATTTGTGGTGTTTTTCTAATTGAAACTTTATCCGTAATAATTCAGGTTAGTTTTTTTAAATATACCAAGAGTAAAAAAGGTATTGGGAAAAGAATTTTTCTTATGTCACCCATTCATCATCATTTTCAAAAATCTGGATTACATGAAAGTAAAATTGTTGTGAGATTTTGGATAATTGGAATTTTATTAGCCATACTTTCTTTAATAACCTTGAAAATTAGATAATCATGAAAAATAGTATTGTTGTTATTGGAGGGGGAGAAAGTGGTGTTGGAGCTGCCTTTCTTGCTAACAAGAATGGATATGATGTTTTTCTTTCAGAGTATAATACCATACAAAAAAAATATAAAAAAATATTAGAAAACAATCATATAAGTTATGAGGAAGGTGGGCATACTCTGAATAAGTTTTTTAACGCCAAGGAGGTTGTAAAAAGTCCTGGAATCTCTAATGATTCTGAGATAATCATCAAAATTAAATCTAAAAATATTCCTATAATTTCAGAAATTGAATTTGCTTACAGATTTACAAATTCTATTTTAATTGGAGTTACTGGATCTAATGGTAAAACAACTACATGCTCTCTTATTTATCATATTCTTAAAAACTCAGGAAAAAGTGTTGGACTAGCTGGCAATATTGGTAATAGTTTTTCCTTTTTAACGGCCGAAAATAACTTTGAATATGTTGTCTTAGAACTAAGTAGTTTTCAATTAGATGATATAATAAATTTTAATTCGTTTATCTCCATAATTACCAATTTAACACCTGATCATTTAGAAAGATATGATTATGATTTTCAGAATTATGTTAACTCAAAATTCAAAATCATTTCTAATCACTCATCATCTGATTATTTAATTTATAATTATGACGATGATAAAATCATTTCTGAGCTAAGCAATAGAAATGTTAACTCTATTAAAATTCCATTTTCACTCAAAAACGCAAATGGAAATAATCTTACATACGTTAAAAACGATAATATTAATTCTAATATAAATAACTCCAGTTTTATGATACCAATTGAAAATTTATCCATTAAAGGAAAGCACAATGTTCAAAATAATATGGCTGCAGCAACTGTTGCAAAAATTCTAAATATTAGCGATGAAAAGATTAGGGAATCATTAGGAAATTTTCAATCTATAAACCATAGACTTGAACATGTGTTAACTATTCAAAAAGTAAAATATATAAATGATTCAAAAGCCACTAATGTAAATGCAGTTTATTACGCTCTAGATTCTATGAAATCATCAACAGTTTGGATTGCTGGAGGTGTAGATAAGGGAAATAATTACGATGACTTAATTCCTTTGGTAAGAGAAAAGGTTAAAGCAATTATTTGTATTGGAATTGATAATTCAAAAATTATAGAATCATTTTCTCCATTTGTAGAAATAATTATAGAAAATGATAATATGGTTCAAGCTGTAAGAAATGCATATAAAATTGCTGAATCAAAAGATTGTGTGTTATTATCACCAGCTTGTTCAAGTTTTGACTTATTTAAAAATTACGAAGACAGAGGAAATCAATTTAAAGAGGCGGTTAGAAAATTATAATGAATTTATTAATAGAAAAAATTAGAGGAGATAAGATAATTTGGTCAATAGTTATATTATTGGCAGTTTTTTCTTTTTTACCTGTTTACAGTGCAAGCTCTAATTTTGGAAACAGTTTTGTTTTATCGAATGTTATAAAACATTTTGCAATTATTACAGTTGGTATTTTAATAATGTACGGTACACATTTGATTCCTTATAAATATTTCAAAGGATTGTCAAAATTGGCATTACCTTTTATAATAACTGTTTTACTAATTACCTCAATACAGGGTAATGTAATAGATGGGGCTAATGCAAGTAGATGGATTAAGTTACCAATTATTGGTTTGTCTTTTCAACCATCATCAATGGCTATAGTTGTGCTAATGGTTTATGTTTCATTTTATTTATCTAAAAATTATAATAAAAACATAAGTTTTTCAAAAACTATAATTCCATTATGGATTCCAATTATATTAATAGTGTTTTTAATCTTGCCATCTAATTTTTCCACTGCTGCTATGATTTTTTTGATGATAATTACTTTAATTTTCATTGGAGGATATCCTTTTAAATATTTACTAGGCATAGGGTTTTCTGGAATAATACTTTTTTCACTTTTCTTTTTAACTGTGAAAAATTATCCAGATTTAATGCCTAATAGAATAGACACATGGGTTAGTAGAATTGAAAACTTTTCATCATCTGAAAATTCTGAAAATAATTATCAAATTTTGAGAGCTAAATCTGCAATAGCATCAGGAATGGTTTTTGGGGTTGGGGCAGGAAAAAGTTCAATGAAAAATATTCTTCCCCAAAGTACATCTGATTTTATTTATGCTATAATAACTGAAGAATATGGAACTGTTGGAGCAATTAGTATATTGTTTCTTTACCTTTTATTACTCTTTAGAATAATAATAGTGTCGTATAAGTCTAGTACTGTTTTCGGACAATTATTAGCATTAGGATCAGGGTTGCCTATAATCTTTCAAGCATTCATTAATATGGGCGTTGCAGTTCAGCTTTTCCCTGTTACTGGCCAGCCTTTACCATTAATAAGTACTGGTGGAACATCTATTTGGATGACTTTTCTAGCACTTGGTATAGTTTTAAGTGTAAGTTCTAAAGAATCAACAGAAATTTTAAATACTGATAATCCTTTAAATATATTAAGTGAAACAGAATAGATTTTTAATATCAGGTGGAGGTACAGGGGGGCATATTTACCCTGCTATTTCTATTGCTGAAGAATTGTCTATAAAATTTGAAAATAATAAAATATTATTTGTTGGTTCTTCAGATCGAATGGAGATGCAAAAAGTTCCGGAACACGGGTACGACATTATTGGATTATGGATTAGTGGAATTAATAGAAAATTACATTTTTCAAATTTGTTAGTTCCATTAAAGGTTCTTTTAAGTATTGTAAAATCTTATTTTATAATTAAAAAATTTAAACCTGATTTTGTAGTAGGAACCGGGGGTTTTGCTAGTGGGCCAATTTTATATGTTGCTTCAAAATTAAAAATACCAACTTTAATTCAAGAACAAAACTCTTATCCTGGAATAACCAATAGGATTCTTTCTAAATCAGTCAATTATATTTGTGTTTCTTATTCAAAAATGGACAGGTATTTTCCTAAATCTAAATTATTGTTTACCGGAAATCCGGTGAGAAAAAATATTTATATTTCAACAATCTCAAAGGAAGCTTCATTAGATTTTTTTAGTTTAAACAAAGACAAAAAAACCTTATTAGTTTTAGGAGGAAGTTTAGGTGCACTAAAAATTAATGAATTTATCAAATCCAATTTAAATTATTTCAAGAATTTAGGTGTCCAGGTTCTTTGGCAATGTGGAAATTATTACTTTCAAAAATACCAAGCACTTAATTCGGATATAGTAAAAGTTAAACCGTTCATAAAAAAAATGAACTATGCATATAAAGCCGCTGATTATATTGTATCAAGATCTGGCGCAAGTGTAATTTCTGAATTATGTATTGTTGGTAAGCCAGTAATTTTCATTCCATCTCCAAACGTTGCAGAGGACCATCAAACTAAAAATGCAATGTCTATTGTTAATTTAAATTCTGCAGAAATTGTAAAAGAAAAAGATTTGAATACTAAGTTTAATCGAGTTTTTGAAAAAATATTTAAAAATGAGGAATATTCCTTAAAATTATCAAATTCAATTAAAAAAATTGAAAGGCCTAATGCCACAGTGGATATTGTTAACCACATTAAAAAGTTTTTGAAATGATTAAAAATTATAAAAAAATTTATTTTTTAGGAATTGGTGGTATAGGTATGTCCTCTTTGGCTTTTTATTTTATCAACAAAAATAAATATGTAGCTGGATATGATAAAGTTAATTCTACTATAACTAAATCACTCTCAAATAAAGGTGCTAAAGTACATTATAATGATGATGTTGTAAATATTCCACCTGAGTTTTTAAATCATTTAGAAACTTTGATTGTTTATACTCCTGCTATTCCTAAATCTAATAAAGAATTTAAGTTTTTTAAAGAAAATGGATTTAGAATTTTAAAAAGATCAGAACTACTTGGAATGATTTCTCAAAATAAGTTTTGCATTGCTATTGGAGGAACTCACGGTAAAACAACAACTTCTTCAATTTTATCTCATATTCTTTATGAAAACAATATTAGCTTTACTTCTTTCGTTGGAGGAATTTCTGAGAATTATGACTCAAACTTATTACAAAACGGCAATGATATTGTATTAGTCGAAGCAGATGAATTTGACAGATCATTTCATACTTTATTTCCAAATATAGCTTGTGTAACATCAGTTGATCCTGATCATTTAGATATTTATAACTCAAAAGAGGAACTAAATAGTTCATTTATCCAATTTATCGACAATATTAAACCCAAAGGAGTATTATTTTCTAATGAAAAAACTTTGCTCGGAGGTGTTTCATATGGATTTAGTTCTAAATGTGAATATTTTATATCTAATTATTCTAATTCAAAATTTTCTTCTTTTTTTAATATAAATTATAAAGGAGTTTCAATTGATTCTGTAGAGTTTAATATGCCGGGAAAACATAATGCATTAAATGCACTTGCTGCATTTGCTATTGGAAAAGAATTAAATATTAATGACAAATCAATTACAAATTCTTTGTCTACATTTTTAGGTGTTAAAAGAAGGTTTAGTTACGTATTACGGACGCCTAAAATAATTATAGATGATTATGCTCACCATCCAAGTGAGATTAAAGCTGTTTATAATACTATAAAAGATTTATACCCTAAAAAAATAAATACTGCAATTTTTCAACCGCATTTATATTCAAGGACAAGAGATTTTATGAACGAATTTGCAGAAATATTATCAAAGTTTGATAATATTATTTTAACAGAAATATATCCTGCAAGAGAAAAACCTATAACTAATATTAGCTCTGAAAAATTATTAGAATTAATTGATAATAAAAATAAATCAATCTTAAATAAATCTGATTTATCAAATTCTTTAAAAGAATCTGATTCTGAAGTTTTTATAATAATGGGTGCTGGAGATATTGCTGATGAAGTTGATATAATTAAAAATAATATTCTTATTTGATATGAACCTAAATATGTTAAAAATTACTTTTTTAATACTTTCTGTCAGTCTATTGACATTGTTTAGTTTTAATAAAAATCAGAACAGAAGTATTGAGTTTGCTGACTTAAGTTATTTAGATACTGATTTTAAATTTATCCCTGAAGATTCGGTTAATAAATTGTTAACACAAAGTAATTTAATTTCTAATGAAATTTTGAAAAGTAATTTAAATTTGAAAGAAATTGAACGTATAATTTTATTAAATGAATATGTAAGTTCAGCTGAAGTATCAATTAGTGTTGAAGGAAAATTGGGAGTAAATATTAAGGAAAAAAATCCAGTGTTTAGAGTTTTGAATGAAAAGTATTATATAGATGATAATGGAAAAAAAATGCCATTATCTAAAAATTTTTCAGAAATATGTCCAATGATTTTAAGTAATGTAGATTCAATTGATTTTAAAATGTTAGGTGATTTAGGTCTCTACATAAAAAATGATAAATTTTTATCTAAACATATAGCTGGATTAACTAAGTCAAATAATAATTTAATATTTAAAGTTGACGGTTTTCGATATGATTTGAATTTAATTGTTGATGGAAACTATATTCCAAAATTCAAAAAATATGAAGCATTTTTTAATACTGTTTATTCCTCTGGTTTGTTAGATAGTTTGAAATCCGTGAATCTCGATTTTAAAAATCAGGTTATAATACAAAGAAAATAAATATGGAAACAAAAAATTTATTTGTTGGATTAGACATAGGCACAACAAAAATTGTTGCTTTGATTGGCTCTTTAAATGAATATGGTAAGTTAAAAATAATTGGAATAGGTAAATCAAAAAGTTTAGGTGTTCACCGAGGTGTGGTAAATAATATTACTCAAACGATTCAATCTATTCAATCAGCTGTAAATGAAGCAGAACTAAATTCATCTGAAAAAATTGATAAAGTTATTGTTGGAATTGCTGGACAACACATTAGAAGCCTTCAACATAGCGATTACATAACCAGAAGTAATTCTGATACCGTTATTAATACTGAGGACTTAGATAAATTAATAAATCAAGTTTATAAATTGGTTATGTTGCCTGGAGAAGAAATAATTCACGTATTACCTCAGGATTATAAGGTTGATGGCCAGGCTGAAATTAAAGAACCAATAGGTATGTTTGGAGGAAGACTAGAAGCAAATTTTCACGTTGTTGTCGGTCAAGTATCTTCAATTAAAAACATAGCTAGATGTATCAAAAGTGCAGGGATTGATTTTGAAGGAATTACATTAGAGCCTATAGCATCTTCTGACGCCGTTTTAAGTCAAGAGGAAAAAGAAGCAGGTGTTGCTTTAATTGATATTGGTGGCGGAACTACTGACTTAGCAATTTTTAAAGATGGAATTATTCGTCACACATCTGTTATACCTTTTGGAGGTAATATTATTACTGAAGACATAAAAGAAGGCTGTTCAATTATAGAAAAACAGGCAGAACTATTGAAAATTAAATTTGGTTCCGCTTGGCCTGGTGAGAATAAAGAAAATGAAATTGTTTCAATTCCAGGGTTAAGAGGAAGAGATCCAAAAGAAATTACTCTTAAAAACTTATCAAAAATTATTCATGCAAGAGTTGTAGAAATAGTTGAACAGGTTTATATAGAAATTAAAAATTATGGACATGAAGAACAGAAAAAGAAATTGATTGCTGGTATTGTTTTAACTGGAGGGGGTAGTCAATTAAAACATTTAAAACAACTAGTTGAATACATAACAGGAATGGATACTAGGTTGGGTCACCCAAGCGAACATTTAGCAGGAAACAATTCAATAGATATTTCAAGTCCTATGTATGCTACAGCTGTTGGTTTGGTTATGAACTCAACAAAAATCAGTAAAAAAAGTAATAAAAAAGAAGATACTGACAATAATGAACTTGAAGAAATTGATGATACTAGTCAAAGTGAAAGGTTAACAATTTTTGAACAGTTTACAGAAAAAATTAAAACATTTTTAGATAACGCCGAATAAATTAAAGATTATGTACTTAAACCCAGAAATAAACAATTTACCATTTGATTTACCTAAAAATCAAAGTAATGTAATAAAAGTCATCGGAGTTGGAGGTGGTGGAAGTAATGCAATTAATTACATGCACTCTAAAGGTATAAAAGGAGTTGATTTTGTTGTATGCAACACCGATTCACAAGCTTTAGAAAATAGTAAAGTTGAAAACAAAATTCAGCTAGGTATTTCATTAACAGAAGGTTTAGGAGCTGGGGCTAATCCCGAAATTGGAGAAAAAGCAGCAGTAGAAAGCTTTGATGATTTAAAGAAAATGCTTGAAACAAATACTAAAATGGTTTTTATAACTGCTGGAATGGGTGGAGGAACCGGAACTGGAGCTGCTCCTGTAATTTCTAAATTGGCTAAAGAGTTGGATATATTAACTGTAGGAATAGTCACTATGCCATTTCACTTTGAAGGTAAAATAAGAGAACAACAAGCCAAAACAGGGATAGAAAAATTAAGAAAAGAAGTAGATGCTTTAATTGTAATTAATAATAATAATTTGAGAGATATCTACGGAAATTTAGGATTTAAAGAAGGATTTGCAAAAGCTGATGAAGTATTAGCTACAGCTTCTAGAGGAATAGCTGAAGTTATAACTCATCATTATACTCAAAATATTGATTTAAAAGATGCTAAAACTGTACTATCTAATAGCGGAAATGCTATAATGGGTTCATCTACTGCTGCAGGTACTAAAAGGTCAATTGAGGCTATTTCAGCTGCTCTTGATTCACCTCTTCTAAATGATAATAGAATTACGGGGGCTAAAAATGTTTTATTATTAATTGTTTCAGGAAAAGAAGAAATAACTATTGATGAAATCGGACTTATAAATGATTATATTCAAGAAAAAGCTGGGCACGGGGCGAATATTATAATGGGAGTAGGTGAAGATTTGAATTTAGAAAGTTCAATTTCTGTTACTGTAATTGCTACAGGATTTGACCCTAATCAACAAGATGAAATTATACATTCTGATCCAAAAAAAATAATTCATAATCTTGATGAAAATGCCGGATATGTTCATAATCTAAGTTCTGATAATCAGATTGCTGAAAAAGATTCTTTACAATTTGATTTTGCCTCAAATTCAATTGATTTTAAGAATACTGACTCTGAAATTCAAAATTTAGAAAATGCTAGGATTATAAATGACATTAATGTTGATTATGAGGAGGTGAACTCAAATTTAATAATTAGTGAAGATGAAATTGAAATTAATGATGTTTCAGTGAATATTAATGAAATTGAAGTGGCTTCACAAGAAGAATTTAAACCTATTGATCAAGTTTCATTTGATTTTGATATGCCATTGAAAAAACAAACAATTGAGTCAGATAAAATTGTTCATGAATTAATTGAAGATGTAAACGAAATAGAAGTTGTAAACCCTGTTCATATCATACCTGTAACCGAAATTAGTGGAATAAATGCTAATAAATCTGGTGTTGATGATTATGAGATTATTAACAAGACAGTTGAGCCTTTGGTTTCTGAAATTAAAACTGATAATAGTGAAGTAGTTTTAAATCCTTTAAATAGCTCAATTGCTGATGGATTGTCAAAAAGAACAGAAGAGCGAAAAATTAAATTAAAGCAATACAATTATAATTTTACTAAGGCTAATAATATTAAATCTATGGAGAATGAACCTGCCTTTAAAAGAGCCGGAGTTAGTCTAGACAGTATTGATCAATTTAAATCTTCCAGATCAGTTATAAGTGAAGATTCAAACGGAGAGATTAATTTGCGAACTAACAATTCGTTTTTACATGATAACGTAGATTAAAATCAAATTAAATGAAATTAATAGATAAAATATCAAGTTCAATTATATCAGCAATGAAAGAAAAAAATGTTGATGAATTGGAATCTTTAAGAGCAATTAAGTCTGCGCTATTATTAGCTCAAACTCAAAAGGGTTCAGATGGTAATGTTCAAGAATCAGATGAAATTAAAATTCTTCAAAAACTTGTTAAACAAAGAAAAGAAAGTGCAGAGATTTATAAAAAACAAAATAGATTAGAATTAGCAGACATAGAAATAAGTCAATCTAAAATAATTGAAAGGTTTTTACCAGCTCAAATTAGTTTAGAAGAATTGGATAAATTAATTGCTGAAATTATTAACCAGACTGGAGCTCAGGGAATGAAAGATATGGGAAAAGTAATGGGTATAGCATCAAGTAAACTTTCCGGAAAAGCCGATGGAAAAACTATATCTAATATTGTGCGTTCAAAACTTATGTAATAAATGGGGCCCAGTAGTTCAACTGGATAGAATATCAGATTTCGGCTCTGACGGTTGGGGGTTCGAATCCTCCCTGGGTCACTAAAAAAAACGTAATGAACAAATTTTTTAAAATACTTATTTTACTATTAAGTATTGAACTGTTTTCACAAAATAATTCCGAATTATTTGAGATGAAATTAAATATTTCTAATATTGAATCCTCAGGTAATTTATTGATTGCAGTTTGGTCTGAGCCAGATTTTTGGAATAGTGACAAAACAAACAATTCTGGTCAAAGGGTTGGTTTTGACTACAGTATTAAAGAAAAGGTTCAAAAAGGTAAGTTTTCTACTATAATTAATTTGCCTAAAGGGATTTATTTTATATCAATTTTATTAGATGAAAACTTTAATAACATATTAGATAAAAACTTTATTGGAATTCCCTCTGAACAGTATGGTTTCTCAACAAAAAAAAAGATCAGATTTAGAAAGCCAAAATTCGAAGAAGGTTCAATAGATTTTTTTAAAAATACTATTCTTAATATTGAGTTGCAGTAATTAAAGTTTGACAATTTTATTAATTTTTAAATTTTGTTTGGGAGCTACTACAATATTTAAAATTTCGAAGGGCATTTCAATTTCTTCTAGAATTTCTTTTGTTTTAACGGTTACAAGTAATTCTCCTTTTGCTGGAATCTCAAGAACTGATCCAAAACTATGGAATGTGTAATTCCCAGTGTATTTCAATTTCAAAGGAACAACTCCATTATTTGAAATTTTAATTGTTACAATTTTTTTATAATAACCATTTGACGTAATAGTTATGTTTTCGTTCATAATGGGAAGAATGTTTTCTTCTTTTCCTATTAACATATCTTTATGCCAAACAAAAGTTTTCTGTGCGAATAATGCATCTCTTATACTTTTTTTTGTAATGTTTTCTGAAATAATAAATGTAACTGGTCTATGATATTTTTTTTCTTTATCAAAAGTCCAATCAATTAATCCGTGTATATCACTAGTACCCATTATGGTAAGATTATTTTCAATTGCCAACGCTAACGCTTCCTCAGAGTATGTGTGCTCATTTACTACTTCAATTCCATGAAATAATTTCTTTTTTAAAAGTTTTTTATGTAAATCGTCAAATCTTGCAATTGCATCATCTCTATTTTCTACCCAATTTGGGTGATTCCAAAAAACAAAAGCTCCTTGTTTATTAGCTTCAATAATTGCTTGTTCTCCGTCAGGATTAATTAATTTATTAGAATCTTTTACGAAAACTGCATTAAAGTGTCCAGGTGGCATTGGTTTAGTTATTTCTGTTCCGTTTATTACCATTAAAGGTTCATTTTCTCTCAACATTGCATTTGATATTTGAAAGGATCTGTTTCTGTCCCTAATGTTCATGTCGTTTTTATAAGATAAATATTCTAAATGCTCAGTTAAAGAAATTAAGTCAAGTCCATCTCTTCTAGCTTCTTTAACTCTAATGCTTGGCCAAACTTCCCCATCTGAAAACACAGAATGAATATGTAAATCTGAAGAAATCAAAAATATTCCTTTTGGACTCTTGAAAAATTCTTTTCTTGATTGTGCGTTAACGTTGAATAAAATTAATGAGATTATTAAAATTGAAATAGTTTTTTTCATGACATTAAATTGATTTAAGTAGTTTTTTTCTTATTCTTTGATATTTTTTTATTGATAGTGTATAATTGGTATAATCTAAAAATAATTTTTTTATTAACCTTTCGTGTTTATTAGAATTTTTAAGTTTTAATTTTTCAAGTAATTCATAATCTTCTATTCCTTGTCGGTGTGCTTCAAATCGAAGTGAGGAAAGTGGTCCATCTTTCCCTGGATAGATTATATGCGTGTCACCAGCTGGAAGATAATTGTTACTTGATGCTTGAGGAGATGGATGTTTAACTACACTTTGATTGAATGGATTAGCTTTATATTGATTCAATCCCCAATGTAAGTATCCAAAGGTATTGTATTTTGAGCCTGCCCATCCAAAATATACTTGTCTAATTCTTTCCATATCTAATGTCCTGTTTAACCATTTTCCGCCAGGAACTAAGCAGGTATATACTAAAATTTTTTCTCCTTCTTTTACTCTTTTTTTGAAAAAATCTTGATTTTCTTGAAAATCATTTATAAGTGGACACCATAAATCAATTGAACCAGTCAATGATTCTTTTGCATTAGTGGCTTCCATTATCGTAATTTTTGGATATATCGATTTTATTTGTTTTGAAACATCTTTATAACATTGAGCATTAATATCTGTAGGTTCATCTGCAATATGTTGAAGCCACTGATTTTCTAATTTATATTTTTTTGTGAATGATTTTATTTTTCTAATTATAGTATCTATTTCCTTTTTCCCATCCTCAGAGTAATAACCTCTTTTACGTAGTTTTGTTTTTAGTTCTGGATTCCCCCAATCGTCATTAGATCCTCTGTTGAGTAAGTGTGGAGATTCAAAATATTTAAATCCATATTTCTTAAAAATATTTATAAATGAAATCATTTTTTCTTCATCTAAAGAAATTTTATTGCTTTGTAAACTAATAAGTTCATGTGGAATTCTTATACAATTTTGACGCCCCTCTGCCATCAACTTAGCATATTTATCAAGCATAACAAACCATTCTTTGTTCCATCTCTTTAAATCATGCATTTCTTCCATTTTACTTAAATTGAACCAATTTGTATAAAAGAATTTACTTTCTTGAAGTTTTGGAATGGAAGCATCATGAATCTTAATTTTAAATTTCAATTCTTCATTTTTAAAACCATCATTTAAAACTATATTCAATTTAAAATTGCCAGTCCTTTTAAACTCAATAGATTTTACAGAAATTCTTAATAAAGAAAAATTACTAACGGTTTTAATTTCATTAATAGTTAAAGGTTCAATAACTTCAAAAACTTCAAAAGGAGCTCTTCTAATCACATCTGAATTAATTTGCCCCAGAAACTGTTCAGTCCTGCTATCGACACCAGTATTTTCTTCAACCGGAACTGGCTTTATCACTGAATAATTAATGTTATTTAAATTTTTTGATTTTGAATTAATAGTAAATGTTTTGTTCGATTTGGATTTAATTAAAATCAATGCATCAAAATCAGCGTTTTGTGGAATATTGTAAGAAAAAGTTTGTTTAAAGTTTATGTTGTTTTTATCTGGATATGTAGCTTCAAGAGTTGAGATTATACCAGCTTCAAATTGACAATATAAATTTTTTGAATAAAAAAAAATGAGTATGAGTAAAATAAATAGTGATTTTAAGTTTTTTCTTTTCATTTAAATTATATTTACCTATAACAATAAAATTACAATTTAAATTAATATTAAATGAAAAACATAAATTACCTTTTGTTATCTCTAATTGTTCTTTTCTCCTATTCTTGCGCTTCTCTATCTTTATTTTCGCCTGAAACTCATAATCATTATAACAACAATAACGATAGTTCAAGTAAAAATGAACCAGTTGTAAATAAAGCTAATACTATAAACTTATTTAACGGTACTGATTTAAATGGTTGGATTATATATGGCACTGAAAAGTGGTATGTCGAGGATGGATTATTGATTTGTGAAAGTGGACCAAATGCTGAATACGGATATTTAGGTACAGATGATTATTACAAAAACTTTGTTTTGAATCTTGAGTTTATGCAAGAAGAAAATGGAAATAGTGGTGTTTTTTTTAGATCAACTGTTGAAGGAACTAAAGTTAGCGGTTGGCAGGTTGAAGTAGCTCCACCAGGCTTATACACTGGGGGGATTTATGAATCATATGGAAGAGGCTGGCTTGTAAAGCCTAGTATGGGTAAAGATTCATCATTAATTATGGGTGATTGGAACAAACTTACTGTGAAAGTTCAAGACAAAACTGTTACTACTTGGCTAAATGGTACTAAAATGATTTCATATACTGATAAAAAAATTGGTGAAGCTAATGGTAGAATCGCTTTACAAATTCACGATGGTGGTGGCATTAAGGTTAAATGGAGAAATATTAAGCTTCAAAAATTAGATAGCTCAGAAATAGATATTAACTTTTAAAAACTATTCCAGAGGAATGATTTTTTTTAGCACCTGTAACAGTTTTTAAACAGTTTATTTTGTTGTTGTACCGTAGTAGTCCCAAATAAGCAAATATTAAAGCTTCCTTATTATCAACAATTTCTTTTTTAGGAATTATAACTTCACAATTTAACTTGTTTTTTAATTTTTTAATAATAGTTTGATTGTACGCTCCGCCACCAGTTACTAGTATATTTTCATTTTCTTTATTATTCTTTATCGAAATTTTTATTTGTTCTGTTATATGCTCAATATATGTGTTTAAAACATCATGATTATCAATTGAAAAGGAATCTATTAATGGAATTATCCTCTCATTTACATATTCAATTCCTAATGATTTTGGCCCATCTATCATATAATATTTTAATGAATTAAGTCTTTTTAATAATGTATAGTTTATTTTTCCTTTTTCAGAAAATTTTCCGTTTTCATCATATGGGTATCCAATTTTTTTGGAATAATAATTTAGAATTGTGTTAACAGGGCAAATATCAAAAGCCTTAATTGATTTATTTTTTTTTATTGAAATATTTCCAAATCCCCCTAGATTTAAGCAATATTTATAGCCTTTAAATAGATTTAAGTCTCCTACAGGAACTAACGGAGCACCTTGACCTCCAAGTTTTACATCCTGGGTTCTGAAATCACATACCAGAGTAATGTTTGTATTATTAAATATTACATTACCATTCCCAATTTGCTTAGTTATTCCTTTTTTTGGCTCATGAAAAACTGTATGACCGTGAGAAGATATTAATTTTACGTTTGGATTTCCAATTTCTAAAAGAAACTTATTAATGTAATCGCTAATCAGTTTTCCAAATTCATCATCTAAAATATTAAGATCTTTTTCCTTTAAATTAATGGCATTCGAAAGTCTATTGATCCAATCAGATGAATAATTAATAGTTTGACTATTTAAGATTTTAAAATTAGAAAAATTATCGCCGTCAAATGAAACTAAACATAAGTCAAGACCATCTAGTGATGTTCCGCTCATTACACCAATAACGTTAATGGGTTTTTGATACATATTTATAAATATGTATTAAATTAATTAAAATCTTTGTATTTAATTAACAATTGAAGATAGCTCAGAAATTGTCTGAGTTGGATTTTCTGATTTAAACACAAAACTTCCAGCCACTAGAGCGTTAGCACCACAATCAGTTAATTTTTTTGCATTTTGTGAGTTGACACCACCATCAATTTCAATGATGGCATTGGAGTTTTGTTCTTTTATCAATGATCTAAGTTCTTTGACCTTTTCAAATGTTTCTTCAATAAATGATTGACCTCCAAACCCAGGATTTACACTCATAACACATACTAAATCAAGATCCTTAATAATAGATTTTAATAATGCAACAGGTGTATGAGGATTTATTGCTACACCAGCTTTCATTTTTAAATCTTTAATTCTTTGCACGGTTCTATGTAAATGAGTACAAGCTTCGTAATGAACAGTAAGAATGTCAGCGCCAAGCTCGGCAAAGTTTTCTAAATAATTATCTGGATTAACAATCATTAAATGTACATCTAAAGTCTTTTTTGCATTTTTTTTTAGAATCTTCATTATAGGAGTTCCAAACGAAATATTAGGAACAAAAACTCCATCCATTACATCAATGTGAAACCAATTAGCTTCACTATTATTAACCATTTCAATCTCACTTTGAAGATTTCCAAAATCACAAGCAAGCATCGATGGAGCAATAATATTCATTATTAACCTAAATAAGTTTTTAATATTCTACTTCTGGAGGTATGCTTAAGTCTTCTAATTGCTTTTTCTTTAATTTGTCTGACTCTTTCTCTAGTTAAATCAAAAGTTTCTCCTATTTCTTCCAGTGTCATTGCATGTTTCTCTCCTAAGCCAAAGTACAATCTAACAACGTCAGCTTCTCTTGGTGTTAGGGTTTCAAGAGCTCTTTCAATTTCGGTTCTTAAAGATTCGTGAAGTAAATTCCTGTCAGGATTTGGTGATTCTCCACTACGAAGGACGTCATAAAGGTTAGAATCCTCTCCCTCAACTAACGGGGCATCCATTGATACATGTCTTCCAGAATTTTTCATTGATTCCTTGACATCAGAAACTGTCATGTCTAGTTCTTTTGCGATTTCTTCTGCTGAGGGAACACGTTCGTTAGCCTGCTCCAAAAAAGCATACATTTTATTAATTTTATTTATAGATCCAATTTTATTTAATGGAAGCCTAACAATTCTTGATTGTTCTGCAAGAGCTTGTAATATTGATTGACGAATCCACCATACAGCATATGAAATAAATTTAAACCCTCTTGTTTCATCAAATCTTCTTGCTGCTTTTATTAAACCTAGGTTTCCTTCGTTTATTAAATCAGGAAGAGTAAGACCTTGATTTTGATATTGTTTAGCTACAGAAACAACGAATCTTAAATTTGCTTTTGTAAGTTTATCTAAAGCATTTTCGTCTCCAGCTCTAATTTTTTGAGCTAATTCAACCTCTTCTTCAGCTGTAATTAAGTCAACTTTACCTATTTCTTGCAAATATTTATCTAAGGAAGCCGTTTCTCTATTTGTTACCTGTTTTGTGATTTTTAATTGTCTCATTATTCTGTATTAGACTTATTATACGTTAAAATTTATAAAAAGGTTACAATAACTAGTTATTATCTTTTTCCTCTATTGTCTCTTCCTCTGTTATCTCTTCCTCTATTATCAGATCTTGGGGCTCTTGGCGGTCTTTCGACATAACCCTCAGGTTTTTCTAGTAATGCTTTTCTAGAAACTTTTTCTTTTCGAGTCCTTGGGTCTGTACCAAAATATTTAACATCTAATTCATCTCCGAGTTTAAGTACATCACTAACATTTTCTGTTCTTTCCCATGCGATTTCACTAACATGTAATAATACTTCGTTTCCTGGGGCATCTAGATATTCAACTACGGCTCCAAAGTCTAACATTTTTATTACTTTAACCTTGTAAGTGTTTCCTTTTTCTGGTTTAAATAAAAGTGAATCTATTTTAGCAAGAACAGAATCAATTCCCTCCTGATCAGTACCAAGAATTTCCACAATTCCTTCTTCGGTCTCTGGATCTTCATTTATAACTATGGTACAACCAGTAGTTTTTTGCAGTTCTTGAATTACTTTTCCACCCGGTCCAATGAATGGTCCAATGAATTCATTAGGTATTCTACTAGTTACCATTTTTGGAGAATGAGACTTAACATCTGTATTGGGTCTTTCAATGGTTTCAGTTATTTTATTTAAAATATGTAATCTTCCATCTCTAGCTTGTTTTAATGCATTTACTAAAATTTCATATGAAAGACCTTTGATTTTAATATCCATTTGGCAAGCTGTTATACCTTCAGAGGTACCAGTTACTTTGAAATCCATATCACCAAGATGATCTTCGTCACCTAAAATATCACTCAATACTGCATATCTGTCTCCATCAGAAATTAGTCCCATTGCTATTCCAGAAACAGGTCTAGTTATCTGAACTCCAGCATCCATAAGGGCCATAGTCCCAGAACATACAGTAGCCATTGAAGATGAACCGTTAGATTCTAGTACTTCACTGACAACTCTAACAGTATAAGGACAATCATCAGGGATCATTCCTTTTAAACCTCGTTGTGCAAGATTACCATGTCCTACTTCTCTTCTTGATGTTCCTCTAAGTGGTCTAGCTTCTCCTGTACAAAATGGCGGGAAATTATAATGAAGATAAAAAGTTTCTTCACCTTCATAAGATGGCATATCAATTTTGTTAGCTTCTCTTGAAGTTCCAAGTGTAACCGTGGCTAAAGCCTGAGTTTCTCCTCTTGTGAATATAGCAGATCCGTGAGTTGATGGTAAGTAATCAACTTCACACCAAATATCTCTAATTTCATCAGTTTTTCTACCGTCTAATCTTATTCCCTCACTTAGTGTAAGTTCTCTAACAGCTTCTTTTTGTGCTTTATTAAAATATTTGCTGATTAATTTTCCATATTCTTCAATTTCTTCTTCACTAAATGAAGCTTTTACCTCATCTTTGACATTAGAAAAAGCTAAACTACGTTCAGCTTTAGAAGTACCTTTTTTGGCTATTTCGTAACACTTGTTGTAAGAAGCATCATGTATTCTTTTAGCAAGCTCTTCATTTTCAACACTCGTTTCATATTCTCTAACTTCTTTTTTTCCAACAGCATTAGCTAATCTTTCTTGAGCTTGGATTTGAATTTTTATGGACTCGTGAGCAAATTTTATTGCATCAGCCATTTCTTCTTCACTACACTCATCCATTTCACCCTCAACCATCATTACTGAATCAGCAGAAGCTCCAACCATTATTTCTATATCTGCATTAGCTAATTGAGATCTACTTGGGTTAATAACAAATTTTCCATCAATTCTAGCTACACGAGCTTCTGAAATTGCACATTCAAATGGAAAGTCACTTAATTGGATTGCAGCAGAGGCTGCAAGTCCTGCAAGAGCATCAGGCATTACATCTTCGTCATGGGACATTAGTTGAATCATGACCTGAACTTCGGAATGATAATCTTTAGGAAATAGTGGACGTAAAACTCTGTCTACTAATCTCATGGTTAACACCTCTCCGTCACTAGGTCTGGCTTCTCTTTTGAAAAAACCTCCAGGGTATCTTCCAGCGGCTGCGAATTTTTCTCTGTAATCAACAGTAAGAGGAAGGAAGTCAACCTTACTGGCTTCGTAGTTAGATACAACAGTACACAATAGCATTGCTTTACCCATTTGAACGACAACTGAGCCGTGTGCTTGCTTTGCAAGTTTGCCAGTTTCTAGTGTGATTGTTCTTCCATCACCTAGATCGATGGATTCATTATAAGTTTTGATTTTCATATTTTTCATTAAATTAATTAAGTTGTGTTGTGTCTTAAGTAGAATACCAATGAAAAACTATGTAAAACTATTTACGTAAGTTTAATTTCTTGATTATTTCACGATATCTATTGATATCTTTTTTCTTAAGATAACTTAATAAACTTTTTCTTTTACCAACCATCATTACTAAAGATCTTTCAGTGTTAAAATCTTTTCTATTAACTTTCAGATGTTCAGTTAAGTGATTAATTCGTTTAGTGAATAATGCAATTTGACCTTCAGTCGAACCTGTATCAGACTCTGATTTACCATGCTCTTTGAAGATTTCTTTTTTGTTTTCTTTTGTTAAATACATGCCAATATTATTTTAAATGATTTTTATGCAGCTAACTAATTTTTAATTAGCGCGGCAAATATAAGATTATATTTTATAAATATGTAATTTTAAATTGATCTTAATGGTCTATTGAGAACTAAATCAAAATATAGGTTAATTTTTTTCTTAATTTCAGTTCTAGAACTGATAAAGTCAAGAAACCCGTGTTCTAATAAAAATTCAGAAGTTTGGAAGCCTTCAGGTAGATCTTTTCCTGTTGTATCTTTTACCACTCTTGGACCAGCAAATGCTATCAATGCTCCAGGCTCGGAAATATTAATGTCTCCCAGCATTGCGAAGGATGCAGTTGTTCCACCAGTGGTCGGGTCAGTGCATAAAGAGACATAGGGTAATTTATTATTTGCTAATTGAGCCAATTTTGCAGAGGTTTTAGCCATTTGCATTAAAGATATTGCTCCTTCCATCATTCTAGCTCCACCTGATTTTGAAATTATAACTAAAGGGATTTTTTTTCTAATAGCTAAGTCAACTGCTCTACTTATTTTTTCACCTACTACAGAACCCATGGAACCTCCAATAAATCTAAAATCCATACAAGCTATAACAACATTTTCACCAAAAGATTCTCCAATAGCTACTTTAATAGCATCTTTTAAGCCTGTCTTTTTTCTTGCATCTTTTGTTCTTTGTTTATATGATTTATTATCGCTGAATTTCAAAGGATCCTTGGCCTTAATATTTACATCAACTTCTTTAAATTTGTCATCAAATAAAATATTAAAATATTCTTGACTGCCAATTCTAATATGAAATCCATCCTCAGGAGAAACAAATGAATTGTTTTCTAACTCTTCAGTATCAATTATTTTTCCTGTTGGGGTTTTATGCCATAAACCCTCTGGAGTATCTTTTTTTTCTTCTGTAGAAGTGTGTATTCCTTTTGTTTTTCTTTTAAACCAAGCCATATAATGGATGTTTATTCAAATATACTAAACCAAATTTAGTTCAAGGTATTGACGTTATTAAGATCTTTAAATGCTTGAGTAAGTCTTGAAATAAAACTTTCTTCAGCCTCTCTTAGCCAAACTCTTGGGTCATAGTATTTTTTATTTGGGATATCATTACCTTCAGAATTCCCAATTTGAGATTTTAAGTAATCTTTGTTTGTATTAAAGTAATCTCTAATACCACACATAAATGCATATTGCATATCAGTGTCAATATTCATTTTTATAGCTCCATAATCAATTGCTTCTCTAATTTCTTCAACTGAGGAACCTGATCCTCCATGAAAAACAAAATTTATAGTGTTATGTTCTACGTTATATTTTTTAGAAATAAAATCTTGAGAATTCTTTAAGATTTTTGGAGTTAATTTTACATTTCCAGGTTTATAAACCCCATGAACATTTCCAAATGCAGCTGCAATAGTAAATTTATCACTGACTTCTGATAGCTCTTCATATGCATATGCAACCTCCTCTGGCTGAGTGTATAATTTTGAATCATCAACATCTGTATTATCTACACCATCTTCCTCACCACCTGTAATACCCAATTCAATTTCTAATGTCATTCCAATTTTACTCATTCTTTTTAAATATTCTTTGCATATAGAAATATTTTCTTTAATTGGTTCCTCAGACAAATCAATCATGTGTGAACTGAACAAAGATTTTCCTGTTTTTTCAAAGTGATCTTCACTAGCTAAAAGCAATCCGTCAATCCAAGGTAAAAGTTTTTTAGCTGCATGATCTGTGTGTAATATTACAGGCACATTATAAGCTTTTGAAAGCTCATGAACATGTTTAGCTCCAGCAATAGCACCTTTAATCGCAGCATTTTGATTTTGATTAGAAAGTCCTTTTCCAGCATTAAAAACAGCTCCACCATTTGAAAATTGAATTATTACAGGAGCATTTAGTTTAGATGCTGTTTCTAAAACTCCGTTAATTGAATTAGATCCAATTACATTTACAGCAGGTAATGCAAATTTTTTTGCTTTTGCCAGGTTAAAAATTTTTTGAACTTCGTCACCTGTGGCAACACCTCCGTTAATTTGATTACTCATTTTAAATTTAATTTGTGCGCTAAATTAAAAAGAATTTTTGGTCCTAAAAAGGATAATTTAAACCAATGTTAAACACAGCTTTCTTTAAATTAAAATCAGTAAGCCATCTTTCGTTAGTTTCAAGTACAGGATTGTAAGTCTTGAGTCCCATGTCTAATCTTAAAATAAAATAACCAATGTTGTATCTTAAACCAATTCCGCTTCCAATTGCAATTTCATCTAAATCTTTAAGACTATTAAATGTTCTTTTAGAATCTTTTGTATCATCAAATACGTTCCAAATATTACCAATATCAGTAAATAAAGCACCGTCAAGTTTCCCCAGAATTTTAAACCTGTATTCAATGTTCATAGCTATTTTCATGTTTGCTTCATTAAATTCGCTCAAAGCTTCACTGCTTCCTGGGCCAAGTCTGTAAACTTCCCATGCTCTGTTATCGTTTGATCCACCTGCAAAAAATGATTTTGAAAAAGGGATATTATTTGAATTTCCAAATGGGATAGCTATTCCAAAAAATGATCTGAAGGCTATAATAGAATTTAATCCAATTGGCCAGTGTTTAATATACCCAGTCTCGGTTTTTATAAATTGTGAGTATGTTAATCCTAAGACTTTATTTTTACCAAACTCATCTTTAGAAACATTAAAAAGATTACTGGTGAGATTTGTTATATTTCCTGCAAGTTCAATTTTTAATTTAAATTCAGAAAACGCATTATCATATATATTTTTTTTCAACTTATTTGAAAAAGAAAAACTTGAACCTATTATTAAATTGTTTGATGTTAATCTGTTTTTTCTATCATTTAAATAATTGATTGTATTAAAATCTTCGTTTGATACTGCAAATTGTTTTGAAACGACTTCGTTGATAAATGAATCTATTCCACTAGGAATGACTAAGTTATTATTAATATCTAAATAATTTGAGGGCGTATTATACCTGTTTGCAATAATGTTAACAGATTTAAACGAATTAGAATAAATATTGAAGTAATTGACAATATTTTTATTATTAACCAATTCAATATTTATTAAACTGAGGTTGTTTTTTCTGTTTTTTTTATCAAACCAGTCATAATTTAAATCAAACTTAAAATTTTGTCTGTCTAATCCAATATTAGTTTGGTTAGACGTTCCAATATTTAAATATGTGACAGGCTTGTTTTCTAACTTAACAAAGTTCTTTAAACTAAAAGACGGAAAAAGTTTAGGAAATTTAAATCTAATATCAAATCCATACTCAGAAATGGTAGTATTTGCAGATTTACCTATAGTTCCTCTAGTTGTAAATTCTAGTTTTTCACCAGATTTAAACACATTTCGATTAATTAAAGATGACTCAAATGCTATTCCAATATCTTCAATATTTGAATGTTTAAGATCTAAACCAAATCTAAAAGAATATTTTTTTTTTGGTACTAAATATATATTAGCTTCTAATTGTTTATTAGTTTCGTCTATATAATTATAATTAATTGATGGGTATTGAAAATTATCGAATTTATTTAAAAGGCTAATTGTCTCAGTTCTCTTTAAATCACTATAAAATTCATTTTTTTTAACAAGAATTAAATTTGACAACACATTAGGCTTGTAGTCTAAAGAAAAATTAGAATAAAAATTAATAGAGTCATAACTAAATATTTTTTTGGTTTCAGTATATAAATCTTCTTTCTCAATAAATAAATTTACTTTTTCTATTTTATGTTTTTTATCTCTGTTATTGTAAGCATTTTCTTTGATTACTATTTCAACCGGAATTTTGAAATTTAAACTTGTTGTATCTAAATTTATTTTAAAAGAAATAGAATTTATTTGGAAATTATAAATCCCAGAATTTTTAAATAATTTATTAATTCTGTTTCTCTCTAATTCAAATTTCTTTGTATTAAAAGATGTATTTGGTTTTAAAATTGATTCATTCTTTGCTGAATTAAAAATGGATCTTAAAATTTCAGAATCAATATTTGCTGATATACTATCTAAATTGTATTGATTTCCTGTTTTTATATTGTAAATAACTTTTCCAAATTTGTTGTTGTTTTGGTCTATAATTGTATTTGAAGATATTTTAGAATTAAAGTATCCATTGTTCTTGTAATATGATTTTAAATTATCAATTGAAATATTTGTTTTTACTGAGTCAATGATTTCCAATTTTTCTCCATTCTTTTTTTTCCAAATATTTAAATCCTCATAATATTTGTTCAATTGTATAACTTGTTTTTTTGAAAGTATTGAATTAAGTTTCTTTTTTCTATTAACTCTTCTGTTTATCCATTCGTTAAATATTGAATCACTATTTTTTTTTGATGATTGGTATATTTTACCAGCTAAAGGATAGCCAAGTATATAATCGTTTTTTTTTTGAGTTATAAGAGGAGCTAAGGAATCAGTTTTAATCATAGATCCATTTACAAAAATTTCATTTGATCTAAGTATTAAATTGCCCTTATTTAGATCTTTAGTTACACTACAACTAATTACAAGAATACTAGTAATTACAAATAATGCTATTTTTGTTATAAATTTTTTCACTTTACAATTATAACTCAAAAATACATCATTATTAATGCTTAGCAAAAACGAGATAAAACTGATTAAAAGTTTAAAATATAAAAAGCAACGTTATTTAAATAAAATGTTTGTAGTCGAGGGTAAAAAATCAGTTTCCGAATTTATTAATTCAAAATTTGTTCTTTACAAATTATTTTCAATCAATAATTCAGAGTTTAATATCAATAATGTATTTCAAGTTTCACATTCTGAACTCGAAAAGATTAGTTTTTTAAGTAACCCCGATGATCATTTAGCAATTTTTAAAATCCCAAATGAAAAGCCCTTAAATAAAAACAATTTACTTGTTGGTTTAGAATCAATAAACGATCCCGGAAATCTTGGAACAATAATTAGAACATGTGAATGGTTTGGAATTAAGGATATAGTTTGTTCTTTAGATTCAGTAGATTGTTATAATCCTAAAGTAGTACAATCAGCAATGGGTTCTTTGTCTCGAATTAATATTACATACTTGGACTTGACAACTTTTTTAGAATCAGAATCATTAAATAGGTTTGGAACATTTATTAATGGAGAGTCAGTTTATGAAAATAAAATTAGCACAGATAATGGAATTGTTGTGTTTGGAAATGAAGCTAATGGTATCTCTAAAAATCTAAGATCATTAATTGATGTTGAGTTAACAATACCAAGGTTTAATAATAAAAGTTACCCTGAAAGTTTAAACCTTTCAAATTCATTAGGAATTATTCTATCTGAATTCTCAAGAAAATCTAATGAAAAGAAAAATTGATAAAAATTGCTCTAGCAGACATTCTATCAATATTACCAGTCCAGGGACTATTAGGATCTTGATCAGGAACTATTTCGTTTTTTAATGAAAAAACACCTCTAATTGATGGAGAAAATTTAAAATATTGAAGATAAAAATCAATTCCAAAGCCTAATTCATAATAAAAAGAATTTGTTTTTAATCTAAATACACCGTTATTATTATCCTCGGGACTATTTTGATTTCCTGAAAGATTAAATGATGTTGATAATCCACCTAAAACATAGGGTTTTATATTATTATATCTTTTAGCACTATATTTTAAAAGGAGAGGAAAATGAATATATGTTGATTTTATTGATCTTAGTGTATCAGTGTTTTTGGTAAATTTTTCTCTATTGTAAAAAACTATCTCAGATTTATTTGTGTATAAGCCAGGTTCAAACCTTAAATTTAGATTCCCCCTTAATTTTAAATC
The DNA here is from genome assembly GCA_965655865.1 of Flavobacteriaceae bacterium. Classification (GTDB taxonomy): domain Bacteria; phylum Bacteroidota; class Bacteroidia; order Flavobacteriales; family Flavobacteriaceae; genus MAG-121220-bin8. The sequence goes on along the minus strand of CBFHJJ010000007.1, from coordinate 35,175 downwards.
TCCAATTAAGCCTACATTAATACCTGTTTGATCACCAACAAGAGTTCTTTTCTCAGGATTTATTTTATAATCTAACTTGTAATTATAGTTGTTAACTCCAATATAATATCCAAAGTGAATCTTTTTATGATCAAAATTTTGAAGATTTTCAATTTTTGAATTATTTCTCTGCGCGGAGCTATTTATTGTCAGAAAAAAAAGTGATAAAGAGAGTAAATATATTCTCATATTTTTTCAAATGTAATAAAGAAAATTATGTTTAAGATTGATAATAATTAAAAAAATATACTTGATTTTTTAAAATCAAGTATATTTGCAATACAATACAACTATGTATTTATGAAAATTATAATTGCGGGAGCTGGTGAAGTAGGCTTTCATTTAGCAAAGTTACTTTCTTTTGAATCTCATGATATTACCTTAATTGATAATAAAAAATCAAGTTTAAACATTGCAGAAAATAAACTAGACATTAAAACTATCGAAGGTAATGCTGCCTCAATTTCAGTTTTAAAGGATGCCGATGTTGTGAACTCTGATCTAGTAGTTTCTTTAACAACATCTGAAACAACTAACTTTACTACTTGCTTCTTATCGAAACAACTTGGTGCTAAAAGAACTATTGCTAGAATTTCTAATACTGAGTTTATTAAGGACTGTAATGAAATTGATTTTGATTTAATCGGCATAGATGAGCTTATTTCACCTGAAAATTTGGCTGCTGAAGAGATTAAACTAATAATAAGCGAATCTGCCTTTACAAATAGTCATGATTTTGACGATGGGATATTAAAAATGATGGCGGTTAGGCTCGAAAAAAATGCACCTTTTGTCGGTAAAACCGTTATGGAAGCTGCATCTGTCTTTCCAGGTGTTCATTTTATGCCAATAGCTCTTAAAAGAGAAGATAGTGATTCTACTATAATACCGAGGGGAAACACTATTTTTTGTGAATGTGATCATGTTTATTTTATTACCAATAAAAAAGGTCTTGAAGAACTTTATAATTTAATGGGTACTGAAAAGCAAAAGGTCAAAAATATAATGATACTTGGCGCAGGAAGAGTTGGTTCAAAGTTATCCAAGGACTTGAGTTTAAAAGGTTTAAATATCAAATTAATTGAAATTAATGAACAAAAAGCCAATGATATTGCTGAAGAACTACCTAATCTTATGGTTTTAAATGTGGATGGTCGAAATTTAGATCTTCTTGTTGAAGAAAATTTAGAAAGTATGGATGTTTTTATTGCAACCAGCGGGGATTCTGAAACAAACATAATGTCATGTATGATGGCTAAGTCAAAAAAAGTAAAAAAAACTATTGCTCTAGTTGAAAATATGGATTATTTCAATCTTTCTCAGTCAATTGGAATAGATAGTTTAATTAATAAAAAATTACTTGCAGCAAATGATATTTTTAAGTTTGTTCGAAATGGAGATATAGTTGAGCTAGCTATGCTAAACGATATGGATGCTGAAATAGTTGAATTTATAGTTAATGAGAATTCTAAGGTTCTTGATAAAAAAATTATGGATTTGGATTTTCCATTAACTGGAATTATTGGTGGAGTTATTAGAAATAACGAAGGAATTATAGCTCTTGGAGATTTTGAGATTAAATTAGGAGACAGAGTACTTGTTTGTTCTAAGCCCGAAAGTATTAAAAAAGTAGAAAATTTATTTTTATAAATAGATAATGTCTAAACTAAATAGAAAATTAATTTTTCACATTTTAGGATTATTGTTAATGTTCAATGGCTTTGCAATGCTTATTTCTGCATTTGTAAGTTATTTAACTGATGATGGTGTTTTAAATGAAATGACAATAGTATCATTGTTAGTTATTTTTTTTGGTTGGTTATTGATGACTATCTCGAAAAAAAATGAAAGAAAATTAAATAAAAGGGACGCTTATTTTGTAGTTGTTTTGGGTTGGCTAGTAATGATTTTTTCAGGAACGCTTCCTTATATTGCAACCGAGTCAATTTCTTCATTTTCAAATATCTTTTTTGAAACAATGTCTGGATATACCACAACTGGTTCAACCGTAATTAACGATATAAATACTTTGCCTAAGAGCATAATTTTTTGGAGGAGTATGACTCATTGGTTAGGAGGTATGGGTATTATAGTTCTTGCTATTGCTATTTTACCTTTGTTAGGAATTGGCGGAATGCAGCTTTTTTCAGCAGAAGCTCCAGGGCTTACCGGAGACAAGATTCATCCTAGAATTAGCGATACTGCAAAAAGATTGTGGTTGATTTATGTTGGTTTAACAATTTTAGAAACCATATTATTAACTTTTGCAGGAATGAGTTTGTTTGATGCAATAAATAATTCGATGAGCAATATTGCCTCTGGCGGTTTTTCATCTAAAAATGAGAGTATAGGATTTTGGAATGACAATCCTTTAATACAGTATATTATAATTTTCTTTATGTTTTTGGCCGGAACAAATTTTGTTTTAATTTATTTTGGATTAACTGGAAAATTCAAAAAAATATTTCAAGACACTGAATTTAAATGGTATGTTTCATTTATATGTGCATTTGTTTTTATTTCTACTTTAATTTTATTTTTTAAAGTTAATTTAACCTCAACTGAAGTTTATCACCCTGAAGTTTTAGGAAAATTTGAGAGTAGTTTTAGACATTCTCTATTTCAAGTTGTTGCAATTGTAACGACAACAGGTTTTGTTACAGGTGATTTTATTTCATGGACACCTTTTTTAACAATGTTGTTCTTTGGCATAATGTTTTTGGGAGGATCTTCAGGTTCAACATCTGGAGGGGTTAAAGTGTTACGTCATTTAATATTAATAAAAAATGGATTTTTAGAATTTAAAAGATCTCTACATCCAAATGCAATTTTTCCATTGAGGCATAATAATGATGTTGTTGAAAAACCAATAATAATTCATGTACTTGCCTTTTTTATTTTATACTTAATATTATTCATAATTGGAGCAGGAGTTTTAAGTGCATTAGGTCTTGATTTTGTTTCAGCAATTGGTGGCGCTGCATCTTCTTTAGGGAATGTAGGTCCTGCTTTAGGAACATTAGGTCCAATTAGTACTTTTGATAGCTTGCCTGAAATAGGCAAATACTGGTGCGCCTTTTTAATGTTAGTTGGTAGATTAGAACTATTTACTGTATTGATATTTTTTACTCCATACTTTTGGAAAAGTTAATATATCGTAACAGCTTTTTTGATTCTATTTACAGCATTTACAATATTTTCGTTTGAGGCAGCATAAGATATTCTAATATTATTTGGAGATCCAAATGCTTCACCTGTTACTGTTGCTACGTGAGCTTCTTCAAGTAAGTATATAGCAAAGTCAGATGCATTATTTATCTTTTTTCCATTAATTGTTGTTCCAAAAAATGATGAAATATCGGGAAAAACATAAAAAGCACCTTTAGGTTCATTTAATTTAAATCCTTTAATGTCTTTAAGTAGGTTGATTATCAATTCTCTTCTTAATTTAAATTCATCTACCATATACTTAATTTTACTTACAGGTGCTTCAAGAGCAGATATACAAGCGCGTTGAGCTATACAGTTTGTTCCGCTAGTAATTTGTCCCTGCATTTTAGTACAAGCTTTTGCTATCCAATTAGGAGCACCAATGTATCCAATTCTCCATCCTGTCATAGCAAAAGCTTTTGCTAGTCCGTTTACAGTAATTGTTCTGTTAAACATGGATGGTATTTTTGCAAAACTAAAATGCGGAATACCATAATTTATGTGCTCATAAATTTCATCAGAAAGAATGTATATTTCCGGATATTTATCTAAAACTTTAGCAAGAGCTTTGTACTCATGCTCTGTATATACGGAACCACTCGGATTATTTGGTGAATTTATTATTACCAATTTAGTTTTGTTAGTAATCGCATTTTCTAACTGTAATGGAGTAATTTTAAAATCATTGGAAATGTCTGATCTAATTTCAATTGGATTTCCCTCCGCTAGTGTAACAATTGCAGAATAACTTACCCAATAAGGGGCTACAAGTAATACATCGTCACCAGGGTTAACTAAAACTTGAACAGTGTTTGCTATGGATTGTTTAGCTCCAGTTGAAACAACAATTTGATCAGATTGATAATCTAAGTCGTTGTCTCTTTTGAACTTTTTACAAATAGACTTTTTTAAATCGACGTATCCGTCAACTGGAGTATATGAATTATAATTATCTTCAATTGCTTTAATAGCAGCATCTTTAATAAAGTCAGGTGTATTGAAATCAGGTTCACCAAGACTTAACCCAATAATATCAATACCGTTTTCTTTTAATTCTCTTGCTTTTGCAGCCATGGCAAGTGTAGCTGAAACAGGTAAATTGTTAATTCTCTTAGAAAGTTTATTATTCATTTTGAATTTAAATTAAGCGTTTTGAGGTTTTAGTCCCATAGTTTTAAGAAATCGAAAATGTGCTCTTAATGCATCAAAAAACGTGTTAAATTCATTATAAGGAAGATTAAATTCGATTGAGGTTTTTTTAACAATTTTTGCAATTTTATCATAATGTACGTGGGAAATATTTGGAAAAATATGATGCTCTACTTGGTGATTTAAACCGCCAGTAAACCAATTAACCAATTTATTTTTTGCCGCAAAATTAACAGTTGTATTGAGTTGGTGAATTGCCCAGCTGTTTTTTATATTTCCGTTTAAATCAGGGAGGGGCATTTCTGCTTCGTCCATAATATGAGCTAATTGAAAAACTAAACTTAATATTAGACCAGCAGTGTAATGCATTATAAAAAATGATATTAAAACTTTCCACCACACTACATTAAAAATTAAAATTGGAATAAATATCCAGAACAAAAAATATAATACTTTGGATATAATTAATTTAGTCCAGTTTACAAATGGATTTGGAAATCTTCCATGAGATAATTTTTTTTTCATATACCTTTTCATTTGAAAAAAATCTGTTGTAATTGACCAATTTAATGTCAATAAACCATAAAGCAAAACAGAATAATAATGTTGAAATTTATGAAACCATCTCCATTTGGAGTGTTTCGAAAATCTTATGATTCGTCCTGCTTCTAAATCCTCATCATGTCCATGAATATTTGTATAGGTATGGTGCAAAACATTATGTTGAACTTGCCAGTTATATCTGTTTCCAGCTAATAAATAAATGCTTCCACCCATTATTCTGTTTACCCATTTTTTATTAGAAAATGAACCATGATTGCCATCATGCATTACGTTCATTCCAATACCAGCCAAACCAATACCCATTAAAACTGATAATAGAACTTGAATCCAACTAGAGATTGTAATAATAGAAATTAGAATATAAGGAGCTAAAAGAAGACTGAACATTATAATTGTTTTGAGCCAAATTTTCCAGTTACCATTTTTTGAAATATTTTTTTCTTTAAAATATGTATTAACTCTTTTATTTAAAATTTTAAAAAATTCTTTTGAATCAGTTCTTGAGAATTTAATTGCGTTTATTTTTTCTATCATAATTTAAATAGTGTATACCAATAAAGATATTTATTTTGCTAAAAATAATGATGTAATTTTGAATAAATTAATAAAAGTTTTGAACATCATTAAATCTAATTTTTCAGACCTAACGAATCATCAAATTCAACAGTTCAACAGTCTAACTAAGCTTTACGAATATTGGAATAATAAAATAAATGTTATATCAAGAAAAGATATTTCAGAATTAAATATTAGACATGTTTTACATTCTTTAAGTATATCTAAAGTGATAAAATTTTTACCAAAAACAAAAATTCTTGATGTTGGTACTGGAGGAGGATTCCCAGGTATACCTTTGGCAATTATGTTTCCAGAAGTTTCGTTTCATCTTACTGATTCAATTGGAAAGAAAATTAAAGTAGTCCAGGCTATTGCCAATGATCTTGGTCTTAAAAATGTTATAGCTGAAAAAATCAGATCAGAAAATGTTAATCAACAGTACGATTTTATTATTAGTAGAGCTGTAACTAACATGTCAAGTTTTGTTAAATTAGTTGATGGTAAATTTTTAACCAAAAATATGCACCAATTAAAAAATGGAATTTTATATTTAAAAGGTGGTGACTTAACAAAGGAGCTAGATAGTTTTAAATCTGCCAGAATATATTCAATCAATAGTTATTTTAGCAATACTTTTTTTGAAACCAAAAAAATAGTTTATTTACCTATGCCATATAAGGATAAGGATACTCAGTAGGTGGATTAAAATTTTCTTTAATTAATCTAGGAGAAACCCATCTTAAAAGATTTAATTTTGAACCAGCTTTATCGTTTGTCCCAGAAGCCCTTGATCCACCAAAAGGCTGTTGACCTACTACAGCACCTGAGGGTTTGTCATTAATATAAAAATTTCCTGCACTATATCTAAGCGTTTTTAATGCATAATCTATAGTATCTCTATCATTTGAAATAAAGGCTCCAGTAAGAGCATACATTGATGTCTTGTCTACCAACGACAGTGTATCTTTCCAATTACTATCCTCGTAAACAAAAATTGTTACAACAGGTCCAAATATTTCTTTTTCCATGGTAATGAAATTTGGATTCGTAGTTAAGATTATTGTTGGAGAAATAAAATATCCTTTAGACTTGTCATAATTTCCGCCAATAATAATTTCAGCTTCATTAGACTTCTTAGCCTTTTCAATATAATGAACTATTTTATCAAAAGAATTTTCGTGAATTACTGCAGTCATAAAATGTTCAAAATCTATAGGAGATCCCATAGTAATAGTACTGATTTGTTTTTCTAAATTCTGAATAATTTCTTTTGATTTTGATTTAGGAATATAAACTCTTGACGCTGCTGAACATTTTTGACCTTGATATTCAAATCCACCTCGAACAATAGCTGTTGAAACTATTTTTGAATCGGCAGATGGATGCGAAAAAATAAAATCTTTACCACCAGTTTCACCAACAATTCTAGGATAATCTCTGTAAATGTTGATATTAGAGCCAACTTTGGACCAAAGAGATTTAAAAACGTCAGTAGATCCAGTGAAATGAATTCCAGAAAGGTTTGTATTTTTCAAAGCTATATCAGTGATCATTACAGGATCACCTGTAACAAGGTTTATAACTCCTTTAGGCAAACCAGCTTCATTAAATACATCCATAATCACTTTTGCACTATATACTTGATGATCACTAGGTTTCCATAAAACAACATTGCCCATTAGAGCAGCGCTAGCACAAAGATTTCCTCCAATAGCAGTAAAGTTAAATGGGGTTATAGCGTAAACAAATCCTTCTAAAGGTCTGTATTCTAATTTGTTTGAAACTTCACCAACAGTAATGGGCTGTTCTTGATAAATTTCGTTCATGTAAACTATGTTAAGTTTAAGAAAATCTACAAGTTCACATGCAGCATCTATTTCTGCTTGAAATATAGTTTTTGACTGACCAATCATAGTGGCAGCATTTATTTTTGCTCTATATGGTCCTGCTATAAGTTCTGCAGCTTTTAAAAATATTGATGCTCTTTCTTGCCATGAAGTTTCTGTCCATTTATTTTTAACACTTAATGAATTATTTATTGCATCGTGAACATGTTGTTCATTACAAACAGAAAAATTTCCAACTACTTTTCTATGATCGTGTGGTGGGTTTATGTTTTTTCTTTGCTCAGTATAAATTTCATCTTCACCAATATATAATGGTATCTTTATATTTTGACTATACATTGAATTATAGAGGTTTTGAACTTCAATTCTTTCGTCAGAATTTTTCAAGTAATCTTTAATATCTTCGTTTTTTAACTGCGGAACTTTGAACATAGAATTTTTATTTTATATTAAAATTATTAATTAAGCGCTTGAGGAGAGTTTAATTTAAATGTTGGAATATACGCTCTAAATTTTTTTCCTGTATTAATATCTATCATATTGTAAAACCCTCTCATTGCACCAACCGTTGATGTTATTAAACAGCCTGATGAATAAATGTGAGTGTCTCCAGGCTTAATAATTGGTTTTTCTCCAACCACACCCTCACCATCTATAATAATATCACTATTTAAGGAATCAAAAATTCTCCAATGTCTAGATTTAAGCTGGACAGAATTTTTACTTTGATTTTTTATTGATATTGTATAGCTAAAAGAATAATTCAAAATATAGTTTTTGAAATATGATCCGTCAAACAAAACTTTGACCGAAATTTTAATTCCTCTAGTAACGTGATTAATCATTGAGCTAAGTTATTAATTAAAATAAGAATTTTATTAGCTTTTTTAATTTTTAATATTAACGCTAGATGTCTCGCTAATTGAAATTAGTTTGTAATATTTTTCGGTTAATTTTTTCTGGTATATTAATGCATTGTAGATATTTTGTGTTTCCCAAAAATTTCCAGAAAATTTTTTTACTTTATTTTCTGGTCCTACTGATAAATATTTGTAATTGTAAAAACCTTGTTTGAATTTGAATTCTCCATTATATATATTGTTATTTAATTTAAGTTCATGCTTATCTGTTATTTTATAATCATTAAATTCTCCAATTATAAAAACTCTATTTTTTTTATTTATCCTGTCTGGTTTTAGACTAAATTTCACTAAGCTATAATCGTTTTCAATTTCTGGATTATTGAAATTATTATTTATTGTAAATGATCCATTTATATCAGGATTGTATTGATAAATACTATTAGTTCTATCAGTGTCAGTTCTTAAATATGTTTTATAAAAATCGTTAAGTTCGGTTTTGTAAATCTTGATATTAGTTGAGGTTATTTTTGAATTATCAAAGTTTAAAAATTCATTTCCTCCCTCAAATGAGATATCTTTAAAAATCAGAGTATTGCTCAAAGAATAATTAGGTTTTTTAATTACTTTAAAATTGTTCAAATTGTTATTTTTAATAATAACTAATTTCAAATCGGATGAATTTCCAATGAATTTATTACAATTATCACAGCTTACAGAAATGTCAATATTTTGGTGACTATCAAATTTTTCTAAATCTGTAGATTTTTTAATTTTAATATTCGTTGAAATCATTTTATTTAAAACAGAAAATTTTTTTTCGAATAAAAAATCTCCGTTTTCGTTGTGAATACTAATCGAATAATTTCCTGAAATCTTCAATTTAAGATCTTCGTTAGGAACAGAAATTTGATAATTTGTATAATCTATGAGTGTATTGTAAGAGTTTTTAAATGTCTCAATTAAATTATCATCGTATCCATCAATATATTCTGATTTTAATATTTTTGAAGGTTTCCATTCAAAATCATAATGATTTATTTTATAATAATAACTTGACTTTTTAGTATTTAGATCATCAAATGAAAAAAATATCTTATCATTTAAATTAAAAACAGGATAATTTAAATTTGATCCTTTTATTTTTGCACTGAATATGTTTTCAGGATATGCATGATACTGACTTAGGTTTTTTGAAAATATCATTAAAAAAAACAATATTGTAACTGATAACTTATCCATTTTTTATAATATATTTTAAAGTTAAATTTTTTTGTGAATTCAACTTCTTTTTTTAATTTTATTTAGAATGAATATAAATAAAAATTTTAACTTAAATCAACTTTTAGAAATAGCTTTTAATTAATAAATTTGCGCACTATTTATAGCGAAAAATTATGTCAAATGACATCCGAATTAAGAATGGTCTATCCATCAATTTAAAAGGAGCTCCTGAAAACATCGTAAAAAAAGCTCCTTTCCCAAAATCTGTTTCTATTAATCCGTCAAATTTTCATCTTATAACTCCTAAAATGGTTGTTAAAGTTGGTGACAGTGTTCAAATGGGGGATCCTGTTTTTTACTCCAAAACAAATCCTGAAATTAAATTCTGTTCACCTGTTTCTGGAACTATTTCTGAAATAGTTAGAGGTGCTAAAAGAAAAATTTTAGAAATTTTAATTAATAGTGATGATAATAAAAATATTAAAAAACATAAAATTTTAAAATTAGATTCATGTTCAAGAAATGATGTAGTAGAACTTTTATTAAGTTCTGGTTGCTGGCCATTTATTAAACAAAGACCTTATGATATAATATCTAATCCAAATGATACGCCTAAATCTATTTTTATTTCAGCCGTTAGCTCCGCACCAATTGCTGCAGACATTGAAATTATTTTAAGTGATCAAAAAGAAGATTTTAAAGCAGGATTAAATGTATTAAATAAATTAACTGACGGAGATTTAAATATATGTATTGAAAAAAATCATAACTCTTTCATTAAAGAAATTGAAAATATTTCTGTTCATAATGTTTCAGGATTACATCCTGCTGGAAATGTTGGTGTTCAGATTCATCACATCGACCCTGTTAATAGTGGTGAAAAAGTTTGGATCATCGGAGCTGAAGATGTAGCGATAATTGGTAAATTGTTCTTAACAGGCATCTATGAGCCAACGAGAACACTTGCTGTTTCTGGCCCACCTGTAAAGTACCCTCAATATTATAAAACAATAGTTGGTTCTAAATTATCACATATTATTGCTGATGCTGGTATTAATTCTGATGATAATTTAAGATTTATAAATGGAGACGTTCTGACTGGATACTCCGTTGATAAAGATAATTATTTAGGCTTTTACAATAATACTTTATCTGTTTTAAGAGAAGGAAATCATTACAGAATGTTTGGTTGGATACCTTTTATTAATAATAAAGTTCCAAGTATATATAAAACCTCTTTTTCGTGGTTATTTCCAAATAAGAAATACGATCTCGACACTAATTTAAATGGTGAGGAAAGAGCTTTTGTTGTTACTGGTGAAATGGAAGATGTTTTCCCAATGGATATTTTTCCAATGCAATTATTGAAAGAATGTATGGCTGGTAACATAGAAAAAATGGAAAATTTGGGAATTTATGAAGTTGCGCCAGAAGATTTTGCATTAATTGATTATTCTTCCTCCTCTAAAATTGAAGCTCAAAAAATAATTAGAGAGGGTTTAGATTTAATGGTTTCAGAAGTTGGATAAAATAAATAGTGATATATAAATGAATATTAGAAAAATTTTAGATACTGTAAGAAAACCCTTTGCTAAGGGAGAAAAATTTGAAAAGTATGCACCTGCTGTAAATGCTTTTGATACTTTTCTGTTTGTTCCTAACCATACAACAAAACATGGAGCGCATATTAGAGATGCAGTTGATTTAAAAAGAACAATGATAACAGTTATTATAGCTCTTTTACCAGCCTTATTATATGGATTATATAATACAGGTTTTCAATATTATTCTCAGTTGGGTTCTGATTTTACAACTCTTGACGCAGTGATTCATGGATCTATTAAAATAGTTCCAATGATTGCTGTTTCTTACATTGTTGGACTTGCAATTGAATTTGCATTTGCAATATTTAGAGGACATGAAGTAAATGAAGGTTACTTAGTAACTGGTCTTCTAATCCCTATGATTATGCCAATTGATATTCCTTTATGGATGGTTGGACTTTCTGTTGCCTTTGCTGTTTTAATTGGTAAAGAAGCATTTGGTGGTACAGGAATGAATATTTTAAACCCTGCTCTTACAGCTAGAGCTTTTGCTTTTTTTGCATATCCTACTTATATGTCTGGAAATAAAGTATGGGTTTCAGAGGCTTCAAATGTTGACGGAGTTTCTGGAGAAACTATATTAGGAATGTTAGCTTCTGGTGAAAGTTCAATCCCATACGACGTTTCTCAAATGTTCTATGGAGCTATCCCCGGGTCAATTGCTGAAACTTCTACTCTAATGGTTTTAATAGGTGCATTTATTTTAATTTTTACAGGTGTTGGTAGCTGGAGAATTATGTTAGGAAGTATTTTAGGTGCTGCTTTAACGGGACTTTTATTCAATTTGTGGGGAGCTAATGAATTGATGAATTTTAGTTGGTTCAACCACTTAATTGTTGGTGGGTTTGCTTTTGGTGTAGTATTTATGGCCACTGATCCAGTTTCTGCGGCTCAAACAACTAAAGGAAAGTGGATTTATGGTATTCTTGTTGGGTTGTTTTGTATTTTGATACGAGTTTTTAATCCGGCTTACCCTGAAGGAGTTATGTTAGCAATATTACTTATGAACGTATTTGCTCCTACTATAGATCATTATGTCATTGAATCTAACATTAAAAAAAGATTAAACAGAAAATTAAAATCTAATTTAAACGTAGCATAACATGAACAGAGACTCAAACGTATACACTTTTACATTTGCTACTTTAATGGTTTTTGTTGTAGCATCAGTTTTAGCTTACACTTCTTTTTCTTTAAAAGATTTACAAAATGAAAATGTAAGAAAAGAAAAAATGCAAAATATTCTCTCAACAGTTGGAATAAAGACTGATAGGGATGGAGCTGAAAAACTTTTTGATCAATATATTAAAGAACAATTAGCTGTTCAAAGCGATGGTTCGATAGATAGTTCAGTTAATGTGTTTAAAGATGTTAAACTTGCACTAGAACTAAAGAAATCTCCTGATACACAAGATTTTCCATTATATGTAGCTGAAATTGATTCTGAGAAATTTTACATAATTCCAATTAGAGGAAATGGTCTTTGGAATGCGATTTTTGGATATATTTCTTTAAAGGAAGATTTAAATACTATTAAAGGAGTAGTTTTTGATCATGTTGGAGAAACTGCGGGTCTAGGTGCTGAAATCACTCAAGATTGGTTTATTGAAAGATTTACTGATGAAAAGCTATTTGATGCTAACAGTAAACTTATGGGCATAACTGTTTCAAAAACTAATAATGATCCTTCAAATCTTGATAAAACCGACCATGAAGTTGATGCAATTTCTGGAGCTACAATAACTGGTGATGGGGTTACTGATATGATTAAAGAAAGGATAACACATTATGTGCCTTATTTTGAGTTTATAAAGTCATCTAATAGCATTGCTGTTGTATCAAATAACAACTTAAATCTAAATTAATATGTCTAAAAATAAAGTTTTACTTACTGATCCTTTAGATGACAATAATCCAATAACTGTCCAAGTTCTAGGAATATGTTCAGCTTTAGCTATTACAGTTCAGCTTAAAGCAGCTATTGTAATGAGTTTGTCTGTTATTGCAGTAATGGCAGCTAGTAATGTAATTATTTCAATTTTAAGGGATTTAATTCCAAATAGAATAAGAATTATAGTTCAACTTGTAGTTGTAGCTTCTATGGTTGTATTGGTTGATCAAGTTTTAAGAGCGTATGCATACGATGTTAGTAAAGAATTATCAATTTTTATTGGACTTATCATTACCAATTGTATTGTTATGGGTAGATTAGAAGCTTTTGCACTTGGGAACGGAGTATGGAGATCATTTTTGGATGGAGTAGGAAATGCATTTGGATATGCGTGGATCTTGATGCTAGTTGCCTTTTTTAGAGAACTTTTAGGATCAGGTAAATTATTAGGTATCCAAGCTATTCCTGATTTCATTTACGAAATGGGTTATGTAGACAATGGTCTTATGTTATTGTCTCCAATGGCTCTGATTACTGTTGGTCTAATTATATGGGTACAAAGATCTAGAAATAGAAAACTTATTGAACAAGGATAAAAAATTATACAATGGATTACGCAAATTTATTTATTAAAAGTATTTTCATAGAAAACATGGTTTTTGCATACTTCCTAGGGATGTGTTCCTATTTGGCTGTTTCTAAAACTGTCAAAACATCTATTGGAATGGGCTTCGCAGTAATTTTTGTTTTAACTATCACTGTTCCTTTAAATTTTTTAATTGATCAATATCTTTTACAAGCTGGAGCATTAAAATGGATTGGACCTGAATATGCAGAACTTGATTTAAGTTTTTTAAGTTTTATTATGTTCATAGCTGTAATCGCTTCTATGGTTCAGTTAGTAGAAATGATTGTTGAGAAATTTTCTCCAGCTTTATATGGAGCTCTTGGAATATTTTTACCATTAATTGCTGTTAATTGTGCTATTCTTGGAGGATCACTTTTTATGCAGATTAAAGATTTTTCAGGTATTACAGAATCAGCCATTTACGGTCTTGGGTCAGGTATTGGTTGGCTTCTAGCTATAGTTGCTATTGCAGCTATTCGTGAAAAAATAGCATACTCAAACGTTCCAGCTCCTTTAAAAGGATTGGGGATAACATTCATTATAACTGGACTAATGGCCATTGGTTTTATGAGCTTTATGGGAATTAAACTTTAATTTTTTTTATGACAATTTCAACTTATATTTTATTTAGTATTGTAATTTTTTTAGGAATTATCTTTCTTTTGGTGGGAATGTTACTTGGTGTTAAAGCCAAATTAGTTCCATCTGGACCTGTTAAATTATTAGTTAACGGAGAAAATGAAGTTGAGGTAAACTCTGGAGACACACTTCTTTCTACTTTAAGCAATAATAAAATATTTTTACCTTCAGCTTGTGGAGGAGGTGGTACTTGTGTTCAATGTAAGTGCATTATTAGTGAGGGTGGGGGTGAAATACTACCAACTGAAGCACCTCATTTTTCGAGAAAAGAAATTGCTGAAGGATGGAGATTAGGATGTCAAGTTAAAGTTAAACAAGACATGATTATTCAAGTGCCTGAAGAAGTTTTTGGTATAAAAAAATGGGAGGGAACAGTCGTTAGAAATTGGAATGTGGCCTCATTTATTAAAGAATTTGTTGTGGAAATACCCGAAGATATGGGTTATAAAGCAGGTGGTTACATTCAAATCGAAATCCCAGAATGCGATATAGATTTTAAAGACATGAATATTGAGTCTCACCCTGAGGAACACCCAGGTGATCCAAATAAGTTTCAGTTAGAATGGGATAAGTTTAAGCTTTGGGATTTAAAAATGAAAAACACTGAATTAGTCGAACGTGCTTATTCTATGGCTTCTTATCCAGCTGAAGGAAAAGAAATAATGTTAAATGTAAGGATTGCTACACCGCCATGGGATAGAGCGACTAATAATTGGATGGATGTAAATCCAGGTGTTGCTTCATCTTATATTTTTTCCAAAAAACCTGGTGATAAAGTAACAATTTCTGGTCCTTTTGGAGAGTTTTTTATAAATGATTCTGAAGCTGAAATGTTGTACGTAGGTGGTGGTGCAGGAATGGCTCCAATGAGATCACATTTATATCATTTGTTTAGAACACTTAAAACTGGAAGAAAGGTCAGCTTTTGGTACGGGGGAAGATCAAAAAGAGAACTTTTTTATGTTGATCATTTTAAGGCCCTTGAAAAAGACTTTCCTAATTTCAAATTTTATTTAGCTCTCTCTGAACCAACAGATGAAGACGACTGGAAAGTTAAAGATGGTTTAGATGGAGAAGGTGATGGATTTACTGGATTTGTTCATCAAACCGTTATAGACAATTATTTGAATCATCACGAAAACCCTGAAGACATTGAAGTATATTTTTGTGGTCCACCTTTAATGAATCAAGCTATAGAAAAAATGGCTGATGATTTTGGAGTTCCGCCGGAAAATGTCAGATTTGACGACTTTGGAGGATAATTTATTGCCAGTTCCATTAGGTAAAGAAGAGCTTCATAGATTGGCAATGAATATCATTGGCAAAGATCTAGAGAAAGATAATTATGAATTTTTATCCATTAATAGTTCTTTGGAAAAAAACCCTCAGTTTGTATGTACTAAAAACAAACAACTATATTTTATAATAGTTAAAGCTATTCTTTATCCTGAAAATCCTAAAACATTTGAGGTTAAAAATCTTAATAAAATTTTAGAGCATTGCAATAAATTTGACGCTAAATTATTGTGTGCAAAAGTAGGACTAGCAAACTCTGATGATTATGAATTACCTTTATTTAAGAATTCAAGCTATATTGTAAATTATGATGGTATCGAGAAGATTAATTAGTTATTTATTCTTTATCAGTTTATTAATCAGTTGTACGAAGAGGTATAATACTTACTCTTACTCAGGTTATGCATTAGGAACCAAGTTTACTATTATATATAATTCCGTTAAGCCCTTAGAGAATTTGGAATCTATAACTGATTCTATTTTTTTTGATTTAAATAAATCACTTTCAACTTATATTTCAAGTTCTGATATATCTAAAATTAATAATGGATATGATTTAGTTGAGGTTGACGACAATTTTATCAAAGTATTTAACAAGTCAAAATCAATTTGGAAGCATACCATGGGCTATTTTGACCCAACAGCAGGTATTCTAGCAAATGCTTACGGATTGGGACCAAATACAGTTCCTAAATACTCTGTGAATGTAGATAGTATAATGAATTATATTGGTTTTGATAAAGTACTACTAAATAATAGAATAGTTAAACTAAACAAAGGAATGTATCTCGATTTTAATGCAATTGCTAAAGGCTATTGTGTTGATTTATTATCTAAAGTTTTAAAAGAAAATAATATTAAAAATCATTTAATTGAAATAGGAGGTGAGATGTATGCTAGTGGTACAAACAATATAACTAATACCAGCTGGAAGGTTGGAATTTCTGATCCATTAAAACCAGATTATACTAAGCAAAAACTCTTTTTAAAAAATAGTGCGCTTGCTAGCTCAGGTAATTATAGGAAATTTTTGATTGATCCAGAAACAGGTGATAAAATAGTTCATACTATCAATCCTAATACTGGTAGTGCTGATGAAACTAATATTCTAGCATCGTCTGTGATAGCTGAAAACTGTATGACTGCAGATGCTTATGCAACAGCGTTTATGGCTATGCCTCTCGAAAAATCTATGGATTTAATTAATACTGATGACTCTTTGGATGGAATGATTATTTATTTTGATTCAAACAATGAAATTCAAACCTATTACAGTCAAGGTTTTAAAAAATTAATTTTTGATTAATTTCTTACACAAAGGTATAATCTCATTTTCTGTTATTCCATATTTCTTAATATCCTTTTTATTGTAATTTAATGCATATTTAATCTGCTCAACTTCAAATCCAACTTTTTTGAGCCTTTCAAAATAGTCCATCCCATATAATCTTACGTGGTCATATTGTCCAAATTTTTCAATTCTTTCTTTCTGGCTTGTGATTGAATTATCCTCTAATGTATTTTTTGAATTTTGATTTAATGGAACTTGAAGAATAGCTTTACCACCAATATTTAAAACTCTAAATATTTCACTCATAGCTTTTTGATCATCTTCAATATGTTCAAGGACATGATTACATAATATAAAATCAAAGGAATTTTCGTTAAATGGCATATTACAAACGTCCCCTTTTATTGAAGCAAGTGGAGAATTTAAATCATATGTTGTATAATTTATATTTTTTTGTTTTTTAAAAATATTATAGAAAGATTGTTCAGGTGCTATGTGTAATACTTTTATTTTTTCTTTAAAAAAAATAGTTTCATTTTTTAAAAATAACCATAATAATCTATGTCTTTCAAGAGATAAAGTTCCAGGGCTAAGTGCATTTTCTCTTTGTATAACATACCCATAAGGGAGGAATTTTCTATACGATTTACCATTTATTGGGTCTACAAACTTTGTTCCTCTAAAATAAATATCTAAAATTGGACCAAAAAAGTTACTAAGCCATATCAAATAAGGCCTTGGGACAATATTTATTAAAAATTTAACTAGTTGTTTCAATCTATTTATTTAAAAGGCACTTCTTCATCACTTTCAATTCCTAATGCTTGATAAACATAATCAAAGGTTGATAATAGCTTTGGCTTTCCATCAATAATAGCAACATTATGTTCGAAATGAGCACTAGGTTTTTTATCTCTTGTTAGAATTGTCCAACCGTCATTTAATTGATTGATTTTTGATGTTCCTAGATTAATCATAGGCTCAATCGCAACTACCATTCCGTTCTGAAATTTTTTACCAGACCCTCTTTTTCCATAATTAGGCATTTCAGGTTTTTCGTGCATTTCTTTTCCAAGACCATGGCCAACCAATTCTCTGACAACTCCATATCCATTGGATTCATTGTAGTTTTGAATGGCATAGCCAACGTCACCAACTCTGTTTCCAACTTTAAATTGATTAATTCCAACATAAAGAGATTCTTTTGTGGTTTGTAATAATTTTTCAACTTCTGGATCAATTTCACCAACACCAAAAGTATATGCGTGATCTCCGTAGTATCCGTTTTTTAAGACACCGCAGTCAATTGAAAGTATATCACCTTCTTTAACGATATCATTGTTAGGAATTCCGTGAACAACTTGAGAATTTGGACTTATACAAAGTGTATTAGGAAAATCATATAAACCTAAAAAACCAGGTTCAGCTTTATGATCTCTAATAAATGTCTCAGCTAAATTGTCAAGAAATAAAGTATTTATTCCAGGCTTGATTTCTTTAGCAAGCATGCCTAGGGTTTTAGATACTAGTTGAGCACTTTCACGAATTAACTCTATTTCTTCCAGGCTTTTAATTAAACTCATTTTAAAAATCGTATGGATTTTGATAATTGTTTGTAGTTAAAATCTCTAATATATCTTTCTCAATTGTTTCTAACGGAAATTCAACTATTCTATTTATTTCATTACCTCTCTTTTTAAATATAAAAGTTGGAACATTTATTATATTTTGATTAAGTTCAAGGCTATCTGGTGTGGTTTTTTCTAATGTCATTCCAATTAATTTTATTGAATCTTCATTAAAATTGAGTTGATCAATTAATTTATAAAAAACAGGTATTTCTTTTCTGCTATCGGAACACCACGTTCCCATGAAAACAGTTATTTCTAGATCCTTAAATAGCGGTTTTAGTTTATTTACAGTTTCTTGATCAAGATTGTAATCTGAATAATTTTGATTAAACCATTCTGCATGTGGGGTATTTGAAAGTTCTTCTCTATTAAATAATCCAATTATATCAGTGTATTCTTCAGATTCAGTAATTTCTGTAGTCTTTGAATTACTAAACCTAATCATATCTTGAAAAATCCATAAAATCGGAGAAACAATTATTATAGCGAGTATTATTTTTGATTTTTTTTTCATTCTTAAATGATTAAAGATTTACAGGTCATTTTATCAGGAATTTCTACATTCATAATATCAAGAATTGTGGGTGCAATGTCACCAAGAATTCCATTTTGAATTTTTTTAATATCGTTGTCAATTAAAATTAATGGAACCATGTTAGTTGTGTGTGCTGTATTGGGTGAACCGTCTTTATTTATCATTATATCTGAATTTCCATGGTCAGCAATTACTAAAATTGAATAGTCTTTGTCTTTTGCTTTTTCAATTATACGCTTTGTACAAATATCTACTGTTTCACACGCTTTTATAGCTGCAGACATTACACCAGTATGTCCAACCATGTCTGGATTAGCAAAATTTAAACAAATAAAATCAACTTCTCCTTTTTCAATTTCTGGAATAATAGCATCAGTTATTTCATAAGCACTCATCTCAGGTTTTAAATCATAGGTAGCGACTTTTGGAGATTGACAGAGTATTCTCTTTTCACCTTTATAAGCTTCTTCTCTTCCACCATTGAAAAAAAATGTAACGTGTGGATATTTTTCAGTTTCTGCAATTCTAATTTGACTTTTTTTATTTTTTGAAAGAATTTCACCTAAAGTATCATTCAAGTTATCTTTTTCATATATTTTTTTAATTCCTTTAAAGGATTCATTGTAGTTGGTCATAGTTATAAACTCTAAGTCAAGTTTTGACATACCGTTTTCCAAGAAATCATTTTGAGATAAAACCTGAGTAAGTTGTCTACCTCTATCTGTCCTAAAATTAAAAAATATAACAAAATCACCATTTTCAATAATAGCTTTTGGGTTGTTATTTTTATCAACGGCAACTATTGGCTCAATAAATTCGTCGCTAATGTTATTCTCATAAGATTCGTTTATAGATTTTGATATATTCGAAGTTTTAATACCCTTTCCGCTTACCAAAAGATCATAACATTTTTTTGTTCTTTCCCATCTTTTGTCTCTATCCATTGCATAATATCTTCCAATTACACTTGCTAAAGTGGCTCCATTAGATTGAGTATGTTTTTCAATTCTTTCTATAAAACCTTTGCCTGATTTTGGATCTACATCTCTTCCGTCAGTAAAAGCATGAACAAAAACTTTTTCTAAATTCATCTCACCAGTTAATTTTAAAATAGCCTCCAAGTGATTGATGTGAGAGTGTACTCCACCGTCAGAAACTAAACCAATTAAGTGTAATTTCTTTTTATTTTCTTGAACTTTTTTTAATGGATTTTTTAAATTTTTTAATTCTTTAAATTTATTTTGATCGATATCTAAATTAATTTTAGCGAAATCTTGATAGACTATTCTTCCAGCTCCAAGATTCATGTGACCTACCTCACTATTTCCCATTTGACCCTCAGGAAGTCCAACTCCAGCACCATAAGTAATTAACTTTGAATTAGCATGTTTGTCGTATAAAGAATCAATGTATGGTGTCTGTGCCTTGTCAATAGCTGAAACAGATGGTTCTTTAGCAATACCCCAACCATCTAAAATCATTAAAAGAACTTTCTTATTATTTGTCAAAGGATAGTGATTAATATTACATTACAAATATAATTATAATCTTAGGATCGTTTATTTTAAATCAGGATTAATATCCATTATAAATTCTGAAATATATTTATCAATAAATTTTTTGTCAAAATATTGATGACCATTTAGATTCTTGTTTTTGAAAAGTTTTTCTAAATCAGAACTAATTAACAGTTTTAAATATTTTTTGGAGCTTGGTTTGTAACTGTAATGCCATGGTTCGTATTCAAATCCCTTTCTTTTTGGATCATTGTTGTAGGTAAGGTAAAAGCCATATTTTTCTGAATTATTTGAAAGCCATTTTTTTAAGTCATAAAAAACTCCTCCCTTCTCATATTTTTCCGACATTAAAACATTTTTTTCATCTGGATATTTACCATCAATGATGTCTATATCGGTTCCCCAATGGTGTCGAGATGTTCCAGGGATAGTAGAAAAACGAATAATTTCATTAATAGCATCCGATGGATTTAATGAATATTCATTGATAAATTTGTTATATTTTTTATTCCAAATAAAATTTTGTCTTTCAAAAGATCTATGAGCTGAAACAATTTTCAAAATAATACCGTCTTTTTTTGCGGCTTTCTCCATTTTTTTAAAAGCAAAAAATGTCTGAGATTCTAGTTTTAAACTGTCTCCAACTAGATCATTATGTTTAATTCCGTTAACAAAGTCTAAATTCATAATTTTTTGAGAGTAATTTTTATTACAAATTAAAAAAAATAGAAGAAATAAAAATTTAATATCCTTTTTCATTTAATTTTTTATAAATGACATAATGTTTTCCAATACCATCAATATTAAAACTTTTTTTGGTTTTTGTGTAACCATTTTTTAAATAAAATTTCAATGCTTCGGATCTTGCATTCATCCATACACAGTCAATATTATTTTTAACGCAATAGGACTCGACTTTGTTAAGTAATAATGAACCAATTTTATTTTTTTGATAATTTTTATAAACTGCCATTCCTCTAAGTTGAATACTTATTAATGATTTAATATCATTAGTGTTGTTTTTAATTAGAGAAACCCCTCCTATAATTGATTTATTTTTAATTACAGCAAAATGAACTGAATCTTTATTTTCGTCTCCATCAAATTTACAGTATTTAAAACCTTTGTTATTTCTTAAGACTTTGTTTCTAAGAGGATATAAATCTGTGTTTTCAACTTTTTTTAAAATAAAACTCATGTAAGTTAAAATTAATAATATATTTAGTTGTTATTATTATAATTTAACAATTCATTAATTTTTATATTTGTAATAACGCGGGAGTAGCTCAGTTGGTAGAGCGTCAGCCTTCCAAGCTGAATGTCGCCGGTTCGAACCCGGTCTCCCGCTCAATTTTATTTTGAATGAGATACTTTTTAATATTATTTTTTATTTCAAACTTTGTTTATTCTCAATCAGAGAACAGAACCTGGATCAGAGGAAAAGTGTTGTATAAAAATAGCAATGTGATATCTGCTAACGTAGTAAATAATACAAGTAGACAAGCTACAATAACAGATGGTGAAGGAGAATTTGAAATGTTAGTTAAGCTAAATGACCGACTTGTTTTTTCGTCTGTTCAATATCAAATAAGATCAGTTGTCATAAATAAAGAAATACTTCAAAAAAGTCGTTTAGTTATAGATGTGAATGAAAAGGTAACTGTATTAGACGAAGTAGTTGTTGGTCCGGAAAATACTGAAAAGTTTTTAGATCTAAAGGAGGAAGAATTTAAAAGAACTTATTACAATTTTGATAAATCATCTAAAATTGAAAACCAAATTTTAAAAGCAGGAACATTCAATAATGGATTAAATTTTATAAATCTTTATAAAATGATAGCTAAATCAACTTCCAAAAGTGGAGAAATAGATAGTCAATTAAGTAATGTTAATTATAAACCAAGTGATTTAATAAGAGAGGTCTACGATGATGCTTTTTTTGTAAAAAATCTTGGGCTAAAAAAACAAAATATCTCTGAATTTTTATTGTTCTGTGATGATAAATTTCCTTCAAAATTTTTATTTAAAAAAAGCAATGAATTTCAGCTGTTAGATTTTCTAATTAAACAAAGTGATAAATTTAAAAAGGTACTCGATAGAAGTTAGTTTTATAGTTTGTTTTTTTTTAGGATTAATTTCTTGTTTTTCACAAACTAAACAAAACTTTAAAGTTTTAAAAGGTGAAATTGTAAATGATTCCATAAACATTAGTGGAATTCATATTATAAATAAGACAAGTGGTTCTAAAACAATAACTGATATTAACGGAATCTTTGAAATTGGAATTAAACTACAAGACACTATTGTAATATCTTCAGTTCAAATTAAACCAAGAGTTATTATAATGGAAGCAGAAATATTGGACCAATCATATTTAAAAGTTTATGTTGATCAATTTATCAATCAATTAAATAATGTAGTAGTTAGGTCTCATAACTTGTCAGGAAATATACTAGACGATATGGCAAATTCTAATGTAAAGGTTCCAATAAATTTTGATGATGTTGGTATTCCTGGTTTTAAAGGAATTAGAGAAGAAAAAATTGAAAAAATTGTACCTTTTATTGGTTTACCAGTGATGGCAATTAATATTGAAGCTTTATATAAAAATTTAAGTGGATACTATAAAAGGTTAAAAAAAAGAAGAGTTTGGGATAAGCAAAACATAACTACATTAGATGTTATAGAGTTTTATGGTGTTAGTTTTTTTACAAGATCCTATAATCTAACGCAAGATGAAGTTTATGAATTTGTTATCGGAGCTATTGAAAATAGTTCAATCCAAAATGATTTTAGATTATCTAATCATGGATTAGTTTTAGAAGCATTTGATATATTTTATGAAAGTAGAAATGAATAAATTAAAATTGCTTTTAATAGTTTTTTGTTTGGGGTTTTCTTCTCATAAATACTATGTGAGTACATCCCTTTTTAATTTCACAGACGCTAATTCTCTTCAAATTACTGTAAGATTATTCAAAGATGATTTTAAAGATGCTCTCAAAAAAAAATATTCTATAAATCATGTATTAACTGACCAGGTACTTATCGACTCTACCTATCATAATAATATTAATAATTATTTTAATACTTTTCTCACTGTTTCATTTGATGATGTTAAAAATAAATTAAACTATTTAGGTTTAGAAAATAAAAATGACATGTTTGTGTTTTATTTAGAAATTGAAAATCTTCCTAGTTTTAATATTATTAGTTTAGACAATAAACTTTTGTTTGATCTTTATAGTAAACAACAAAATATTGTTCATGTAAAAAAGGATGGTATAAAAAAGAGTTTTATTTCAAGATTTAATAATTCTGTTCTGTCATTAAATATCTAAACAATTTTATTAATTTTAAATTTCAAAAAAATAATTATGAATTATAAAAATATACTATTACTAGTTTTTGGGTTTTTTGTCTCATCTGTTGGTTTTTCTCAGGATGCAAAAGAAAGAAATCAGGAGAATATTAATGTAAATAAGTTTAGACAACTTTATCAAGAATTTTCTTCTCCTAATATGTTTAGAACAGCATCCGGAGCACCAGGCCCAGCATATTATCAGCAACAAGCTGATTACAAAATGGATATTGAGTTAGATGACGAAAATAAAAGAATTTATGGTTCCGAAACAATAACATATACTAATAATTCACCTGATAATTTAGAATATTTATGGGTTCAATTAGATCAAAACATAAGAAAAAAAGATTCTCCATCTCTTCTAATTGATGGAGGTGGTGTTTCTCCCGCATATCTTCCATCTGGTTTTACAAAAGAATTTTTAACTGATTCATTTGATGGAGGATTTAATATCGATTACGTTGTTGATGAAAACAAGAAACCATTAGAACATTTTGTGAATCAAACCATGATGAGAGTTGATTTGCCTAACATCTTAAAAAGTGGTGAAAGTTTTTCTTTTTCAATTAAGTGGTGGTATAATATTCAAGATCATGTTAATCAGGACGGAAGATCTGGTTATGAGTCGTTTGATAAGGATGGTAATAGAGTGTATATTATAGCTCAATTTTTCCCTAGAATGGCTGTCTATAACGAAGTTGAAGGCTGGCAAAATTATCAATTTTGGGGAGACGGTGAGTTTGCATTACCATTCGGAAATTATGATGTAAAAATAACTGTCCCTTCTGATCACATTTTAGATGCAACTGGTGAACTTCAAAATAGAAAAAATGTATTTTCTAAGGAAATGATTAAACGTTACAATAAAGCTAAAAAAACATATGATAAGCCTGTAATGATTGTTACTCAGGCTGAGGCAGAAGAAGTCGAAAAAGGGTTTTCAAAAAAGAAAAAAACATGGCATTTTCAAGCTGAAAATGTTAGAGATTTTGCTTTTGCAACTTCAAGAAAGTTTATTTGGGATATGATGGCAGTTAAAATTGGAGATAAAGATGTGATGGCTGTTTCTATGTATCCAAAGGAAGGTAACCCTTTGTGGGAAGATTATTCAACTGTTGTTGTAGCTGAAACGTTAAAAACTTATTCAGATTACACATTTGATTATCCTTACCATAAAGCCATTTCTGTTCACGCAAAACAAATTGGAATGGAATACCCCATGATATGTTTTAATTTTGGAAGACCTAATATAGATGGATCTTATTCTGATGATGTGAAATTTGGAATGATTGGTGTGATAATTCATGAGGTTGGACATAACTGGTTTCCAATGATTGTCAATAATGATGAAAGACAATGGGCTTGGATGGATGAAGGAATTAATACTTTTGTTCAATACATTACTGAACAAAAATTAGGTAAAGATATCCCGGATATTATTTATCCATTAAAAGAATATCCCTCTAGAAGAGGAAAAGCCAAAGATATTGCTAATTATATGAGTGTAGATCAAAATTCGTTAGCACCTATAATGTCAAATCCTGAAAATGTATACAGCTTAGGTCCTAATGCTTATGGTAAGCCTGCTACGGCTCTTAATATTTTAAGAGAAACAGTTATGGGTAAAGAATTATTTGATCATGCTTTTAAAACATATTCAAAGCGTTGGATGTTTAAGCATCCAAGTCCTGAAGATTTTTTTAGAACTATGGAGGATGCATCTGCTGTTGATTTAGATTGGTTTTGGAGAGGATGGTTTTATACAACTGATTATGTTGATATTGGAATTAAGGAAGTGAATCAGTATTTTGTTTCTAACGAACCCAGTGTTGCAGTGAAAAAAATAATGGAAGAACGAGGAATTACAAAACTAAGACCATTAGTATTTTTAGAAAATTTTGAAAATGATACTAATAGTATTAAAGACAAAGATCCTTTAGAAAATTCTAAACTCCTTAATAATTATCTTAAAGAAAATGAAGTTTCTAACAAAGAAGTTCCAAAATTCTTTTATGAAGTTATTTTTGAAAAACCAGGAGGTTTAGTTATGCCTATTATTGTTGATTTTGAATACGAAGATGGAACAACAAAAAGAGTTACTTATCCTGCTCAAGTGTGGAGAAAAAATGATAATGAAGTAAAAAAATTAATTACTTCAAATAAAAAAATTATAAATATTAATTTAGATCCAGATTTAGAAACAGCTGATATTGATACATCAAATAATTCATGGCCTAAAAAGCAAGATGAGTCTGAATTTGATAAATTTAAATCAAAGGTTAAAGGTTAATAAAAAAGGTCAATTTTTTAATTGACCTTTTTTTTATATTTACATTAATAAAATTATTTATGATCTTATTTATAAGTGGTCCCGAAATTCTTTTTATCGGATTAATTGTCTTATTAGTATTTGGAGCCGATAAAATTCCTGAAATAGCCAAAGGACTTGGAAAGGGTATTCGTCAAGTTAAAGACGCAACTGAAGATATTAAGTCTGAAATAAAAAAAAGTGCTGAAAATCAAGGAATTGATACTGATTCAATAAAAAAAGAAATTGATGAAGTGAAAGAAAAAATGGACGATTTAGGAGGGTCAATAAAAAGAAAATTTTAGATTTTTCTAATTAAAGAAATGCCATCCCTTACAGGAAGTAATATCGTTTCTACTCTATTATCATTATTTACCATATTATTAAACTCTCTTAATATTTTTGTTGTGTCATCTTGTTGTTTTTCATCTGCTACCTTTCCGCTCCAAAGCACATTGTCAGCCAAAATCACTCCTTTTTTATTTAATTTATTTATTATACAATTAAAATAATTTATATAATTTTCTTTATCTGCGTCTAAAAAAATTAAATCAAAAGTTTCATTGATTGTTGGAATTATTTTAAGAGCATCTCCTAGATGTTGAATGAATTTTTCTTTTTCTCCAGTTTTTTCAAAATATTTTTTTTGAATTTCAACCAGTTCTTCGTTTTTATCAATAGTATGAATTAAACCATTTTCATCTAACCCCTCATATAAACATAATGCAGAATATCCTGTGTAAGTTCCTATCTCTAATACTTTTTTAGGGTTAATTAATTTAGATATAAGTGACATTAGTCTTCCTTGAAAAGCACCACTTAACATTCTGGGATTTAAAATTTTTAAGTGAGTTTCTCTGTTGAGTTCCTTCAATAAGGCAGGTTCTTTTTGCGAATTGAGTTCAGAGTACTCTAAAATTTTAGTGTCTATAAAATTATTCATTTTTTCTTTTAGCATATTCAAACCTACTTACAAGGCTGGGTAGTGCATAACCGTCAAGTCCATTAACAGTTACAGTTTTAGCTTTTTCTAAGTTTAACCAGCCGTCATTTTGAATAATTTCTTCGCTGAAATAAATATCGTTTATTTCAGCAACTATTAATAAAGTGTTATTTTCTTTAATTTCGTATTGATTTAAGTATTTACATCCTAATTTAATTCTTGATGATTTTACAAATGGTGACTTATAATCATCCTTAAATTCTTTTTCTAGTTTAGTCATATCAAATTCAGAAATAACAGATGGATATCTTGCAGATGTGTGGTGAGCTTCTTTAATGTCATCAACATTTATGTGATTAACTGTAAATTCTTTGTTGTCAATTATATTTTTATAAGTATCTCTAGGAACAGTTGTAGGCCTTACGATGAAAGTTAGTAAAGCTGGGTCACTTCCTAGGTGAGTTATGGAGCTAAATACTGCGACATTATGAATGTTTTGTGTAGAAACTGTTCCAATTAAATTAGCAGATTTATAGCCAGTACAACTGTTTATTAAATTTAAACGATATATGCGATTCATATCTTTTAAATCTTGTTTTGTAATATGTTTCATTTTTTTAAATCTGTCCAAAAATAAAATAAAATATTAGCTTTATATAGATTTGACAATTATTAAATGTTAATTAATCAAGTATGAAGAAAAAATTACCATTAATTTTATTTATAATTAGTTTATTCTGCTATGTTTTATTTTTTATAATTGGATCAGATGTTGATGAAAATGGATATCTAAACGAACCTTTCTTTTTATTACCGTTAGGCGCTTTATTTTTTTTTGCTTCAGCTATGTTTTTTGCATGGAACAAAATAAATAAGTCTTAAAAGTGTTTAAGATCTAATTTTTATAAATCAAAAAACCGTATTATGAAATATATATTTTTTCTTTTTTTATCATTATGTTTTTTTTCTTGCAGCACTGAACTAAAAATCGATAAACCTAATGTGATTTTAATAATGGCTGACGATATTGGGTTTGAAGCATTAGGATTAAATGGAGCTATTAATTATAAAACACCTGTTTTAGATTCTTTAGCTAGAAACGGTATCAATTTCACTAACGCCTATTCTCAACCCCTATGCAGTCCTACAAGGGTTAAAATCATGACTGGCAAACCAAATTATGTTAATTATGAATATTTCACATATTTGAACCCTAGTCAAAAAACTTTTGGAAATTTATTTCAAGAAAACGGTTATAAAACTTCAATTGTAGGTAAATGGCAATTAAATGGAGTTCAATTTGATTTAGAAAATAACCAAAACTTAGATAGACCTTATGATGCCGGATTTGATGAGTATTGTCTATGGTGGTTAACTGAAAGAGGTGATAGGTTTGCCAATCCAAATATTTTTCAAAATGGAAAAAAAATAGAAACCACTATTGATGATTATGGACCCAATATCTTTTCAAATTTTATAGTAGATTACATTGAACGAAATAAGAACACTCCTTTTTTTGTTTATTATCCAATGGCATTAGTTCATGATCCTTTTCGTCCTACGCCTGATTCTGAAGATTGGGATGACTTAAGCAAAAGAAATATTGGCAATAATCCAAAATATTTTTCAGAAATGGTTACATACATGGACAAGGTTATTGGTGAAATTTCAGACGCATTAACAAAAAACAATTTAGATAAAAATACAATTTTGATTTTTTTAGGAGATAACGGAACAGACACAAAAGTAACAACCTTAAATAACGGATATCAGATAAAAGGTTCTAAAGGAAGAACAATTAAACATGCTTCAAACGTTCCTTTGATAATTAATTGGAATACTAAAATTAAGAATTACAGAGTTAGTGATGCATTAATAGATCTAACGGATTTTTATGCAACTTTTGAAGACATTCTTAATGTTAAAAATTATGAATCTTACGGAAAAAGTTTAATTCCACTTTTGTTAGATGATAGTTATCTGGAAAGAGACGTTTTAGTAACTTATTATAATCCAATGTGGTCAACGAGAGGACTCGATAGAGGAATTTTTGCTCAAAATAAGGATTATAAGCTGTACAAGAAAGGTGAATTTTTTAAATATTCAGAGGATATTTATGAAAAGAAACCTATTTCGACTATTAATTTAACTGAAAAAGAAAATGAAGTATTTAATTTATTAAGAAAATCATTAGATACCATTCCAGATTTGCCTAAAGAAAACTATAATCAATGGAAAGAAAGGTTGAGAAAGGTTAGAAAAATTAATTAAATTAATTTATAGTGTAAATCTATGAAAACTGCGATTAATCATTTTTTTTATCTCCATCTTCTTTTTTGTCACCTTTACATATTTTCCATAAAGCTTTTAAATCTTCAATAGATAAAATATCTTTAGTCCAAACTTTTTTATTTTTATCCAGCGTTAAAATTTGTATAGGAAAGTTTAAACTAGGTTTATTTTCTTTTGTTTTACCATTTTTTTCAAAATAGATTTTTATTTGATTGTGAATTTCTTTTCTGTTATCACCTGTAATCACAGAGTTATCCCCCATAGTGTATGAAATTGGGTACACAAATTTAAAGCAAGGCCCTCTTTTTTTCTTACTATCTTTATTTTTTTTGTCACCCCAACTGTCTTTGTTTTCTTTATTAGATTCTAATTCTCTTCCCTCTGTTGTAAAATATTTATTATCATTTCTTTCATAATCTAACTCAAAATCAAAAAATCCCCAACTTTTCATTTCAATTTCAAACCCAAGCTCTGGTGCTAGTTCTGCATAACGAATCACATCATTACCCATTTTAAAATTCAGAGTAGATATTGCTGTTTTTGGAAGATCATTTTTTGTTACTGAGATTCGATTTTCTGAACTAATAATAGCTTGAATTAATTCGTCATCAGACATTTCTTGATCCATATTTTCACAAGAACCCAATAATGCTATTAAAAAGAAAGGCAATATATATTTATGAAATTTCATACAACTAATATTTAATTACTCTACTAATTTAATAAAAAGTTATCTAAATTGTACTTTAGCTTTTTTTAACAAACATTATTTAAATATATTTTATGTTCAACAAATTACTTTCGTTTTTTTTTATTTGCTTTTTTTCTTTTCTGCAATCTCAAGAAAATAATCCAGTTGTTAAAGAATATCCTGTATTTCCAATATGTAAATTAGTTCCTGTAAAGAATCAAAGTATTTGTTTTAATGAAACTATAGCTGAGCATATTGAAAAATATTTTATTTTTCCTGAAACTGCTAAAGAATTAGGTTTACAATCTGTTGTTAATGTTTTTTTTGAGATAGATGTTAATGGAAAAGTTGATAAACTGTTTGC
>CBFHJJ010000007.1:0-4635 GCA_965655865.1 Flavobacteriaceae bacterium | reverse complement strand
AGTACGGGTCATTAACTCAGTTGGTTCAGAGTGTTACCTTGACAGGGTAGAAGTCACTGGTTCGAATCCAGTATGACCCACTATTTATGAAAAAAATTGTAGTATTTGGAGCAAGCTCCTCAAAAAAATCGATTAATAAGCAATTTTCTATATATGCTTCAACTCAATTTAATAATACTGAAATAATTATTTTAGATTTAAATGATTTTGAGATGCCAATTTTTAGTGAGGACAAAGAATTAAATTCTGGAATTCCTGAAAAAGCAACAAAGTTTTATGAAATATTAAAATGTTCAGATGCAATAATAATTTCATTTGCTGAGCATAATGGGTCATATACTGCTGCTTTTAAAAATATATTTGACTGGATTTCTAGAATTGGTAAAATAGTTTGGTGGGATAAACCTATGTTGCTTTTATCAACATCTGATGGTGAAAGAGGTGCCCTCTCTGTTTTAGAAACTGCTCACAGTCGTATTTCATTTAATCATAAGTTTGATGTACCTATGTTTTCACTTCCTAATTTTTCTTCAAATTTTAATGAGGGAATATTAAATAATGATCTAAATAAATCATTTTTAAAAGCTTGTAAAGTATTCCAATCTAACTTAAACTTAGTATAATATCATTATGAAAAAGTATTTGTCTGTTTTAATACTGTTTGTTTCTTTTTTTTCTTTTTCCCAAAAATTTGATAAAAAAATTTCTGATCTAATTTCTAGCTATGAAAATCAAGTTATTGAATTGAGACATTGGTTTCATGAAAATGCAGAACTTAGTAATAGAGAATTTAAAACCTCAGAAAGAATAGCAGATGAATTAAGAAAAATAGGTCTTAATCCACAAACAGGTATAGCTAAAACTGGTGTAGTAGCATTACTGAAAGGAGGAAAACCAGGTCCAGTTGTTGCATTAAGAGCAGATATCGATGGATTACCAGTCAAAGAAAGAGCTGATTTAACTTGGGCTTCAAAAATGACAGGAGAATATAACGGAGATACTGTTCCGGTAATGCACGCATGTGGTCACGATACTCATACTGCAATATTATTAGGTGTGGCAAAAGTTCTTTATGAAATAAAAGATCAAATCCCTGGTTCTGTTAAATTTATTTTTCAACCTGCTGAAGAAGGAGCTCCAGCTGGGGAAGAAGGTGGAGCTGAGTTAATGGTTAAGGAGGGTGTTTTAAAAAATCCCGATGTTGATGCAATCTTTGGTCTTCATATTTGGTCTCAAATTAGCGCTGGACAGGTTTATGTTAGACCTAAAGGTATTATGGCTGCAGTAAATGAATTTAGAATAGATATTGAAGGAGTTCAAACTCATGGATCAACACCTTGGACAGGTGTAGATCCCATTGTTACTGCATCTCAAATGATAAATTCTATACAAACTATTGTAAGTAGAAACATGCCTTTAACTGAAGCTGCTGCCGTTGTTACTATTGGAAGTATTCACGGAGGAGTAAGAAGTAATATTATTCCAGAAAGTTTGTATATGTTAGGGACTATAAGAACACTTGATAACAAAATGAAGGAAGTTTTATTACAAAGGCTTGAAGAAATTGTTAAAAATATTGCTGAAGCTAATAATGCTAAAGCAAAAATAACATATCAAGTTACTTATCCTATAACTTATAATGATCCAGATTTGTATGAACAAATGTTACCATCCCTTCAAAGAATAAACGGCTCTGAAAATGTTAATTCAATGAATGCTATTACTGGGGCAGAAGATTTTTCTTTTTTTCAAGAAAAAATTCCCGGAATTTATTTTTTTATTGGTGGAGCTAAAAAAGGCACAGATCCTTTGAAGGCGGCTCCTCATCATACTCCTGATTTTTATGTTGATGATTCAGCTATGATTACAGGATTAAGATCAATGACTACTCTAGCTTTAGATTATTTAAAAAACAACAAATAGAAATAAATATTAGTTACTTCATTAATACTATTTTATTAACCTGCTGGTTTCCAAAAATATTAATTACATAGAGTTAAAAGTTATACTTTGTATAATTAAACTTTGTAATATTGTTGATGTAAAAAATTTAATATGTCAGTTGTAATTTTTAATAAGAAAGAACAGGCTTCTGGAAATTTTAATAATGGTGAGATTTTAGAAAAAAAACCCATTGGATTCCCTCAAGACGGAGGTGAATTAAAGCCATATTCAAATTTATTTTATTGGGCAGATGCATGGACTCCTTCTTTAAGAAGTACTATAGGGTTACATCCTCATCAAGGATTTGAGATATGTAGTTTTGTTATCGAGGGAAGTATAAAACATTTTGATTCTCAACAAAACAAATGGATTGAATTAAAAAAAGGAGATGCTCAGATTATAAGATCTGGAAATGGAATATCTCATGCTGAAGAAATTTTAGATAATTCTCGAATGTTTCAAATTTGGTTTGATCCAAACATTTCTAAAACAATTTCACAACCTGCAACCTACAGTGATTATAAGCATGCTTCTTTTCCATCATTAAAAAAAGAAAACATAACTATTACAACTATTAAAGGGAATGACTCTCCTTTTGAAATGGATTCTGAAGGAATAGAAATTTATGAAATCAAATATGATGATGGACCTCATGAAATTAATTTAGATTCTAAGAAGGTTTATTCTTTTTTTATAAAACAAGGAAATCTTATGTATGAAAATAAAAACCTAAGTGAGGGAACTTTTATTAAAATTGAAAAAGAATCTAAACTTAATTTTAAGGCTAGTTCTGATTTAGAATTGTTTGAAATTAGATCCCCATTGAGACCAAAATATTCTACTTATTTCGAACGATTTAATTAAAATGGATTAACCCTTAATCCAGTTTCTTTTTCAAAAGCATATCCAATCTGTAAAAGTTTATTTTCAGTAAAAGATTCAGAAATAAATGTTAAGTTAAAAGGCTTGCCATTTTTATTATAACCCATTGGAATGGTTAGACAGGGATAATATGCTCCAGCGGCGTAACCTGCGTGGTAATTATTTATAGAAATGATAGCATCTAATTTATGTTTTTTAATAGCTGTATTAAAATATTTCTTTCCTTCCGTTTTGATTCTAGTTTTGATTGATGATATTTCATCAAATTTAGTAGAGTCACTAATAATAGATTTAAAAATTCCTTGTCCGTAAGGGGCTCTATTTAATGAGTCTTCTTTATTAAATTCAACAATATCTTTTACACCTTTAAAAGAAACGTTATTGTTTTTAAAATATATGGGAAGATCATTTTTCATGTCATAGTCAAGAATTTTCCTAAAACCATTAAAATTAATTTGGGGCGGATTGAATTTTATAATTGTTCCACCTAGCTTTTCAATTTTGTTAATTGCATTAGAATAAAGGGAATCATTTAAAAACTCATTGAATACTCCAAATCGTTTTCCTTTCAAAGAGGAATCTAAAATGGATTCTAAATCAATGTCTGTACTATTTACTGACATAAAATCATTTTGGTCATAGCCAGAAATCGCTTTTAAAACTATAGCATTATCAATTACGTTTTTTGTCATAGGACCAGAAGTATCTAACGTGGAAGATATTGGTACTATTCCTGACCGACTTACAAGGCCAATGGTAGGTTTTAGACCTACAATAGAATTTGCTGATGATGGAGATAAAATAGACCCTGAAGTTTCAGAACCTAATGAAACACTAGAAAAATTTGCAGAAATAGCTACTCCGCTACCTGAACTTGACCCGCCAGAATCAAATATTTTTCTGCCGTAAGGATTTAGAGTTTGTCCACCTAATGCACTGTATCCCGAAGGACAGTTATTACAGAAGTAGTATGCCCATTCACTTAGGTTAGTTTTTCCAAGTATCAAAGCTCCATTATCTTTTAATTTGTCCACAACAAAAGCATTTTTAGATATATTGTTGTTTAAAGCAAATGATCCAGCTGTAGTTGCTAAACCTTCATAATTAATATTATCCTTTAAAAGAATTGGAATTCCATGTAGTGAGTAAATAGATTCAGGTTTTGTTTTGTCTTTTTCTCTTGCCTCTTTTATTATATTTTGATTAATACTTATAATTGAATTTAAATATTGATTTTTGTTGAACTCAATAGATTTTATTCTGTATAAATAAAACAGTACTAATTTCTCATAAGTAAGTTTACCGTCTAATATACTTGTTTGAATTTTAGGAATGCTTTTTTCAATTATTAACGGTTTAAGAGAATTGTATTCTTTTTTACTAAATTGAGTTAGCTCTTTATTTATATTTTTAAACCAATCGTTTTTAACGTCATATTTAGATTGAATTAATTTGAATTGCATTCTTTTATTAGCATTACTTTTACTTTGTCTAATCTCATCAGATTCATCATAATTTTTCCACGAAATCGGATTATTGCAGCCAATAAATACAGTTATAAATAAAAATAAAATTATTCTGTTCATTACTATTAAATAAAATTTGTCAAGTCTTCCATTTTCATACCTCTTGAGCCTTTAATAAGTATATATTTTGAAGTTATTGGAAACTTTTTAATATGATTATTAAATCCATCTTTAGTTTTATAAAAAAAAGGCATTTGAAATTTGTCTTTTTGTTTAAAAAACTCAATACCAATTAGAAAAATATTTTCAAAATTATTTTTTACACAAAAATCAATTAAGTCAT
>CBFHJJ010000006.1:0-70222 GCA_965655865.1 Flavobacteriaceae bacterium | reverse complement strand
TTACGCTGTCTATCTCAATATTTTCAATGAACTTTAACACTACATCTTCCGTAATGCGAGTGCAAATATACACTGCTTTTTTAATCCCACAAACTTTAATTATAAAAAATTAAAATATTTATCAATAACATCAATTCTTATCATATAAATAAATGATAAAAAATTATTTTTTTGTTGGATTTAACTCTAATTGTATGGTCTTATTACCATAAGCTCTTTTTAAAACATCTTCAATAATCGCGTCTTCATCATCTTGAACAGGATCGTATCCAGTTTTAATAGAAATATCAAAAAGTTTAGCTAACGAGTTGTAAGAGAACGCTCTAAGACTATTTCTTAATTTCTTAACTAAATCATAAACTGTTTCGCCAGTTTCACGATATATTAATTTAATTAATATTTGACCTTCCGTTCTTGTTAACTTTTTTAATTGAGCCGATAATTCTTTTTCAATATATTTCTCAACTAACCTAGTATATTTTTTTTTACCTGCTCTTGTATTAATCAATTTCAATCTTTCGTTTAATTTACTCAATCTTTCAGAAGCTACTATTGCATAAGGATATACTTTTAAGGTTTTCCTCTTAATGGTATAATACCTTAACTTATCTTTGTAATTATTAAATTCTAATTTTGGAAAAATAGTTATCCCTTCCAAATCAATAGACTTATAAGGAATTGAATCTCCTTCCACTAATATCAAAGCATCAACATTATCAACTTGCGAATAAGAAGTCGTTACCATAATTAATGAAAGAAAAAAAATTAAATTTTTCATTTTTTAAAATTACACCAATATATTTAAGTAATTATGTATTTTTGATTCAAAATATTTCAAATGTCAGATAAAAAAATTCTTAATAGTAAATCTTTAAAATTTCTTGAAACCTACTTAAACAACCCCTCTCCAACTGGCTATGAGTGGGAAGGTCAAAAAATTTGGATGAATTATTTAAAGCCTTACGTAGATGAATTTATTACTGATACATATGGTACTGCAGTTGGGGTTATTAATCCAGAAGCAGAATTCAAGGTAGTTATCGAAGGACATTCTGACGAAATATCATGGTATGTCAATTACATAACAGAAAACGGTCTTATATATGTAATTAGAAATGGAGGAAGTGATCATCAAGTTGCCCCATCCAAATGGGTAGATATTCATACCAAAAAAGGTATCGTTAAAGGTGTTTTTGGTTGGCCAGCTATTCATACAAGAAAACCAGGAAAAGAAGAGCAACCAACTATGGATACAATTTTCATTGATATAGGTGCGAAAGATAAAAAAGAAGTTGAAAAAATGGGAGTTCACGTGGGATGTGTAATAACTTACCCTGATAAATTTCATGTTTTAAATAAAAATAAATTTGTTTGTAGAGCAATTGACAATAGAGCTGGAGGTTTTATGATCGCAGAGGTTGCAAGACTACTTTATGAAAATAAAAAGAAATTACCTTTTGGACTTTACATAACTAACTCAGTTCAAGAAGAAATTGGATTGAGAGGTGCAGAAATGATTACCCAAAGAATCAAACCTAATATAGCTATAGTGACTGATGTGTGCCACGATACCTCAACTCCAATGATAAATAAAAAATCTCAGGGTGATAACATTATGGGAGCTGGACCAGTCATTTCTTATGCTCCTGCTATTCAAAACAAATTGAGAGAAAGAATCATAGAAACAGCTGAGAAAAATAAAATTCCTTTTCAAAGACACGCCTCGTCAAGAAGTACAGGGACTGACACAGATGCATTTGCTTACAGTAATGGTGGAGTAGCATCAGCACTAATATCTCTTCCTCTAAGATACATGCATACCACTGTAGAAATGGTACAAAAAAATGATGTAGAAAATGTAATTAAACTGATTTATGAAACTTTACTTACAATAAAGGAGGGTGAAAATTTTAATTATTTTGAATAAATCACATTAGGACTTTTTCACAATTTTTTCAACAATTTCTGGGTTTAGCAATGTAGAAATGTCTCCAAAATTATTTTTTTCACCTCCAGCTATTTTTCTTAGAATCCTTCTCATAATTTTACCACTCCTTGTTTTTGGAAGACCTGGAACTACTTGAATAATATCTGGTTTTGCAATAGGACCTATAGTTTTTGAAATTAAATTTTTAATCTCTTTTTCCATATCGATATCCAAATCTTCATTTAACAGTATAACGAAAGCTCTTAACGCATTTCCTTTTATTTCGTGAGGAAAACCAACAACAGCACTCTCAACAACATTTTCATGAAGGTTAATTGCATCTTCAATTGGTGCTGTTCCTAAATTATGTCCTGAAACAATAACTACATCATCTACTCTTCCTGTTATCCTAATATTACCCTCATCATCTGTTAAGGCTCCATCACCAGGAAAGTAGTAACCCGGGTAAGCTGTAAAATATACATTTTTATACCTCTCATGATTTCCGTAAATAGTTCTTGCAATTGAAGGCCACGGAAATTTTATAGCTAAAATTCCTTCTTTTTCTTTTTCTATAATTTCATTACCATCTTTATCTAATAAAACGGGTTGAATTCCTATCATTGGCTTAGTTGCAAATGTTGGTTTATCTTTTGTAACTCCAGCAAGAGAAGAAAGCATTATTCCACCAGTTTCAGTTTGCCACCAAGTATCTACAATTGGACATTTTGATTTACCTATGTTTTTATCATACCAATTCCATGCCTCTTCGTTAATTGGTTCTCCAACAGTTCCTAGGACCTTGAGTGAAGAAAGATCATTACTTTCAACTAAAGAAACGGAATGTTTTGCCAATGCCCTAATGGCTGTTGGTGCAGTGTAAAAGTGAGTTATTTTATGTTTTTCAACTATGTTCCAAAATCTTGAATAATCTGGATAAGACGGTACTCCTTCAAACATAACAGATGTTGCACCTGAAAGTAATGGTCCGTAAACTATATAACTATGTCCTGTAATCCAACCAATATCAGCTGTACACCAATAAATATCATTTGCTTTGTACTGAAAAACATTTAAAAAAGTGTATGAGGAGTAAATCATATATCCACCACATGAATGAACCATTCCTTTTGGCTTTCCTGTTGAACCGGATGTATACAATATGAACAACATATCCTCTGAATCCATTTCTTCAGCGATACAATCAGATGAAACATTTTTTATTTCATCATGCCACCAAGACTCATTAACATTCATTTGAATATCACTTCCAATTCTTTTTAAAACAATTGTAGATTTAATGGAACTACATTCAAGTAATGCTTCGTCAACTATGGTTTTTAAATCTATTTCTTTAGAGCCTCTAAAACTTCCATCTGCTGTTAGCAAAACTTTACATTCAGAATCTTTAATTCTAGCCGCTAAAGCAGTTGCTGAAAATCCAGCAAAAACAACTGAATGCACTGCTCCAATTCTAGCACAAGCTAGAACCGCAATAGTTAGTTCAGGAACCATAGGCATGTAAATACAAACCCTGTCACCCTTTTTAACACTTTTGCTTTTTAATACATTTGCAAAAATACAAACCCTACGATGGAGCTCTTTGTAAGATATTTTTTGAGTTGATTCGCTGGGATCATTTGGTTCAAATAAAATTGCAGTTTTGTTTGGATGAACTTTTAAATGTCTATCTAAACAGTTTTCGGTAATATTTAACTTTCCATTTAAAAACCACTTGAACTCTGGTTTATTAAAATCATATTCTAAAGTTTTTGTCCACTTATTTCTCCAATCAAAAGTCGATGCAATTTCGCTCCAAAAATCTTCAGGATGACTTATACTTTTAGAGTACAAAGCATTGTACTCATTAATATTTTTGGCAATGTAATTTTCAATTTTTTTCAAAATCTTGATTTTAAGCTAAATATAAAAAAAAATGACTATTGATTTAATCTGAAATCTAGTATTGTCTTGTTTATTTGCCTAACTAGACTAGGTCCACTATAAACAAAGCCAGAGTATAGCTGAACAAGAGATGCACCTGCTTTAATTTTTTCAATTGCATCATTTGGATTCATAATACCACCTACTCCAATAATTGGAATTTTACCATTACTGGATTTATGTAGAAATCTTATTACTTCAGTTGATCTATTTGTTAACGGAGCTCCACTTAAGCCACCAGATTCATTCGTAATGTTTTTAGAAGATTTTAAATTGTCTCTCCTTACAGTAGTATTAGTAGCTATTATACCGTCAATTGAAGTCTTAGTGACAACGTCAATAATAATTAATAGCTGGTCATTTGATAAATCAGGTGCTATTTTTAATAATATTGGTTTTGGTTTTTTTCTTGATTGATTATTTTTTTGAATTGAACTTAATAAATAAATGAGATTGTCTTTGTTCTGTAAATCTCTTAAGTTTTCAGTGTTGGGAGAACTTACATTGATTGCAAAATAATCCACAAGATCAAATAAATAGTCAAATGAAATCAAATAATCCGAAACAGCATTGTTAATGGGAGTAATTTTATTTTTACCAATATTTCCACCAACAATAATGTTCCCTTTTTTCTTAAGCCTAGATGCTATTAGTTCAACACCATCATTATTAAATCCCATTCTGTTAATGATGCCTTGATCACTTAACAATCTAAAAAGTCTTTTTTTGGGATTACCAGATTGAGATTTTGGAGTAACTGTTCCTATTTCAATAAAACCAAAGCCTAAACTTGAAAACTGACTAATTAATTTAGCATTCTTATCTAAACCAGCAGCTAAACCAACAGGGTTGGGAAAATCAATACCAAAAAGTTTAGTTCTTAAAATAGGATGACTTACATTAAAGTATTTTTTTAAGAAGTAAAAAACTAAAGGAATGTAACTCAATAACTTCAGACTCAGAAATATAAAATCATGGATTTTCTCCGCATCAAAGCGAAAGAGTATTGGTCGAATTATTGATTTATATATCAATTAATAAAGAAATTATTTTTTTGCAGACTTAGCATTCAATTTAGCACTCATTTCAAAAGAAATTGCAGAAACTTCGTATCTAATTTTACCAGCCATAGTCTCTAAAACACAGGATTCATTTCCGTCAACAATTTCTATAATTTTACCATGTAAACCACTTTTAGTAATAACCCTGTCTCCTCTTTTTAATTGGGTTAAAAAATTTTTTTCTTTTTTCTGTTTCCTCATGGGACCAACAATCATTAGAAAAAAAAGTGCTCCCATAAATAATAACAAACTTGTCAAATCCATTTTTTTTAAGATTTAGGGATTACTATTGATTTTATATTAAGAATTTGTTTGCCTTTAGCTGTATTGGTAATTAAAGTTACAGCTTTCCTTTGTAGACCTGGTCTGTTTGAAGAATCAAATTTAACATTAATCGAACCCCCCTCTCCAGGTTTTATAGGTGTGTCTTTTGGATAATCAGGGACAGTACATCCACAACTTCCAGAAGCATTAGAAATGATTAAATCAGATTTTCCAACATTAGTGAAAGTAAAAACTGTTTCAGCTAAAACTCCTTCTTGAATTTCACCAAAATCATGACTTACTTTTTCAAATTTAATCTCAGGGAAATCAGTAGCATTATCTAATCTATCTTTAGTAGACATTACGTTCTCTTTTTTAATCTTTTTAGATGGGTCATTATCACATGACGTTAGAGAAAATGATAAAGAAAAAGCAATTAAAAATGAAGTTGTAATTGATGTTATTGTGTGTTTATTAAATTTCATGTTCTTTATATTATTATATATTCAAAAATAGTAAATTATTGCAAACCTCTTTTATTCTTTTTTAAAGTTCCATTTTTGGTAAGATCTTTAGATAATTTGTCTAATATTCCATTAATAAATATGTTACTTTTTTTACTAGAATACTCTTTAGCAATTTCTAAATATTCGTTTATTGACGCTTTTATTGGAATTGACTTAAAAAACAAAAACTCAGCCAAACACATTTGCAGTAATATTAAGTCTATTTGCGCTATTCTATCGTTATCCCAGTTAAGAGTAATTTTGGATATGTGTTCTTGTAAAATCTCTTTATTATTTATAACTGATTTAAGTAATTTAACACCAAATTCAGCATCTTCATCGTTCTTATAAATATCCGTCATTAATGAAAGAGATATTGAAGATTTTTTGCTGTTTTTAATTGAACTCAAAACTAAAGAATTAACAAGTGGTAAATCATTAATCCATGATATTTCTGTGTCTTCAAAAAAATCATATAATTTTTTATTAGAAGCTATTACTTTTCTAAATAAATTAGTTAGATAAAGCTTATCTAAATCAAAGTTATTCTTTTCGTCTTTAAGATACTTAATAGAAATATCGCTTTCAATAATATCGTTCCAAATTGAAGAAATTAGTTCTGATCTAGTTTCCCAATAATCAACAGACAACTCCCTAGTTTTATTTAGTAAAAATTCGTTATTACTTATTCGTTCTAATACTAAATTATTACAAAATTTATCAAGAGATAGATCGGAGTCTTTACTAATATATTTTTTTTTATTTTTTAAATGTAATTCCTTAGCAAAAACATGTAATTCCTTAATTAAAGAGAAACAGGTAATGTACAGCTTAAAAAAATTTTTATTTGATTTTAAAAAATAACTAATTTGAAAATCAATATTCTTATCTAAAGACTTATCAAATGCATAAACACTTTCCAAAGCTTTTATTCTTAATTGACGTCTGTTTAACATTTAAAAGAACTTTAAGTATTTTGAGCAAAACTAGTTTTATTTTTTCAAAAATCAAGCTAAAGATTATAAAGAATTAAATGAACATTGATGTATATTTGAATTCAATTAATAATGAGAGAATTAAAATTTCTAAATAAATTTTTATACAAATACAGAATTAAACTAATCATTGGTTTTTTTATAACTGTAACCGCAAGGATATTTGCTTTAATTGCTCCAAACCTTGTCGGAAACTCAATAACTTTGATTGAAAATTATATTATTTCATCCTCAATCGATCTTGACGTTTTGAAGGAAAGATTAATCATAAATATTTTATTAATTATTGGCTCAGCTGTCATTGCAGGTTTATTTACATTCATTATGCGACAAATGATAATAAACGTCTCAAGATATATTGAATTTGATTTAAAAAACATTATTTATAATAAATATCAAAATCTTGATTTCGATTTTTACAAAAATAATCGAACTGGAGATTTAATGAATAGGATAAGTGAAGATGTAAGCAAGGTTCGAATGTATGTAGGTCCAGCTATTATGTACACAATAAATACAGTAACATTATTTATAATAGTAGTTTCTTACATGTTTAGTGTTGCACCTAAACTTACGATGTACACTTTAACGCCTCTACCAATCCTTTCAATTATTATTTATAAAATAAGTAAAATCATTAATGTAAGAAGTAAAATAGTACAAGAATATTTATCAAAATTAACAACTTTTACTCAAGAGGCTTTCAGCGGGATTAAGATAATAAAAACTTATACTATTGAAGATTATACAAATCAAAACCTAGAAAAATTAGCAAGTGATAGTAAGGATAAAAACATGTCTTTAGTAAAAATTCAATCTTGGTTTTTTCCGCTTATGATTTTACTCATAGGGATAAGCAACATATTAGTTATTTATATTGGTGGAAATCAGTACATGGATAATAAAATAGAATTAGGTGTTTTAGCAGAATTTATAATTTATGTAAATATGTTGACCTGGCCGGTTGCAACTGTAGGATGGGTTACCTCTATAATCCAACAAGCAGAAGCATCTCAAAAAAGAATCAATGAGTTTTTAAATGTTCCTAATAAAATAATTGATAATAAAAACTCTAATCTAATAGTTGACGGTGATATATCGTTCAAAAATGTTTCTTACAGATATAAAGAAACTAATATAAATGCATTGAATAAAATATCTTTTACTATCAAAAAGGGAGAAAGTATCGCAATTATGGGTGATGTTGGTTCAGGAAAAACTACAATTTTAGAGCTAATCTCCAGAATTTATGAACCTGACAAGGGAAGTATTTCTATTGGCCTAAATAAATTAAGTGATATTAGCTTAAATGTTTTAAGAAATTCTATTGGATATGTTCCTCAATCGACATTTTTGTTTTCAGAAACAATTGAGAACAATTTAAAATTCGGAAAGAAAGATGCTTCATCCCAAGAGATAAAAGAAAGTGTTAAAATAGCAGGCTTAACAAAAGACATTGAATTATTCAAAGATAAGTATAACACTTTGTTAGGTGAAAGAGGTGTAAATCTTTCCGGTGGACAAAAACAGAGGCTAGCTATAGCCAGAGCTATAATTAAAAAACCTAAAATTCTAATTCTAGACGATAGTCTTTCCGCAGTTGACACTCAAACAGAAGAAAAAATAATTAGCAATATCAGTAATACAACAAAAAACATAACTGTCTTTATTTCTACACATCGAATATCAACATCAAAAAATTGCGATAAAATATTAGTAATTAATAATGGAAATTTAGAAAGTTTCGGTACTCATACTGAACTTATGAAAGAAAAGAAAACATATTTTGATACTTACTCTAAACAATCCAAAGAAAAAGATCTTAATTAATATTTGGTGAGTTTATTTTTTTTATTCATTTTTGATTTAAATAATATATAAAATGGAAGAAAAAAAATATAATGCAGCTGATGATATCTATTCAAAAATATTAAGAGCGGGAAGAAGAACTTATTTTTTTGATGTAAGATCCACAAAAGCGGGAGATTACTATTTAACTATTTCTGAAAGTAAAAAATTTACCAATGAAGATGGATCCTTCTATTTTAAAAAACATAAAATTTATCTTTACAAAGAAGATTTTCAAGGTTTTTCTGATCTTTTAAACGAAATGACTAAATATATTTTAGATGAAAAGGGTTTAGAAGTTATTAGTGAAATTCATCAAAAAGATTTCAAAAAAGAAGATTTCTCTGAACCTAATAAAGCTGAAAATCAATCAAATGAAAAGGAAGGAAAAGAAAACTTTACTGATGTAGATTTTGATGATATTTAAAATTAAAAATCAATGAAGAAAATATTTTACTTACTTTTTTTTATAAGTATAAATATTTTTTCTCAAGACAAACACGATCTTTCTTATTATTTTGGAGATGAAATACAATATTTTAATCCAGAAATTCCAAAACCAAATTCATTTTTATTAGGTAAAGGTGAGGTTGGATCATCTCACGTTAGCCACGATAGATTGGTTCAATACATGTATGCTCTTGCAAATTCATCT
Source organism: Flavobacteriaceae bacterium (assembly GCA_965655865.1). Classification (GTDB taxonomy): domain Bacteria; phylum Bacteroidota; class Bacteroidia; order Flavobacteriales; family Flavobacteriaceae; genus MAG-121220-bin8. The sequence continues at coordinate 61,022 of CBFHJJ010000006.1, read as the reverse complement.
TCTAGAATTTTAATTGAAAATAGAGGATACACGTATGAAGGAAGACCACTACTATTGTTAACAGTGTCCTCCGAAAAAAATCTGAACAAATTAGATGAAATTAGAAAAAATCACCTTTCATATACAAATGGTTCGAATAAAAAACAATCTTATAATAGACCAATAATAATTTATCAAGGATACTCAATTCATGGCAATGAGCCTAGTGGAAGTAATGCAGCTTTATTATATGCTTATTATTTAGCTGCATCTAACAATCCTAAACTAATTAATCAATTGAACAACTCTATAATTTTACTTGACCCCTCTTTTAATCCCGATGGACTTCAAAGGTTTTCACATTGGGCAAATTCAAATAAAAGTATCAATTTAAATCCGGACAGTAATGACAGAGAATTTGATGAAAATTGGCCGAAAGGAAGAACTAATCATTATTGGTTTGATATGAACAGAGATTGGTTACCGGTACAATTACCCGAGTCAAATGTTCGAATAGAAACATTTCATAACTGGTATCCTAATGTTTTAACTGATCATCATGAAATGGGAACTAATTCAACTTTTTTCTACCAACCTGGAATTCCATCTAGAGTAAATCCTTTGACTCCAAAAAAAAATCAATATTTAACTGCTAAAATTGGTCAATATCATGAAAAACAATTAAGTGAAATTGGATCGTTATTTTACAGTGAAGAAGATTATGATGATTTTTATTATGGAAAAGGATCTACATTTCCTGATATTAATGGCAGTATTGGAATATTATTTGAACAAGGCAGTTCAAGAGGGCATTTACAAGAAAGTATTAACGGAGAAATATCTTTCCCTTTTACAATTAAAAATCAACTCACAACCTCGTTATCTACTTTGAATGCATCATTTGAACTAAAGAACAATTTGCTTGATTATCAATATGAATTTTTTATTAATTCAATGAAAATCGCAAATAAAAACAAAAATAAATATATTGTTGTTGGTGACAAAAAAGATAAATCAAAGCTGTTTCACTTTTATGAAATATTAAAAAAACATAAAATTGAAATAAAAAAATTAAATAATAATCGAATTGTTAACGGCATTGAATTTAAGAAAGAAAACTCATTATTGATTCCAAAAAATCAAAGAAGTTCCAGATTAATTAGTGCAATGCTAGATAATAGAACCAAATTTAAAGACAGTTTGTTTTATGATGTTTCTGCTTGGTCATTTTTACATTCATTTGATTTAGAATATGCTGATTTGATTTTAAAGGAAAAAACAGAAAAACTTTATTTAAAAAAACCAAAAGGTAAAATTCTTTCAAAAAGTAAATACGCTTATCTTTTTTCTTGGGATGATTACTATACTCCATTGGCTCTTTATGAATTATTAAAAAATAATTTAAGATTAAAAGTAGCTACTCAAAAATTTGAAATTGATAACAAAAAATTTGACTACGGCACGATATTAATTCCGCTTAAAAACCAGAATAAAAGCATAGAAGAAATAAATAAAATTCTAGAGAAAATTACTAATTTGTCTGGAATTAAATTTTTTGGAGTGAATACTAGCAAAACTGAGGGTATTGATTTAGGAAGTAATAGTTTTAAAAATATCACAAAACCAAAAATTGGTCTTGTGGTTGGTGATGGAATATCAAGTTATGATGCTGGAGAAATTTGGCACTTACTTGATACTAAATATAAAATTCCTGTAACTAAAATTAAATCTAACACTTTAACTAGAATAGATTTAGAAAAATACAGTACAATCATTTTTGTTAATGGATCCCATAATTATAGTAAAAAAACTCTTGAAAATTTAAAAAATTGGATAGAAAACGGTGGGAATTTAATAGGGTTTAGAAATGCTATTAGTTGGTTAAATAAAAATAAATTTATATCTGTTAATCTCAAGAAAAATAAGCCAAAAGCAAATAATATAAATTTCATAAACAAAAGTAAATTTTACGGAGCTCAACTTACCAGCGGAGCAATTTTCAATACTTCACTAGATTTAAGTCATCCAATTAACTATGGTTTTTATAAAAATAACTTATCTGTTTTTAGAAACACCAATATTTTTATTGAAAATGATTCTCTAAGTTTTAATAATCCTATTAAGTACACTAACTCAAACACTCTTATAAGTGGTTATATTTCAGAGGAGAATCTCAAGTCTATGAAGAATAGTAGACCGTTTGTTAATATCAAAATAAAGAAAGGTAATATCAATGTTTTTTCAGATAACACTAATTTTAGAGGTTTTTGGTTTGGCACTAATAAACTTTTAATGAATGCAATATTCTTCTCAGATATTATGTAGAAAAATTAATTGGAGGGTGATTTATGCTTTTCAAAAGGTCTATACAATAAACTCGTAATACTTTGATTTTCTTTTTCGTTAAAGTACGTATCAACACCATAAATTATTTTCGAAGGATTTAAAAAACTGAAGGTTCCAAATAGTCTGTCCCAAAAAGAAAAAATATTTCCATAATTAGAATCTGTATAGGGTAACTTATAATGATGATGAATTTTATGCATGTTTGGAGTTACAATTATATAACTTAAAAATTTATCTACATTAGGATTTATATCAATATTTGCATGATTAAATTGAGATAGAATAACAGAAAGAGATTGATATAAAAAAACTAATCCCATGTTAGCGCCTAAAATTGCAACAGCAAATAAAGTAAAAACATATCTGATTATACTTTCAAAAGGATGGTGTCTATTTGCAGTTGTTGTATCAACTTTATGATCTGAATGATGAACCAAATGAATTTTCCATAAAAACTTTACTTTGTGTTGAACATAGTGAGGAAGATATGCTCCAATAAGATCAAGAAAAATAACTCCCAGAATAAGGTAGGCCGGTAATGGTACTAAATTTTGATAATTTAATAAACCAAAGCCGTTAATTGAGACCCAGTCAGAAACTAATAAAAGAATAAATGCAAGAGAAAAATTTACTAATACAGTTGTCAAAGTAAAAAACAAGTTAGGAAGAGCATGTTTTAATTTTGAATAATTAAATTTAAACAATGGAATTAAGGACTCAATAGACCAAAAAAAAGTTATTCCTCCCACAAGAATTAATGATCTTTGTAATGATGAAATGTTTTCAAAAAAATAAATAAATTCTTGCATATCTATATTGAATTATGTGCAATTTATACAAAATAGATTTAAATTTGAAAAAAAAAGTAAAATATGGCAAGAACACCCTCAGCAATGATCCCATTAGGCTTTGAAGCTCCAAAATTTGAATTGTTAGATGTAAAATCTAATTTAATAGTTAAATCAGATGATTTATTTGGAAGCAAAGGAACTTTAGTTATGTTTATTTGTAATCATTGTCCATTTGTCAAACATATAAACCAACAAATAGTTCAAATTGCTAACGATTATCATAACTCTGGTATCAAATTTATTGCTATATCCAGTAACGATGTTATTAATTATCCAGAAGATTCACCAATTGAAATGAAAAAAAATGCGACAAAAGAAAAATTTATTTTCCCATATTTATATGATGAAACTCAAATAGTTGCAAAAAATTACGATGCTGCTTGTACACCAGACTTTTTTATTTTTAATAATTCTAATAAATTAGTTTATAGAGGACAACTTGACGATTCTAGACCTGGAAATAATATTGAAGTAACAGGTACAGATGTAAGAAATGCACTTAATTCTTTAATTAATTTACAGGAAATTAATCCTATACAAAAACCCAGTATTGGATGTAATATTAAGTGGATAAACTAAAGTAATTCAACTTCAAAAACTAAAGTTGCATTTGGCGGGATAACACCTCCAGCCCCAGCTTCTCCATAACCTAAGTTTGAAGGAATAATAAACTTTGCCTTTTCACCTTTTTTTAATAACATAATCCCTTCATCCCAGCCAGGAATTACTTGACCAATTCCAACATTAAATTCAATAGGTTGGTTTCTTTTATAAGAGGAATCAAAAACTGTTTCGTCAATTAACATTCCTTTATAATGAACTTTAACCTTATCTCCTTTAATTGGAGAATCTCCATTCCCTTTGTTTAAGATTTTATACCTTAAACCAGATGAGGTTACTTCAAAACCTTTCGATAAATTTTCAATAATTTGTTGTTCTTTTATTTGTCTTTCTTTAATGAGAATTTCTTTTTTTTCTATAAAATTATTAAATATCTCAACGGAATTCCATTTTTTAGCATCATTCCCTTCTCTGAGTATTGTAATGGATTCTATTATGTCATCTTGTTGAATTTCATTAACAATATTCAATCCCTCAACCACTTCACCAAAAACAGTATGCTTATCATCTAACCAGTTTGTTGCTACATGGGTTATAAAAAACTGACTCCCATTAGTTGACGCACCAGAGTTAGCCATAGACAATATTCCTGGCTTATTATGTCTAAGTTCAGGATGGAATTCATCATCAAATTTATACCCAGGATCTCCTGTTCCAGTACCATTTGGACAACCGGTTTGAATCATGAAATCAGGAATTACCCTATGAAATTTCAAACCATCATAGTATGGAATATTAATTGGTTTTTTAGAGTTTTTTATTTTACCCTCTGAAAGGCCAATAAAATTAGCAACTGTTCCAGGTGCTTTGTCATGATGTAGTATTAATATTATATCACCTTTATTAGTCTTGATTTGAGCGTATAATCCTTCTTGCATTTTTTTAAATTTAATTACGGCGCAAGATAAATTAAACTTTATAAAAGTGTTACAAATATTTTAAAAAATTAATTTGATATATCGTTTATAAATTTTAATCTGTATAATCGTAAATCAGATTCTTCATAATCGTTATCAAATTCTTCAACTGCAATATTTATATCATCCGATTCAGATTCGATAAAGAAATCATATAATTCATCTTGTTGATCTTCATCAAAAATATCATCAACCATATAATCAACGTTAAGTTTAGTGCCTGAAAATACTATTTTTTCAAGTTCTTGTATAAGTTCCTCCAAATCTAAGCCTTTGGCATTTGCAATATCAATTGGAAGAAGTTTCCTGTCAATACTTTGAATTATAAATAATTTTATAGATGAATTAGTTCCTGTAGTTTTAATAATTAGATCTTCAGGTCTAGTAATTTGATTTTCATCTACATAATTTGAAATAATTTTAATAAATGTAGCTCCAAACCTTCTGGCCTTACCATCACCAACTCCGTTAATATTTTTTAACTCTTCAATTGTAATTGGATACTTAAAAGACATTTCTTCAATTGACGATTCTTGAAAAATAACATAAGGGGGAATACCTTTCAGTTTTGCAATATTTTTTCTTTCCGAAATAAGAATTTTAAAAAGTTCTTTGTCATTTAAAGATCTATTTTTTTTGTTTGAGTTAGAATTAACTTCGATATGAAATTCATGATTCTTTGAAATATAAAAATCATATGGATCTTTTAAATATTTTTTTGATAACTCATTCAATTTTAATACCCCATATGATTCAATATTTTTATTTAAAAGATTATTTACTATCAAATGTCTTAATAATGAATTCCAAAAAACTGAATCATTATTTTTTCCTGATCCAAATAGTTTGTTATTAACAACATTATGTGATCTTAATAAATTATTTTCTTTTCCAGTTAGGTAAGCTACTAAATCTTTGGTCTTGTACTGTTCTTTTGTAATTGTAATTAAATCTAAAACTAATAATACTTCATTATTTACTTTTAATTTAGGTTTAGGATTTTTCATGTTATCGTCCATCATAGCTCCCTCACCATTAATTTCATCAAAATTTTCTCCAAAATAATTCAACAAAAACTTTCTTCTAGACATAGAAGTTTCGGCATAAGCAGAAATTTCGTCTAATAAAGAATAACTTTGTTCTTGTTCTGCAATCGGTTTTCCTGACATGAATTTTTCTAATTTTTCAATATCTTTATGTGTGTAAAAAGCTAAACAATGTCCTTCTCCTCCATCTCTACCAGCTCTTCCTGTTTCTTGGTAATAACTTTCTAAACTTTTCGGAATATCGTGATGAATTACAAACCTTACATCTGGCTTGTCAATTCCCATACCAAAAGCTATTGTAGCAACAATTACATCGCATTCTTCCATCAAAAACATATCTTGATTTTTTGCTCTTGATTTTGAATCTAGTCCAGCATGATATGGTAAAGCGTTAATGTCATTTACTTGTAAAAATTGTGTAAGTTCATTTACGTTTTTTCGAGAAAGGCAATAAATTATTCCTGATTTACCTGCTCTTTGCTTTACAAATGAGATAATATCTCTATTTAAATTTTCAGTTTTCTGTCTTACTTCATAATAAAGATTTGGCCTATTAAATGAGGACTTAAAAACTTCAGCGTCTTTAATCTCTAAATTTTTAATAATATCGTCTTGTACTTTGGCTGTAGCTGTAGCTGTTAAAGCAATTATAGGTATTTGAGTATTAATTTTATTTAATATGGTTTTTAAATTTCTGTATTCAGGTCTAAAGTCATGACCCCATTCTGAAATACAATGTGCTTCGTCAACTGCCAAAAACGAAATATTAATCTGATTTAAAAAATCAATATTTTCTTGTTTAGCTAATGATTCTGGTGCTACATATAATAATTTTGTTTTTTTACTCAATACATCATTTTTAACTTCATTAATTTCAGAATTATTTAATGAAGAATTTAAAACATGTGCAATTCCGTCATAAGAAGATATCCCTCTCACAACATCAACTTGATTTTTCATAAGAGCAATCAAAGGAGAAACTACTAAAGCTGTTCCATCAAGTAAAAGGGCTGGTAATTGAAAACATAAAGATTTACCGGCTCCTGTAGGCATAATAACCATATTATTGTTCCCTTTAATTAAGGATGAAATTATTTGCTCTTGATTTCCCTTAAATTTAGAAAAACCAAATAAGGACTTTAATTCTTTTTTTAAGTCAATTTTTAAAGACATTTTATAAAGTAGACAGGTATTTTGTACATTTGCTTCTTAAATATAACATTTAAACCTTATTTAAAAAAACAAGATTGGAATCAGAAGAGAATATTTTACAAATTGCTAAAGAAAGTTTCGAAAATCAAGGAAATGCAATATTAAATTTGCACAAATTTCTTACACTTGATTTTGAAAATGCAATAAAAAAAATTCAGTCATCAAAAGGGAGAGTGATTGTAAGTGGAATTGGAAAAAGTGCAATTATAGGTTCTAAAATTGTTGCAACATTGAATTCAACAGGAACTCCGTCGATTTTCATGCATGCCGCTGAAGCAATTCATGGTGATTTAGGTATTGTACAAAATGATGATATAATTATTTTATTATCTAAAAGTGGTAATACTCCAGAAATAAAAAATCTTGTACCATTTATAAAACAAAGAAAAGTAAGTATTATCTCAATAACCTCAGAACCTAAGTCTTATTTAGCCAAAAACTCTGATTATTTTTTAAACTCTTACATAGAAAAAGAAGCTTGTGTAAATAATTTAGCGCCAACTACAAGTACAACCGCACAACTAGTTATTGGAGATGCTATAGCAATTTGTTTATCCAAAATTAATGGGTTCAATGAAAATGATTTTGCCAAACATCATCCTGGAGGAGTTTTGGGTAAAAAACTCTACCTGAAAGTTGATGAAATAATTAATAAAAATTTAAAACCTCAGTTATCAGAATTAGACGATTTTAAAACAATAATAGATGTAATCTCAAAAAATCTGTTAGGAGCAGCTGTTGTTACCAAGAATAACAAACCAATTGGTATAATTACCGACGGAGATATTAGAAGAGTTTTTTCAAATGAATCTAATTTTAAAAATATATTAGCTAAAGACTTAATGTCAAAAAATCCTTTTATAATTGACTCTAAAATATTAGCAACAAAGGCTTTGTCAATCATGAATAAAAATAAAATAACACAAATTATAGTCACTAAAAATGATTTTTATTCTGGTATTATTCATTTACACAATATTATAAATGAAGGATTGTTATGAAAAATAATTCAATTGAGGAAATGTCTTTTTTAGATCACCTAGAAGACTTAAGATGGCATTTATTGAGATCTGTATTAGCAATTTTATTAACTGGCTCAATAGCATTTATTGCCAAAGATTTTATATTTGATAAAATTTTATTTGGTCCAAAAAATATCGATTTTTTCACATATGAATTGCTATGTAGTATTTCAAATAAAATAGGACTAGACGATAGTTTTTGTATCAATGAAATGCCTTTTAGAATTCAAAGTAGAACAATGTCTGGTCAGTTTTCGGCACATATATGGATGTCAATTACTGCTGGATTTATTTTGTCCTTTCCCTATGTAATTTATCAATTTTGGAGCTTCATAAGTCCAGGTTTATATGAAAATGAAAAAAGTAATGCAAGAGGGTTCATTGTTATTTCCTCTTTTTTGTTTTTTATAGGCGTTCTTTTTGGATATTATATTGTTACCCCACTTTCCATAAATTTTTTAGGATCCTATAGCGTTAGTAGTGAAATTTTTAATGATTTTGATTTAGATAGTTATGTTGGGCTTGTCAGGGCTTCTGTGTTAGCATCAGGTCTTATTTTTGAATTACCAATTATAGTTTATTTTTTAACTAAAATTGGTGTAATTACACCTGAAATAATGGTGAAGTATAGAAAATTTGCATTAATTATAGTCTTAACTTTATCCGCAGTAATTACTCCTCCTGACATTGCTAGTCAGATTATAGTTGCTATTCCAATAATAATATTATACCAGATTAGCATTTATATTTCTAAATTTGTTATCAGAAAAGAGAAAAATAAAAAATGAAGTTAACAGCTCAAGGTATTTTCAAGTCGTATAAAGGAAGAAAAGTTGTGAATGACATTTCCATTGAGGTCAATCAGGGTGAAATAGTTGGATTACTAGGTCCTAACGGTGCTGGAAAAACAACTAGTTTTTATATGATTGTAGGTCTTATTAAGCCTGATGGAGGTAAAATATCATTAGACAATTCTGAAATTACGACATTGCCAATGTACATGAGAGCTCAAAAAGGAATTGGATATTTAGCTCAAGAAGCCTCTGTATTTAGAAAATTATCAATTGAAGACAATATAAAAGCAGTTCTTGAACTAACATCGCTTTCAAAAGAAGAACAATCTACAAGAATGGAATCTTTATTGAATGAATTCAATTTACAAAAAATAAGAAAAAGTAGAGGAGATTTACTTTCTGGTGGTGAAAGAAGAAGAACTGAAATAGCAAGGGCTTTAGCTACAGATCCAAAATTTGTTTTACTAGATGAACCCTTTGCTGGTGTAGATCCTATAGCTGTTGAGGATATTCAAAAAATCATTTCCCACCTTAAAAAAAGAAACATAGGTATTTTAATTACCGATCATAACGTTCAAGAAACTTTAGCAATCACAGACAGAACATATTTAATGTTTGAAGGAAATATTCTAAAATCAGGAAAGCCAGAAGATTTAGCACATGATGAAATGGTTAGAAAATTATATCTAGGTCAGAATTTTGAATTTAGAAAGAAAAAATTAGACTACAATTCTTAATAAATTCAAAATTATATAAATAGTAATTATTATAGTTAAAGAAGATAAACCTATACTAGCAAAAAGAATTACTGAAGAAAAAAACAAAACATACAAAGCTTTATTTTGATTAAATCTTAAATTTTTAATCTTTAATGAAAACATATTTAGATTAGAAATTAAAAGAAATGATGATAAGCATACTATTACTAATAAAATAAAAATATTTTCAAAGATTGTTTCTAACTGAAAATATTCAATAAATTCTGGAAGAAAAACAATAAAGATTGCATTGGCTGGAGTTGGAAGTCCCTTAAAATCAGTACTAATGTCACTGATATTAAATTTAGCTAACCTAAATGACGAAGAAAGTGTTATTAAAAAAGCTATATAAGGTATAAGAGAAACTAAAAAACTAGAAGAGTTTTCAATTACAAATGAGGAATTCCCTATTAAATTAAGCATCACTATTGATGAAGTCATACCAAAAGTTACTAAATCAGACAATGAGTCTAATTGAATACCAAGTTTAGAATCAACCTTAAGTAATCTAGCAAAAAAACCATCAAAAAAATCACAAATTAAACCTAAAGAAACAAATAAGGCTAATTTCTCAAAGTCTCCCACTACTCCGTATACAACAGCAATACAACCAAAAAAAAGATTTGAAAGAGTTAATAAATTTGGAATAAAATTTAATAGTTTCACACAATAAAATTAATGATTTTATATAATATTGAAAGAACAAATAGTTTATATATTTAGAAATGAGTTTTTATTAACTTGTAAAACTTAAACAAAAAATTAATTTTGGCCAAAAAATATATATTACTTAGCATATTTTCAGGATTGCTTTTTGGATTGTCCTGGCCGGTTAAAGGTTTAGTTTTTTTAATTTTTATAGCTTTTGTGCCATTACTACTAATTGAAAAAGAATTAAGAGACAAATCTTCTTTACATATCTTTTTTTACAGTTTATTAAGTTTTGTTATTTGGAATTTAATTACATCGTGGTGGTTAATTAATTCTACTGTTTTTGGAATGTTATTTGCAATAGGTCTCTACTCTTTTTTAATGGCATTATTTTTCACCTCCTACAGTTTGATATCCAAAAAACTAGGGCACAAATTAGGAGTTATTTTTTTTATCTCTTCTTGGATTGTTTTTGAAAAATTTAATTTAAGTTGGGAATTTTCCTGGCCATCTTTAATTTTAGGAAATGTTTTTTCTGAATCGCACAAACTAGTACAATGGTTTGAATTTACAGGAACACTGGGCGGATCGTTATGGATTTTAATTGTAAATATTATTTTTTATAAAGCATTCAACAAATATTTAATCAAAAAATATTATTTAAATAAATTATCAATTGGTTTATTATTTGTTTCTTTCCCAATTATAATTTCTCTTTACATGTATAATTTAGATACAAAAAAAGGAAATGAGCTTGACATAGCTATAGTACAACCAAATATTGATCCCTATACTAGTAAATACGGAAGGACAAACCTTGAAATATTACAAGAATTCAAAAAGAATACAGAAGATAATATTTTCAATAATAAATTAATAATTACACCTGAGACATATTTTTCTGAAAGCCCGGGTTACCAAATAAATAATTTTTTTAATACACCATTTTATAAAAATTTAGACAACTACCTTAATGAAAAAAATTCTGAAATTATTAGTGGAATACAATTTTATAAAATTTACACTTCAGCAAGAGAAAAATCAATAAGTTCAAATTACGTTCGAGATAGTATTTGGGTTGATATTTATAACAGTAGTTTTATTAACTCAAATACAGATCAAATTTATCATAAATCAAAACTTGTTGTTGGTGTTGAAAATTTACCTTACAAAGCAATTTTAGAACCAATTTTAGGAAATCTACTTATTGATTTTGGTGGAACTGTAATGTCCAGAGCAACTCAGCAAAATAGAGCAGTATTTAAAACTAAATCAAATGTATTAGTGGCACCAGTAATATGTTATGAATCAATGTATGGAGAATTTATGACAGAGTATGTAAGAAATGGAGCACAATTAATCGCAATAATAACAAATGATGGATGGTGGGGTAATTCTCCCGGACATAGACAATTATTAAGTTATTCTAAGTTAAGGTCAATTGAGCTAAGAAGATATATAGTTAGAAGTGCAAATACTGGAATTTCTGCGGTAATTAATGATAAAGGAGATGTAATTGAAAGCATTGATTATGAAAAAAAAGGAATAATTAATAATACTGTATTTATATCGAATGAACTGACTTTTTATGCAAAGTATGGTGATTTTATATATAGAATTTCACTATTTTTCTTTTCAATTATATTCTTATTTTATTTTGCCAAAAAAAAATAAAATTAAATTTCTTAATAAAACGTTGTAAGAGTCAGATAAAAAATTATTTTTGCAAATATTATAATTTAAAAATATGTATTGGACTCTTGAACTAGCTACCTATTTGACAGATGCACCTTGGCCTGCAAACAAAGATGAATTAATTGATTTTTGTATTCGTACTGGTGCTCCTTTAGAAGTAATAGAAAATCTACAGGAAATTGAAGAAGAAGAAGAAGAAACTTATGAATCAATACTTGAGATTTGGCCAGATTATCCAACTGATGAAGACTATCTTTGGAACGAGGATGAATATTAACCATAAAAAACTTTATTAAAAGTCTCATTTGAGGCTTTTTTTTTACTTAAATTTGATTAGAAAAAAATAATAATGAGCTTTATAAATTCTATATTAAATGTTTTTGTAGGAAGTAAATCAAAAAAAGATTTAAAGGAGGTTGAAGGAATTGTAAAGCAAATATTAGTATTTGAGAAAGAATTTTCTTCATTGACACACGATGAACTTAGATCCAAAACAATCTTTTTTAAGAATATTATTAAAGATTCAAGAAGTCCATTTAATACAAAAATAGAAAGTTTAAATTCTAAAATACAATCTTCAATCAACATTGATGAAAAAGATGAATATTACACTGAAATAGATACAATTAATAACGAGTCAAATAAAAAAGTTGAAGAAGTTTTAAATCAAATTCTCCCACAGGCTTTTGCTGTTGTAAAAGAAACTGCAAAAAGATTTAAAGAAAATTCTGAAATTAAAGTCAAAGCAAATGAATTTGATCTGAGATTATCTTCTGAGAAAACTTATGTTAAAACAGACGGAGATAGTGTTATTTGGTCAAATAAATGGAATGCTGCTGGAAAAGAAGTTACATGGGACATGGTCCACTATGATGTTCAGTTGATTGGCGGTATTGTTCTTCACAGAGGAAAAATTGCTGAAATGCAAACTGGTGAAGGGAAAACATTAGTTGCCACTCTACCTGTATATTTAAATGCGCTTACTGGAAACGGAGTTCATTTGGTTACCGTTAATGATTATTTAGCTAAAAGAGACAGTGCATGGATGGCACCAATTTTTGAATTCCACGGATTAAGTATTGATTGTATCGATTATCATTCTCCTAATTCTGAAGAAAGAAGAAAAGCATATAATGCAGATATTACATATGGAACTAATAATGAATTTGGATTTGATTACTTGAGAGATAATATGGCTCACTCTTCAAAAGATTTAGTTCAAAGAAAACATGCATATTCAATTGTTGATGAGGTTGATTCTGTTCTTGTTGATGATGCAAGAACACCGCTTATAATTTCAGGTCCTGTTCCTAAAGGAGATATTCATGAATTCGATGAATTAAAACCTCGAATTTATGATATTGTAAAAAAACAAAAAGAGTTATTAACTCAAATTTTATCAAAAGCAAAAAAATTAATTTCCGATGGAAACAAGGAAGATGGAGGCTTTCATCTTTTACAGGTTTACAGGGGTCTTCCAAAAAATTCCGCATTAATAAAATACTTAAGTCAAGAAGGTATTAAACAGTTACTTCAGAAAACTGAGAATTTTTATATGCAAGATAACAACAGAGAAATGCCTAAAGTTGATTTAGACTTATTTTTTGTTATTGACGAAAAAAACAACCAAATTGAATTAACTGATAAAGGGATAGACACTATTTCAAATAAAAATGAAGATTCCAATTTTTTTGTTTTACCTAATCTTTCAATTGAATTAACTCAAATTGAAAGTAAAAAGCTTGATTTAGTTAAAGAAGTTGAGGAGAAAGAAAAAGTTTATAATGATTTTGCTACTAAAAGCGAACGAATTCATACCCTTAATCAATTATTAAAAGCATACACTCTTTTTGAAAAAAACACTGAGTATGTAGTAATGGATAACAAAGTTAAGATTGTAGATGAACAAACTGGGAGAATTATGGATGGAAGAAGATATTCTGACGGACTTCATCAAGCAATTGAAGCAAAAGAAAATGTAAAAATTGAAGATGCTACTCAAACTTTTGCTTCTATAACTCTACAAAATTATTTCAGAATGTATGGCAAGCTTTCGGGAATGACAGGAACTGCTATTACAGAAGCTGGAGAATTATGGGATATTTATAAGTTAGATGTTGTTGAAATCCCTACAAACAAACCAATTGCTAGAAAAGATCAAAATGATCTCATATATAAAACAAAAAGAGAAAAATATAATGCAGTTATTGAAGATGTTACCAAAATATCAAATCAAGGAAGGCCTGTATTAATTGGTACTACATCCGTTGAAATATCAGAGCTTTTAGCGAGAATGTTAAATATTAGAAAGATTAGTCACAATGTTTTAAATGCAAAATTGCACAAAAAAGAAGCAGATATAGTGTCTGAAGCTGGTAATGCAGGAATAGTAACTATTGCTACAAATATGGCTGGAAGAGGAACCGATATAAAAATATCTGATCAAATAAAAGATAATGGTGGTTTAGCAATTATTGGAACAGAAAGACATGACTCAAGAAGAGTTGATAGACAGTTGAGAGGAAGAGCTGGAAGACAAGGAGATCCAGGTAGTTCTCAATTTTACGTTTCATTGGAGGATAATTTAATGAGACTGTTCGGTTCTGACAGGGTGGCTAAAATGATGGATAGAATGGGATTAGAAGAAGGTGAAGTTATTCAGCACTCGATGATGACTAAAACTATAGAAAGAGCACAAAAAAAAGTTGAAGAAAATAATTTCGGAATTAGAAAAAGACTTCTTGAGTACGATGATGTAATGAATGTGCAAAGAGAAATTATCTACAAAAGAAGAAAACATTGTTTACAAGGTGAAAGACTTAAGGTAGATATAGCTAGTATGATTTATGATACATGTGAGATAGTTGTAAGTAACAGTAAAGCAACTAACAACTATAAAGATTATGAATTCGATATTACCAGGTTCTTTTCCATGGACTCAAATTATAATGAAGAAGAATTTAAATCAACTGCCGAAGATGAAATTTTTCAAGTGACCTACAAAAAAGCATTCGAATATTATAATTCAAAAATGATTTCCTCTGCGACAAAAGTATTCCCTGTCATAAAAAATGTTTTTGAAAGCTCATCAAATAATTTTGAAAGAATAGTCGTACCATTTACAGATGGTAGCAAAACACTAAATGTAGTTTCAAATTTAAAAAATGCATATGATTCAGAGGGAAAAACATTGGTAAATGATTTTGAAAAAAACATTTCACTTGCAATAATTGATGAAGCTTGGAAAATCCATTTAAGAAAAATGGATGAACTTAAGCAGTCTGTTCAACTTGCTGTTCATGAACAAAAAGATCCACTTGTAATCTATAAGGAAGAGGCTTATTTATTATTTGGATCAATGATTGAAAAAGTTAACAAAGACATAATTTTATTTTTATTTAACGGTGAACTTCCGTCAAAAGATCCGTCAAATATTAGGGAGGATAGACGTGTTAGAAGGCAACAAAAACTCAATATTTCTAAAGAAGAAGTACTAAATAGTGATGAAATTGCATCAAAAAACAGAAAAGCTGGTGAAAATGTTTCTAGACCTAATAGCTATGTAGACACAGTGGTTAGAGAAGTAAAAAAAATTGGTAGAAATGAAAAAGTGACAATAAAAAATGTTACGACTGGAGAAACAAAAAATATCAAATACAAAGTAGCTGAAAATTTCATAAAAAAAGGTGATTGGGTAATTTTCAATGAATAATTAAAAAAATGAACATAGTTGTAATAGGACCATTTTATCCATACAGAGGTGGTATTTCTGATACAAATAAAGAACTATGTGAATCACTAATTAAACACGGGCATAATGTAGTAGTAATAAATTTTAAACTTTTATATCCAAAATTTTTATTTCCTGGAAAAACACAATTTCAAAAAAAAACATGTAATATAGACTTAAAATCTCATCGAATCTTAAATACCATAAATCCAATTAATTGGTTTGGAGTAATAAAAAAAATAAAAGAATTAAAACCAGATTTAATAATTACAACGTACTGGACTGGATTACTTTCACCATCATACTATTTTATAAATAAACTCGTTAGTAACAATATTAAAAAAATCGGAATTATTCATAATGTTATTTCACACGAAAAGAAATTCTTCGAAAAAGAACTGTTAAAACTATACATAAAAGGATTAGATAAATACTTTACGCTTTCAAAAAACGTCTTAAATCAAATTCAAAAAATTTCGAAAGAAAAAAAAGGCATGAAACTATTTCATCCTTTGCCAAAAAAATTTGGGGTTAAAGAAGATAAAATAGTTTCAAAAAAAGTACTTAATTTAAATACCAAACATAAATATATTTTGTTTTTTGGTTTAATAAGAGAATATAAAGGTTTAGATACCCTTATTAAAAGTATGCCAAAAGTTCTAAAACTAAATCCAAACATAAAACTATTGATTGTTGGTGAAAATTATATATCAATGAAAAAATATTATCAATTGATTGAAAAACTAAATATTTCAAAAAGCATTATAATTAAAAATACATTTGTTGACGATGAAAAAATAAAATATTGGTTTAGTTCATCTGAACTAATTATAATTCCGTATAAAAACGCATCTCAAAGTGGTATTACATCGCTTTCACTTCAGTTTGAAATACCTGCTGTTTCCTCAAACATTGACGGACTTAATGAAGTTATAAATGATAATGAAACAGGGTATCTTTTTAATATTGGAGTCAATGAACTGGCTTCAAAAATTAATTTTGCATTAAAAAGTGATGGTAATATTATTATAAACAATATAATTAAGCTCAAGAAAGAATTAACTTGGGATAGATTTATAACCCTAATTTTAAAAAACATATAGAATGTACAAATTTACTTTTATAACTCTGTTAATGATATTTAACATTTATTCAAACGATGCTAATCAAAAATATAAAAAGGCTTATTTCGCTTCAGGGTGTTTCTGGTGTGTTGAAAGTATTTATGAAAATTTAAAGGGAGTTAAAGAAGTTAATTCTGGGTACTCAGGTGGAAAAACCATTAATCCTACATATAGACAAGTAATGACAGGAAATACCGGTCATGCTGAAGCCATTGAAGTTATTTATAATCCAAATGAAATAACATTTAAAACCCTTGTTAAAGTTTTCTTTGGTTCTCACGATCCTTCTACTTTAAATCAACAAGGGCCCGACCGTGGCACTCAATATAGATCTATTGCATTTTATGAGAATTTAAACGAAAAAGAAATAATTGAAAGCACCATAAAAGAGTTATTGTTTAATAAAACGTATTATAAAATAACAACAGAAGTAGTGAAATTTAAAGAATTCTACTTGGCTGAAAAATATCATCAGGATTATAAGAAAAAAAACCCTTATAATCCTTACATATTAAATGTTTCAGCTCCAAGAATAAATAAATTTAAAATTGATTATTCAGAACTTTTAAAATAACTAAGTTTTTTATCAATTATTCTATCCATATAATCTTGAATAAAAGCTTTTAAATATATTTCCTCTTTAGTGAAATCAATAGTTTTATCATTTATAACATTATTTTCCAACCAATAATCATCAATATCGTACACTCCGATAACTTCGTTACCATCAAAAACTAATGTAAACTTATCCATTGAAAAATGATATACAGTTCCAGAGTAATTAATCGAAAATGGTTGGCCTAAGTCTGAAAAAACACTTCTTCCCCAAGTATTTAAAGATTTATCATACCCTAATAAATCAATTAACGAAGGAAAAATATCCATTTGTTGCATTAAAACATTATTTTCTCCTTTAAATGAATTGTTAGGATGATAAAATAATACAGGAATAGAAAATCTATTTACTGGAGCAGAGTAATACGGATACCAAAACTGATTAGTATGGTCAGCTGTAATTATAAATATAGTATTTTCGAACCAAGGTTCTTTTTTAGCTGATTCAAAAAACTTTCTTAATGCATTATCTGAATAACCTATTACTTGATGCATTTGAACATCACCCATTGGAAAAACACCTTCATATTCTTTTGGAACATAGAATGGCTCATGTGATGATAAACTAAAATAAGTGGAAAAAAAAGGTTCTTTAAGTTTACTAGTAGTATTATTCACATATTGTAAAAATGGTTCATCCCAAATTCCCCAGAAACCGTCATATAAGGAATTATCGTTAAATTCATTTTTTCCAAAATAATTATTAAACCCTAAAATATTTGATAATCCCAAAAATCCCATTGAACCATTTGGAGCTCCGTGAAAAAACGAGGTAGTATAACCCTTTTCATTAAAGACTGAAACTAAAGATTGAATCTCTTGATTAGCATATGGTGAGGAAGTAAAGGGTATTTTAAATGATGGTACACTGGCTAAAATTGATGGTAATGCTTCAATTGATTGTCGACCATTAGCAAAAGCATTTGTAAAAATCATACTGTTATTAGATAGAGAATCTAAAAAAGGAGTATAACTTACATAATTTTCGATATTTCTATTTTTATTAAACGCACCAATATATTCACGACCAAAACTTTCCATAACTAGTATCATTACATTCGGCTGAGAATAAATACTATCATTGACCTTTTTAATAGGGTTTAAAACTTGATTAACTTTTAAAGGATCCATAAAATTTTTCTTTTTAAAAAAATTCTTATTAAAAGTTCTTATGAAACTAAATGGAGAGTTTAACACAAAGTCAGCATGAATGCCTTTTGTAACAAATCTATGAGCATCAACCATATTTATAGGCCGCGTAGCATTTCCTATCCCACCTCTTACACCAATAACACAAATAAAAACTATAAACAGAGAGGATAAAGAAGAAAAAATATAAAATTTTAAATCATAAATAGGTTTTACATGGGTGATTATAATTTTTTTATAAAGATAAATCCAAACATAAACTAAAAGAAAAAAGAAAATAAAAACATGCCAATAGTTATATATAAAAGATCCTGCTAATGCCGTTTTATTTGTTTCATTTTCAAGAATATCAAAAACTCTAGTAGTTAATCTACTTTGTGAAAATCGATAATAAATAAAATCAAAAAAATTAGTTGAATAAGCTATTAAATTAGTTGAAAAATATAATATCATCATTCTATATTGAAACTTTTCATTAGTATAGTTTTTGAATGGAATTAATGATAATAGAATAAACAAGACATTAGCATATAAAATAGCAGAAGTATCAAAGGTTAATCCAATAAAGCATAAATAAAAGAACTCTTGAACACTTTCAATAATAATCATATTGCTGTTATAAAAATAAAATAACACTCTTGCAAAAAAATAGAAAACATATGCTAATGATATTCTTAAAAAAAGTGTTTTGTATGATTGTAATCTATTATACATTATAATTTAGTTTTAAAAAAAGCATTTGAAAATAGATAACCCAAAAGAATTCCAAAAAATGAACCAAATATGACATCAGCTGGAAAATGTACTCCAATATAAATTCTACTGTATGAAACTATAATTGCCCATAAAAAAAGATATTTAAAATTTAATGAAAATCTTTTTAAGGAAAAATAAAAAAAGGAAGCTAGAGCAAAAGAGTTTGCAGCATGAGCCGAAAAAAATCCATATAATCCACCACAACTCGCTTTAACAATTCTAATAGAATCATTTATCGTTTCATCATGACACGGTCTTAATCTTTCAAAAAAATCTTTAAACAAGTTACTTGTTTGGTCAGTTAATACAATTAGTACACTTATCAAAACTAAATATTTAATAAATTCAATATTTGATAGTTTTTTATAGATATAATAAATTAAAAATAAATAAAGAGGAATTGATGATTTCTTATTAGTAACGAACATCCAAAAAGAATCAAATAAATCAGATCCTAAAGCGTTTAAAAAAACAAAAAGCGACTTATCTAAATCAATTAATGATTCCACTATTGATATTATTTTATAATTCCATATTTATCAAACAAATAAACTAAAGAAGCCATTGAAAAGGTTCCTAATTCTAATTCTCTTTTATTAATAGCATCAAAAGTATCAATTGATGTGTGGTGGTAATCAAAATATCTTTGAGAATCTGGCCTTAACCCAGCTAAAACATTTAAATCATTATTTAAAGGAGATATATCTGCGCCACTTCCTCCTAACTCAAAAGATTGTATTAAATAAGGTTCAAATAAATTTTTCCATGACTTTATCAATTCAAAATTTTCTTTACTGGCGGTAAAAGAAAATCCTCTAGGCGTAAATCCTCCAGCATCAGATTCAAGAGCGAAAATATGATTCAATTTATTTTTAGTTGATATTTCTGCATACTTTAATGCGCCTCTCAAACCATTTTCTTCGTTCATAAAAAGAACAATTCTAATTGTTCTTTTAGGTTTATAATTAATTTTTTTGAAAATATTTATGATATCCATTGACTGTACAATTCCTGCACCATCATCGTGAGATCCATCTCCTAAATCCCAAGAATCTAAATGTCCCCCTACTAAAATAATTTCTTTTGGATATTCAGATCCTTTTAATTCAGCAATAACATTGTAAGATTTGACGTCTTTATATGTTTTGCATTGTTGCCTTAAAAGAAACTTTAGATTTGGATTTATTTTTAGAAGCTTACTTAACTTTTCAGCAGCATTTGTACTTATGGCAGCTGCAGGTATACGTTTACTTGAAGGTAGGTTTCCATAGCTCATAGTGCCAGTATGCGGGATATCATCTAATCTTAAGCTCATAGACCTTACAATAACACCAATAGCCCCATATTTGATTGCCTCAGCAGCTCCGTTGACTCTTTGATCAACTGCGTTACCATAAGCTTGAAAGGTACTAATAAGGTTTGGTTGCATGGGTCTATTAAAAAAAACTATTTTTCCATCAACTCCTTTTTTTCCAAGTAATTGTAATTCTTCAAAACTCTTAACTTCAACTACATTGGATTTAATTCCGACAGAGGGTGTAGCAACTGACCCTCCCAATGCACACACATCCACATTAAATGTGATGCCAGGTTGGGTTTCAATTAAAGCAAATTCCTTTGGACCTCTAACCCATTTAGGGACCATAACCTCTTGTAACCAAACTTTATCAAACCCTATTTTAGACAATTCACTTCTACCCCACTCAACTGCTCTTTCTGCTCCTAATGAACCTGATAATCTATGTCCAATCTCATTTGATAAAAAATCCAATAATTCATAGCTAGAACTAGAGGTCATTGTAGTGTCAAAAATATTTTTAATGACAGCTTTGTCATCTTGAGAAAAAGTAAAAAAAGAAAATAATAATAAGTATATAGAAATAAAAAGCTTCATTTAATTATTTGTTTGAATATTTAACAACATCATTTTTTGTAATTTTATTTTTATCAGACAGAATAATTAACCTTTCAATAACATTTCTTAATTCTCTTACATTTCCTGACCAATCAAATTCTTTTAATTTATTAACTGCGTCCTTATCCATTGTTTTTATATCAGCACCAGAATCTTTAGAAATATCTTTTAAGAAATGTTCAACTAACAATGGAATATCAGAAACTCTGTCATTTAGAGAAGGAACATTTATTTCAATTACAGCTAAACGATGGAAAAGATCTTCTCTAAAATTGTTGTTTTCAATTTCAGATCGTAGTTTTTTATTAGTTGCAGCAATTACCCTAACATCAACAATTAGATCTCTTTCACTTCCAACTCTTTGAATTTTATGCTCTTGTAGGGCTCTTAAAACCTTAGATTGAGCTGACATGCTCATGTCTCCAATTTCATCAAGAAATATTGTTCCACCATTGGCAGCTTCAAATTTACCAGCTTTATCTTTAACTGCTGATGTAAAGGCACCCTTAACATGGCCAAATAATTCACTTTCAATTAGTTCTGAAGGAATAGCAGCACAATTAACTTCTATAAAAGGTGCAGAATTCCTTAAACTATTCATGTGTATTTGATGAGCAACTAATTCTTTTCCTGAGCCGTTAGGACCTTGAATTAAAACTTTTGCATTTGTTAAAGCTACCTTGTTTATCATCGCTTTAATTTCTGAAATAGGATGAGATTCTCCTATAATATTATATTCATTTGATTTTTTAGATTTAACCTTTCCTTTTTTAATAAAATTATTATTCAATAGGGCTGACCTAACAGAATTTAATAACCTGTTTAAATCTGGTGGTTTAGAAATATAATCGAAAGCACCTATTCTCATAGATTCAACAGCAGTTTCCAGATCACCGTGTCCTGAAATCATTATTGTAGGTGTATTTGGACATTCTTTAAGTACATGTCTTAATACTTCAATACCATCTTTTTTAGGCATTTTAATATCGCATAAAATCAAATCAA
Source organism: Flavobacteriaceae bacterium (assembly GCA_965655865.1). Taxonomy (GTDB): domain Bacteria; phylum Bacteroidota; class Bacteroidia; order Flavobacteriales; family Flavobacteriaceae; genus MAG-121220-bin8. The sequence goes on along the minus strand of CBFHJJ010000006.1, from coordinate 38,836 downwards.
ATTTATTAGAATTTATTTTTGAAACGCCATCGACGCCATCAACTGCCTCAATAATTTCATAATTCTTATCTTCTTGATGTAATACTTTTTTAAGAACTCTTCTTATAGTTTCTTCGTCTTCAATTATTAATATTTTTGGCATATTTTATTTTTGTAAGTGAACAACTCTCTGAGGAAATGGTATGTTAATATTATTTTCTTTAAACCTTTTATAAACTAAAAATCTTATATCACTTTCAATAAGATTTACTCTAAAACCATTATTATAAGTAAAAATTAATTGAAAATCTAATGAGTTGTCTCCAAAATTTTTAAAAATAACATTAGGTGTAGGATTTTTCATTAAATGTGGATGAGAATCAGCAATTTCTAATAGTATTTCTTTTACTTTTTCTACATCTGAGTTATAATCAACACCTACAGAAACGGAGCCTCTTAAAACAGTTCCATTCTCTGTCCAATTAAATAATGTTGATGTTAAATATTTATGATTAGGAATAATGAGAACTTTATTGTCAAAAGTAACAGCTCTTGTTGTTCTAATTTTTATATTTTCAACCCTACCAACTTTGCCGTCAATTTCAATAATATCACCAACATGAACAGTCTGATCAGCCAATATTAAAATTCCTGAAATAATATCTTGAAAAAAAGTTTGAAGGGCCAGACCAACACCAACTAATAATGCAGCTGAAGCAGCAAATATTCCAGTTAAATTTATTCCAAAAGTTGGAAACGTCATGAAGGCAACTATTACAAAGACAAAATAATTTAAGAAAGAAAAAACTGATTTAAACTTAAGTTTTCGTTCTTCATCTAATTTTTTTGTAGCATTTTTTTTGATAAACTTTAACAAAAAATGTGTCAGAAGAAAAATAAAAGTAACCAGTAATAAAGAAAAAATTGAGAATTTAATATCAGAGGTGACAAAAAATTCTTTATTAATAAATTCTAAAAATTTGTTCATTATGGAATAGAAAATTTAAATATAATGAAATGATAACTTTAGAACTAAAAAAAAAAGACTAATTCTCAATTAGGAATCATGAAAACATATCTTTAACCTTTTCAAAAAATGATTTTTCTCCCTTCTCTGGGGATGGGATAAAATTTTCATTATCTTTCATTTGATTAAAAAATAATCTCTGTTCTTTATTTAAAGTCTTAGGGGTCCAAACATTAACATGAACTAGTAAATCTCCATTTCCATAGGTATTAATACTGCTTAAGCCTTTACCTCTTAATCTTAATATTTTTCCTGATTGAATTCCAGACTCTAATTTGATTCTTACATTTCCCGTAACAGTTTCAATTTCTTTCGAAACTCCTAGAACAGCTTCTGAAATACTTATATATAAATCAAAATGAAGATTATTACCTTCTCTTTTTAAAGTTTCATGTTCCTTTTCACTTATTAAAACGATTAAATCTCCAGCTATACCATTTCCAGCAGAATCATTACCCTTTCCAGAAACTTTTAATTGCATACCATCTTCAACTCCTGCGGGAATTTTAACTAGCACCGTTTCTTCTTTAAGAATTAAACCATTTGAATCAGAATTTGAAGGTCTATTTGAAACAACTTGACCAGAACCACCGCAACTTGGGCATGTTGTGGATGATTGCATTCGACCTAAAATTGTATTTGTTATTCTTGTGACTTGACCTGAACCATTACAGGAATTACAATTTTTATAAGTAACGCCATCTGCTTTAATTTTTCTTTTAACCTTAATCTTTTTCTCAACTCCTAGAACTACTTCACTTAGTTCGAGTTGAACTCTTATTCTTAAATTACTACCTTTCGAAACTCGTGATCCACCTCCAAAACCACCAAAACCACTACCACCTCCAAAAGCACTACCAAAAATATCACCAAACTGACTAAAAATGTCGTCCATATTCATTCCAGCACCTCCAAAACCTCCGGATCCGTCAAAAGCAGAATGTCCAAATTGATCGTATTTAGATCTTTTTTCTTTGTTTCCTAAAACTTCATATGCTTCAGCTGCCTTTTTAAAATTTTCTTCAGCTTGAGAATCTCCAGGATTTTTATCTGGGTGATATTTAATAGCTTTTTTTCTGTATGCTTTTTTAATTTCGCTTTCAGAGGCTGATTTACTAACACCAAGAATTTCGTAAAAATCTTCTTTCATATTTAATTAATTAGTTTCCAACTACAACTTTAGGATATCTAATAATTTTATCTCCAAGTTTATACCCAGATTCAATTACGTCAATAATCTTACCCTTCATATTATCATTTTCAGCTGGAATTTGTGTAATAGCCTCGTGAATTTCGGCATCAAAATCATCACCATTGTTAACATCGATTAGAATTAGGCCTTGAGATTTAAGAACATCAGAAAATTTATTTTTAATTAATGACATCCCCTCAATTAAGCTTTTTTCTTTTGATTTTTCAAATTCTTTAGAAGCTCGGTTTAAATCGTCAACAATTGGAAGAAGAGCAGTCATTAATTCTTGAGAAGCAGTTTTATATAAATCTAAACGTTCTTTAGAAGTTCTTTTCTTATAATTCTCAAATTCAGCAAATAAACGCAAAAATTTATCTTTTTCATCTTTGACAGAAACTTCAAGTGTTTCTATCTGAGATTTTAGAGTTGGTTTTTTTGGTGATTTGGTTTTTGAACTACTCATTTTCTAATATTTATTTGTAGGGTGCAAAAGTACTGCCAATTTTAAATATTTTGTCAAAATGTCATCAAATTATTTTAATAAATTATTTAGTGCAGAAGAAATTGATTTATATTGAAAATTAAATCCTTCCGCTGTAATTTTTTTAGAGGATACATTTTGACTAAACAAAAATAATTCTGACATAGGACCAGTTATTATTTTAATTAAAGACGAAGGGATTGGAGGAAATAATATTTTTTTATTTAAAACTTTACTAATTTCCAAAGTAAACAACTTACTTGAAATTGGATTTGGAGCAACTAAATTATAAATACCAGTTTTATTATTATTCAATAAGAACAAAATTGAATCAACTAAGTCTTCTATATGGATCCAAGAATATATGTTAGCACCGTTACCAAACCATGTGCCTAAAAAATACTTAACTGAAAGTGCAATTGGTTTTAGCAATCCGCCATTCAATGACAATACTAATCCTATTCTCAAAATTGTTACATTTATTTTTTGTTCTTTTAACTTTTCACACGATGTTTCCCATTTACTAACAGTGTTTCCAAGAAAAGAATTTGATATGTTTTGAGATGATTCACTGTGAGTATATGAATTATCCGATTTATAAATCCCAATTGCAGATGCACAAAAAAAATGATCAATTTTTGATTTTTTTTCTAATATAATTTGATTTAATAATCTAACAGAGTTAGTTCTGCTTAAAAGAATTGATTTTTTTGACGATTTTGTCCAAAGTTGGGCAATAGGAGAACCTGCAAGATTAATGATTATCTGAACTCCATTAATACAGTTTGAATCAATTTTATTTAATTCAGGATTCCAATAAAATTTATTAATATTTTTATTTGAAGATTTTAAATTCTTGTTTGTTGTCAAAATATTAATACACGCATTTTGTTCTAATAATTTATTAACTAATTTTTTTCCAATCAATCCACTAGCTCCAGTAATTAAGTATTTCATTCTTAATATCAATAATATTAATCAAAGTTAATTTGTAATTTTACTAAATACAATTGATTTATATGAAAGTTAATAAAATAAAAATCTCTAAGATAAACCAAATTGATTTTGATAATTTAGATTTTGGATCTGTATTTACAGACCATATGTTTACTTGTGATTATATTAATGGAGAGTGGGTAAATCCACAAATATGTCCTTACGAACCAATAACTATTAGTCCTTCTGCGAGAGTTTTTCATTACGGCCAAGCTTGCTTTGAAGGTATGAAAGCATTTAAAGACAACAAAAACGAAACATGGTTGTTCAGACCAAATGATAATTATGAACGAATTATAAAATCTTCTTTAAGATTAGCTATGCCAGAATTTCCTAAAGAACTATTTTTTGAAAGTCTTAATAAATTATTGGAACTTGACAAAGCTTGGATCAAATCTGGTTTAGGGAATTCCTTGTACATTAGACCGTTTATTTTTGCAAGCGAAGACACTATCAATGCAACTGAAGCAAATCAATATAAATTTATGATCATATGTGCTCCAGCTAATTCATATTATTCTGGAGACGTAAGGGTTAAAATTGAGAAATCTTTTAGTAGAGCAGCTAAAGGTGGTGTTGGATACGCAAAAGCTGCAGGTAATTATGCTGCACAATTCTACCCAACAATTCTAGCAAGAAATCAAGGTTATCAACAAATTATTTGGACAGATTCATCAACACACGAATATATCGAAGAAGCTGGAACTATGAATTTATTTTTTAGAATAGGAGATAAATTAATAACAGCTCCAACAAGTGATAGTATTCTTGATGGAATCACTAGAAAAAGTCTAATTAAAATTTCAAAAGATTTAGGAATAGATATAGAAATAAGGCCAATAAAAGTAAATGAAATTTTGAATGCAGCTAAAGAAAATAATTTAAAGGAAATATTTGGAAGCGGAACCGCAGTAGTTGTTCTACCAATAAGTGGTTTTGGATATGAAAACGATAAATTTGAATTACCAAGTATTGAAAATCCCTGGAGTCTTTTGTTAAAGAAAAAACTGAACGATATTCAATATAATATTATTGAAGATCCCTACGGCTGGAGGATTAAAGCTTAATTCAAAACTTTAGAAATATTAGGTTTAAAATAATTAGGTCCTTTCATTACTTTACCATCATTTCTGTAGATTGGCTTTCCGTCCACTCCTAATTTACTCAAGTTACTTTTTTGTATTTCATCAAAAATTTCTTCTATTTTATCCTGCATACCATGTTCTATAATAGTTCCACATAAAATATAAAGCATATCACCCAAAGCATCAGCAACTTCAATTAAATCGTTGTTTTTTGCAGCTTGAAGATATTCTTGATTTTCCTCTGCCATTAAATTAAATCTTAATTTAATTTTATCTAAGCCAATTTCAGTAGTAGGATTTTCTTCATAACTAAGTTTGTATATTTCGTGAAAGATTTTAACTGCTTCTATTTGATGTTTCATATAGTATTTAATATTATTTTTACTTAAAAGTAGTTAAATATGTTCAGCAGTGGTCAATTAGTTTTTGCAATTTTATTTTTTATTTCGTTTGTAGCAATTATAACTATTAGTTACAAAAAAGATTTAAAAGGACTTAAGGGTTCGTACAGCGGAATCAGATGGGTAATAATAGGTTTTGTTTGTTTTGTTTTATTATTAGTTATTTTAAAAAAGCTCAGTGTTTCATGAAACAATTACTTTTAGTTTTTATTGGTGGAGGATTAGGAAGTATATTTAGATATCTTATTTCAAACATTTCTATTTTCAATAATTCCAGAATTCCCATTAACACATTTGTTTCTAACATAGCAGGGTGCCTTTTAGTTGGGCTAATTATGGGTTGGGCGATAAAAAACAATCAAATGAATTCTCCACAAACTATTTTATTTGCTACTGGTTTTTGTGGTGGACTTACTACATTTTCAACTTTTGCTTATGAAAATGCCGAATTAATAAAATCTGGCGAAATTAGTACATTCTTTTTCTACACATTTATTTCAGTAATTATCGGCTTTGCCGCAATTTTTATTGGAATACAAATAACAAAATAGGTTTTATCAATTTCAAAAATTGATCAATTTGATAAAATAAACCATCCACAATTATCATTTCTTAATTTTTAATGTTTTGAAATTACATTATTTGTAAAAATAATAGCTAATTAACCATTTTTATTAGTAAATATATTGTCTTTTGTTAGTTTTGATGAAAATTATTTAACAAAAATTAAAATTAACTTAATTATTATTATTATGGATTTAAAAAAACAATCATTAAAACTAAGTTCAATTGTTATCATTGCAATTTGCTTTTTCACATTAAACGAATCCAAAGCACAAGACTTGGGTGCAGATTTAGTCAGCTCATATGTTTGGAGAGGAACTCAATTTGGTTCTGGAGCTCACATACAGCCATGGGTGTCATTAAGCTCAGGAGATTTGGAAGTTGGAGCGTGGGGAAGTTTTCCAACAACAGCAGTTGGAGGAGGAAATGAACTTGATTTATACGCAAGTTATTCTTTTGGAAAATTCGGATTAACTCTTACAAATTATTCATTTCCAGGGGAGGGTGGTACTTACTTAGATGGAGAAGGACTTTTTGAAGGAGATTATTTAGAAATTTCTGGTTCTGCAGAACTAGGACCAATCAATCTTTTAGTAGGTTATTTTACAGAGGTTGAAGCATTATATATTGAAGCTGCTTTTTCAGCAGGTCCTGTAGATATATCAATTGGATACGGAGACGATTCAAAAGATGCTTGGTATGTTAATGGAGGAAGTGGATTATGCAACATATCTATCGGAGGTTCTAAGGATGTTAAATTAACAGAAGATTACACGTTACCACTATTTGGATCATTTGTTTACAATCCAGATTCAGAAGCTGCATTTTTAGTATTTGGAGCTAGTTTTTAATAACATAAAATTTAATATATATGAAAAAAATAGAAGCAATTATTAGAAAATCAAAATTTTCTAAAGTTAAAGAAGCTTTACACGGAGTAGAGGTAAATTTTTTCACCTACTGGGATGTTACTGGAGTTGGAAATGAAAAAGAAGGGCATGTATACCGTGGGGTTACATACAGTACTGCAGATATTCAAAGAAGGTATTTGTCAATCGTAGTTTCTGAAGAATTTGTTGAAAGAACAATCAATGTAATACTTAACTCTGCCTACTCAGGTGAAGTAGGAGATGGTAAAATATTTGTATTTCCCGCAGAGGAAGCTTATAGAATTAGAACAAAAGAAACAGGTAAAACATCATTAAACTAAAATTATTATGGAATTACTAACATCAAATAACGTATGGATGATGATCTGTACAGCACTAGTATTTTTTATGCACTTAGGATTTTCATTTCTTGAAATTGGACTTACAAGACAAAAAAATACAATTAACATATTATTTAAAAACTTCTTTGTTATAACTATGGGACTGCTAGTTTATTGTGGTTTTGGGTTTAATCTAATGTATCCGGGTGAATTTGGAATTATTGACGGAGTTTTAGGATTCGCAGGATTTGGATTGGATCCAGGGATTGATTATGACCAATTAACATACGCTGGAGGTGGATACACATATTGGACAGATTTTCTTTTTCAAGGAATGTTTGCAGCAACAGCAGCAACTATTATTTCTGGTGCAGTTGCTGAAAGGATTAAAATTGGTTCTTTTATGCTTTTAGCTTTCCTATATGTTTCTTTTATATACCCAATTGTTGGTTCTTGGCAATGGGGAGGAGGTTTTTTTAGCAATTTTATTTCTGACGATTTAGGTTTTTATGATTTTGCAGGATCTACTTTAGTTCACTCTGTTGGAGGTTGGGGAGCTTTAGTTGCTATATACTTTTTAGGTGCAAGAAAAGGAAAATTTGACTCTGACGGTAAACCTCTTGCTATTCCTGGTTCAAATTTACCAATATCTGCTGCTGGAGTATTAATTTTATGGTTAGGATGGTTTGGTTTTAATGGTGGTTCTGTACTATCTGCAGACCCTGCACTTACATCGTTAACTTTAGTTACAACTTGCTTAGCTGCTGCAGCAGGTGGAATTGGAGCAGCTGTTTTGTCTGGAATACTTTATAAGAATTTAGATTTAACTATGTTTATGAATGGAGTTCTTGGAGGTCTTGTAGGAATTACAGCTGGAGCTGATCAAATGCTTCCACATACTGCAATATTAATTGGTTTAATAGCGGGTGGAATTGTTGTTCTCTCGGTTGCATTTTTAGATAAATGTAAACTAGATGATCCTGTTGGAGCAATTCCAGTACATTTATTTTGTGGAATTTGGGGAACGTTAGCTGTTGGACTATTTGGTGAATTAGCTGGATTTGATCAGTTCATGGTTCAATTAGCTTGTGTAGGAATCACTGGTCTCTTTTGTGTAATTGGTGGAACAATTATTACTTTAATTGTCAAATCAATAGCAGGTTTAAGAGTAGAAGAAAAAGAAGAAGAAGATGGCCTAGACATAGCGGAGCACGGAACAAGAGCGTATGGAGATTTTTCAATAAACTAATTATTTATAACTATTTTCATGAAAAATTAGTATCATGAAAATAAATTCTCTCATCAAGCTGCAATGTTGTTTATTAATGACATTGCAGTTTTTTTATACATATGGTCAAAACGAAGTCAGTCAAGGCCCATATGAACAGCTTATTATAAGAGGAGTAACTCTTATTAATGGAAATGGAGCACCACCCATTGGTCCAGTAGATATAGAAATTAAAAAAAACATTATTACAAAAGTTCAAGTAGTAGGCTACCCAGGCGTTAGTAAAAGAAGAAATGGTCCAAAACTTGAAAAAAATGGAATTGAATTTGACTATACCGGAATGTTTGTCCTACCTGGTTTTATTGATATGCACGGACACATTGGTGGAGTATCTCAAGGAGCTGATCCAGAATATGTTTTTAATCTTTGGATGGCTCATGGAATCACAACAATTAGAGAACCAAGCGGCAGAGGATTAGATTTTACTCTAGACTTAAAAAGAAAAAGTGCAAAAAATTCAATAATTGCTCCAAGAATATATTCTTATACTGGATTTGGAAGCGGAACAGAAATAAACAACAAAGAAGATGCAATAAAATGGGTAAGAGAAAATGCAAACAAAGGTGCGGATGGAATTAAATTTTTTGGCGCAAACCCCGCAATATTAGAAGCTGCAATAAAAGAAAACAAAAGACTTGGATTGAGATCAGCTTTCCATCACGCCCAAATGAGCGTAGCTAGATGGAATGTTTTAAACTCAGCGAAAGCTGGCTTAACAACAATGGAACATTGGTATGGACTACCTGAAGCTTTATTTAATAATAAAACAGTTCAAAACTACCCACCTAACTATAATTATCAAAATGAACAGCATAGGTTTGAAGAGGCAGGAAAATTATGGGAACAATCTGCAAAACCCTATAGTGAACACTGGAACAATGTAATGAATGAATTATTAAAACTTGATTTCACTTTAGATCCTACTTTTAATATATATGAAGCTAGCAGAGATTTACATAGGGCAAGACGCGCCGAATGGCATGAAGAATATACTTTACCATCCTTATGGAAATTTTATGAGCCAAGCAAAATTTCTCACGGCTCATATTGGCATTATTGGGGAACTGAACAAGAAGTTAATTGGAAAAATAATTACAAATTGTGGATGACTTTTGTTAATGAATTTAAAAATCGTGGAGGAAGAGTGACAACTGGTTCTGACTCAGGATTTATTTATCAATTGTATGGGTTTGCTTATGTAAGGGAACTAGAACTTTTAAGAGAAGCAGGCTTCCATCCCTTAGAAATTATTCGTTCAGCTACTTTAAATGGAGCAGAAGCTCTTGGCGCCGAAAATAAAATTGGCTCAATTGAAGTCGGAAAATTAGCAGATCTTATTGTAATTGAAGAAAACCCATTAGAAAATCTTAAAGTTTTGTATGGTACTGGTGCAATTAAATTAAATGACGAAAATGAAGTAGTTCGTGTTGGAGGAGTTAAATACACCATTAAGGACGGGATAGTTTATGATTCTAAATTATTGTTGAAAAAAGTAAAAGAAATGGTTAAAAATAAAAAAATAAAAGAAAATTTTATAATTACTCAACCAGGGATGAAATAAATTTCAAAAAAAATAAATCTATTATTTTTTATTAATTAAATTTCTTAAAAATGAAATACTTGAATTATTAAATATTTTTGGTTTATCAACATTGACAACATGACCACAATCTGGAACAACGATAAGTTTTGAGTTTTTATGCTCCTTGGTAACATGTTTAATTGATTCTAGAAACATATAATCTTCTGAACCCATTAAATATAGTGTAGGAATTTTCAATTCAACTTGTCTAAAAAGTTTCAATAACGGGTTCAATTCTGATGTTAATTTATACCATCTCATAAATTCTTTTTGGTACAATTTCTTAGCCTCATTTATAAACAAAAGTCTTGATTTTTTATGATTTTCATAGGGCATGATTACAAATGCAAAGAGTTTGTAGATCCATATGTAGGGTACAACGGATTTAAAAACCGAGCCAAGTTTAATCAAAAATCTTGAACGAAAATTAAGTTTCATTATAGCTCCAGCCATTATCATACTTTTAACCATTTTAGGATAATATTCAGCTAATTGACGGATTAAGATTGTTCCTAATGAAATTCCTATAAAATGAGAGCTTCTAATATTTTCTTTGTTTAAAACTTCAACAATGTCATTTGAAATTGATTTAAATGTATATTTTTTTTCAAAAACATTTGTGAAATGATATTTAGACTTACCGTGACCTCTCAAATCTAAAAGAATAACATTAAAAAATCTTTTAAACTCTTTTATTTGTCTAAACCAAATAGATGAGCTTCCACCTGCACCATGCACAAATGTCACCCATTCATTTGAATTATTATTTTTGTAGATCGAATAGTTAATCATTATTATTGTTTAATAAAATACTCATTTTATACTGAAGTTTTTTAGCTTCCTCATATGATTTTTTAAGAAAATTCTCATCATTACCTGCATATATTATAGATCTTGATGAATTAATCAAAATACCTATCTGATCATTTACTCCATTGTTAAAAGTGTCTTCTAAATTACCACCTTGAGCTCCAACACCAGGGATTAACAAAAAACTATTTGGTACAATTAATCTCACATCTTTAAGAAATGAAGCCTTGGTAGCACCAACAACATACATGAGGTTTTCAGAATTTTTCCATTCTTGAGATTTAACTAAAACTTTTTTAAATAAATCTTGATCTGTATTTGTTGAAAACTGAAAATCATTTGCTCCTTTATTTGAAGTTAAGCCTAACACTATAGTGTGTTTATCTTTATGATTAAGAAATGGCTCAATAGAATCATTGCCCATATAAGGAGAAACAGTTATGGAATCAAATTTCATATGATTAAAAAAAGCTTGAGCATACATATCAGATGTGTTTCCAATATCTCCTCTTTTTGCATCAGCAATAGTAAACAAATCTGGATATTTTTGATTTATATAATTAATCGTTTTTTCCAGGGTTTCCCACCCTTTTGAACCATTAACTTCATAAAAAGCAGTATTAATTTTGACGGAGACAATAAGCTCGTTTAAAGAATCTAATAGTAATTTATTAAAACTAAAAATCGGATCAGATTCTTTTAATAAAAATGATGGTATTTTATTGATATCACTATCAAGTCCCAGACAAAGGAATGAGTTTTTAGAAATAATTTGATCTTTTAAAAAACTTGTTTTCATAAATTAAAAAACTTCTTCTGAATTTTTAAGTAATTCATTATTTTGAACAATTTTCAGTTCATCAATGATTTTCTGTATGTCTCCGTTTACAATATTCTGCAAATCATATAATGTTAATCCTATTCGGTGATCAGTAACTCTTCCTTGAGGATAGTTATATGTTCTAATTTTAGCAGATCTATCACCAGATGAAACCATAGAATTTCTTTTTAACGAATCCTCTTCCAATTTCTTGTTTAATTCTAATTCGTATAGTCGAGATCTAAGAACTTTTAAAGCTTTATCCTTATTTTTATGTTGTGATTTTTGATCCTGACATTGAGCTACAATTCCTGTAGGTGTGTGTGTTAATCTAACAGCTGAATATGTTGTATTTACAGATTGTCCTCCAGGACCAGATGAACAAAAATAATCTATACGAACATCATTCATGTTAATTTCAACATCAAACTCCTCAGCCTCAGGTAAAACCATGACAGTTGCAGCAGATGTATGAACTCTTCCCTGAGTTTCAGTTTGAGGAACTCTCTGAACACGATGAACGCCAGATTCAAACTTAAGAAGACCATAAACTTCATCATTTCCTGAAACCTCAAATATTATTTCTTTATACCCACCAGCGGTTCCAGGGCTAGCATCTACTAAACTAACTTTCCAATTTCTTCCCTCACAATATTTAGTGTACATTCTAAAAAGATCACCAGCAAAAATACTAGCTTCATCTCCCCCAGTTCCTGCCCTTAACTCTACAACAACATTTTTTGAATCATCTGGATCTTTTGGAATTAATAAAAATTTAATTTCTTCCTCAATTGATTTTATTTTTTCTTTTGAATCTTTTAATTCTTGGTTTGCCATTTCTAGCATTTCTTTGTCATCTTCAATTTTAATAATTTCCTCTGCTTCTTCTTTGTTAGAAATTAAACTTTCATACTTTTTTTTCTTTTCAATTAAAAGACCAAGATCTTTATATTCCTTATTTAATTTAATATATCTCTTTTGATCAGTTATAATATCAGGTTGTATAATAAGATCTGAAACCTCATTGTATCTTTGTTGAACAATATTTAATTTATCTAACATTTAAAAAAATTAATATTTACGAATTTATGATATTTTGGAATTTATTAGTATTCAAAAGTTCCATGATCTGAAATAATAGTTAGTTTTTTTGAATCACTAGCCTCTACTTTTCCAATTATCTTAGCATCAACTCCAAATGACTTTGAAATTTCTATTATATCACTAGCTACGCTTGAATCAACATACATCTCCATTCGGTGTCCCATATTAAAAACCTTATACATTTCTTTCCAATCAGTATCGGATTCATTTTTTATAATTTCAAATAATTTAGGAGTTTGAAATAAATTATCTTTTACAATATGTAAATTATCAATAAAATGTAGAATTTTAGTCTGAGCACCTCCGCTGCAATGAATCATTCCATGAATCGTACTAGAATCATACTTTTTTAAAATTTGTTTTATGACTGGAGCATAAGTTCTAGTAGGAGAAAGTACTAATTTTCCAGCATCTAAATCAACACCCTCGATTCTTTGCCTAAGGTCATAAGAACCAGAATATATGAGTTCGTCAGGCACCAAAGGATCAAAACTTTCTGGATATTTCAAAGCTAGACTTTTATTAAAAACATCGTGTCTAGCAGATGTCAAACCATTACTTCCCATACCACCATTATATTCAGATTCGTAATTTGCTTTTCCAAAAGATTCTAAACCGATTATCACATCTCCATCTGTTATGTTAGAATTATCAATAATATCTGATTTCTTCATTCTAGCTACAACTGTTGAATCAACAATTATAGTTCTAACTAAATCTCCAACATCGGCAGTTTCACCACCAGTTGACTTTATATTTACACCATAATTAGACATTTCAAGAATTAACTCCTCTGTTCCTTCAATAATTGCTTTGATTACCTCACCAGGAATTAAATTCTTATTTCTACCAATTGTTGATGAAAGTAAAATATTGTCAACGGCACCAACACACAATAAATCATCAATATTCATTATTAGTGCATCTTGAGCAATTCCTTTCCAAACAGATAAATCTCCAGTCTCCTTCCAATACATATAAGCTAATGAAGATTTTGTTCCAGCTCCATCAGCATGCATAACTAAGCAGTAATTTGAGTCACCAGAAAGATAGTCAGGAACTATTTTGCAAAATGTTTTTGGAAACAAACCTTTATCAACATTTTTAATCGCGTTATGAACATCTACTTTATCGGCCGAAACACCCCTCAAACTATAACGATCTATTTTTTTTTCATTCATCTAAAACAAAGATACAAGTAATGGTAAGGATTTAAAATTTTATTTGAACTAAATAATTTTATAAAAAAATATCAAAAACTCAATTTTTTATCTAAAATTTATTAAAAAGAAAAAAAATATTATAAAAAAATACAATATTGATAAAAATGAATTCTGTTTATATCTTTTGAAAAGTTAAATCGCTTAAAATCAATAATATATTTTATTTTTATTGGATAATAATTTATTAAATCTTTTTATAAAATGAGTAAATCTAAATTAGAATACATTTGGTTGGACGGTTATAAACCAACCCAAAACATGAGAAGTAAAACTAAAGTCCTAGAAGATTTTAGTGGAAAACTTGAAGACTGTCCAATCTGGTCATTTGACGGTTCATCTACAAAACAAGCTGAAGGCGGATCTTCAGACTGTTTACTTAAACCAGTTGCAATATATCCAGACCCTGACAGAGTTAATGGATTTTTAGTTATGACTGAGGTATTAAATGCTGATGGATCTCCCCATGAATCTAATGCTAGAGCAACAATTGACGATGATGATAATGACTTTTGGTTTGGATTTGAACAAGAGTATTTTATAATGGATTGCGACACTTTATTACCATTAGGTTTCCCTGTTGGTGGTTACCCAGGTCCACAAGGAATGTATTACTGTTCTGTTGGAGGTAAAAATACACACGGTCGTGATTTAGTAGAAGAACACGCAGATCAATGTATTGAAGCAGGATTAAATTTTGAAGGTATCAACCAAGAAGTTGCTAGTGGTCAATGGGAATTTCAATTATTCGCAAAAGGTGCTAAAAAAGCTGGAGATGAAATTTGGGTTGCTAGATATTTATTAGATAGAATAACTGAAAAATACGGATATTATATTGAATATCATCCAAAACCAATAAAAGGAGATTGGAACGGAAGTGGTATGCATGCAAACTTTTCAAATACATTATTAAGAACTTGTGGTTCTCAAAAAACATATGAAGCAATTTGCGAGGCATTTAGACCTGTTGTTAAAGAACATATTAGTGTATATGGTGAATTTAATGATCAAAGGTTAACTGGTCTTCACGAAACAGCATCAATAAATGATTTTAGTTATGGTATTTCTGACAGAGGAGCATCAATAAGAATTCCAATTATTACAGTTGAAAAAGGTTGGAAAGGATGGTTAGAGGATAGAAGACCTGCATCAAATGGAGATCCTTATAAGATTGCTGGAAGAATTGTTAAAACTGTTAAATCAGCCAAGGTTTAATATTTTTATATAAAATGTAAAAAAACCCTCTAAATAGAGGGTTTTTTTTTAATATAAGTTAGTTTAGCAGTAATTGACATATGTAAACAGTGTAACACAGCAGGATTATTAACCCCTCTTTTCTACCCAAAACAAGTTTTTTTGGAAAAAATATTAAAGGGAGTATTATTGCTGCAAAAAACAACATTACGTAAATATCATAATTTATAATATTTTGATCTAATACAGTCAAAGGAGTTAATAGAGATGTTATTCCTAAAACAGCAAAAACATTAAATATATTTGAGCCCAATAAATTACCTAACGAAATACTTTTCTCTTTATTAAAAACTGCTACTAATGATGTTACTAGTTCAGGGATACTTGTTCCAACAGAAACAACAGTTATTCCAATAATCCTTTCACTAATCCCAAAAGAGTTAGCTAACATTATTGCCCCATCTATAAACCACTCTGAACCATAGAAAAGAAACAATCCTCCAAAAAATAATATAAAAAGAGATTTTAAAAGTGAATCTTCATTGCTGTTTTCCAACTCAACTTCAGATTTGTCACGAAGTTTTATCAAAGCTGAAATAGTCATAACTAAAAAACAAACTAAAATACCTCCTTCTATTTTACTAATAGCACCATCTAGTATTACTAAAAAAAAATAAATGGCAGAAAACATCATAATTGGCCACTCTTTCTTATAAACACTTTTAGATATACTAATAGGCGAGAATAGTATTGTAATTCCTAAAACTAATCCAAGATTTGCAATATTTGAGCCTAAAACATTAGAAATAGCTAAGTCAGGTGATCCTTTTAAGGCTGATTTAATACTAACAATTAGCTCTGGAGCAGAAGTTGCTAATGAAACTACTGTCATCCCTATCAATAATTTAGGAATACCAAATCTAAGTGATATTGAAACTGCGGCTTTTAATAATAAATTTCCTCCAATAATTAAGACGGTTAAGCCAAAAATTAACAAGGAAATAGTATTTAAATCCATATATTTATTTTTTGTAAAGATAGCACATGAATTATATATAATTAAATGAAAAATATATTTAAAATCTTAGCTAAGATTAATAAAGTTTTACTACCAAGTTTAACTAAAAACAGAGTGGACCCAATTAAAGCAACAAAATTTCAATTTTTATTATTAGGCTGGAGATATTTTATAACAAAAAATAGTTTGGATTAGAACTAAAATCTATATTACTTTCAATTTCTTTCCGACTTCGTAAAAAGCGTTCAGTGCTTTATCAATATCTTGAATTGAATGAGAAGCTGAAATTTGCACTCTGATTCTAGCCTGACCTTTAGGGACTACTGGGAAAAAAAAGCCAATTACATATATATTTAATTTTAATAGTTCAGAGGACATTTCTTGAGCAAGATGATCATCATAAAGCATAACAGGAACGATTGGATGATTTCCAGGCTTAATCTCAAAACCAAATTTTGAAATTTTTTTTCTAAAATACTTTGTATTTTCTTTTAGCTTTTTTAAATGAGAAGTATCATTTTCTAAAACATCTAAAACTCCTAAAGAAGCTCCCACTATTGAAGGTGCTAAAGTATTTGAAAATAAATAAGGACGTGATTTTTGTCTTAATAAGTCTATTAATTCTTTAGGACCACTTGTAAATCCGCCTGAAGCTCCGCCAAGAGCTTTTCCAAGAGTTCCGGTAATTATATCAACTTGATCAATTACATTTAACTCTTCAGGAACTCCTCTTCCAGTTGGTCCAACAAAACCAGTAGAATGACACTCGTCAGACATAACTAAAGCATCATGTTTATTTGCTAATTCACATATTTTGTCAAGTTGGGCAATTGTACCATCCATTGAAAAAACTCCGTCCGTCACTATGATTTTATTTCTACAATCTTTTGCATTTTTAAGTTGAAGTTCTAAATCTTCCATATCGTTGTGCTGATAACGAAATCTTTTTGCCTTACATAATCTAATTCCATCAATAATTGAAGCGTGATTTAAAGCATCACTAATTATCGCATCTTGATCATTAAATAATGGTTCAAACAATCCGCCATTAGCATCAAAAGCTGCTGCATACAATATTGTATCTTCTTTTTTTAAAAATTTTGAAATTTTCAACTCAAGCTGTTTGTGTATATCTTGAGTTCCACATATAAATCTTACTGAAGCCATTCCAAAACCATGACTTTCTAAAGTATCTTTTGCTCGTTTAATAACTTTATTGTTTGAAGCTAAACCTAAATAATTATTAGCACAAAAATTTAAAACTTTACTGTTCTCTACATTAATTGTTGAACCCTGACTAGAGTTAATAATTCTTTCGTGTTTATATCTCCCAGAAATTTTAACCTCATCTAATTCCTTTATAAGTCTTTTTTGTATAGATTCGTACATATATATTTATTAATTAATAAAAGTATAATTTTTATTTAGTAATGGAAAGAATATTAATTACTGGGGCATTAGGTCAATTAGGTCAGGAATTTATAAAGTATTTTGTTAAAAATAATATATATGTTTTAGCTTCAGATATTAGATCTCCTGAAAACAAATTAAATTGCGATTTTGAAGTTGCTAATGCAATGGATATTAATAGATTAAATAATCTTGTAAAAAAATATAAAATTAATACTATATATCATTTAGTAGCCGTACTATCTGCTAAAGGTGAAGAAAACCCATTTAATTCTTGGAAATTAAACATGGAAAGTTTTCAAAATATTATTGAAATTTCTATTACAAATAAAATAAATAAAATCTTTTGGCCCAGTTCAATTGCGGTTTTTGGAACAAAATCTAATCTTGAAAATGTTAATCAAGATCCTGTTTTAAATCCCTCAACTATTTATGGAATTTCTAAACTTTCAGGAGAAAAATTAATTAGTTATTACAACAATAAATTTGATTTAGACATAAGGTCTTTAAGGTATCCCGGTATTATTTCGTTCGAATCAAAGCCTGGTGGTGGTACAACTGATTATGTAATGGATATGATAGAATCATTAAAAAAAGGAGAGGATTATATCTGTTTTTTAGAAAAAGACACGAGACTTCCTATGCTGTATATTGAAGATGCTATTTTAGGAACTATTAAATTTATGTCTTCAAAGAAAAAAAATTTAAATGTAAAAGAATCTTATAACATTACTGGGTTTAGCATTACGCCAGAAGAATTAGAATTAAAATTAAAAGAAAAAGGTTGCATTGGAAATGTTATGTACAAACCAGATTATAGAAATGAAATTGCCAAAACATGGCCTAAAAACATAAATGACAATATCTCTAAAGAGGACTGGAACTGGAAAGCAAATTTTGGATTAAACAATACACTTGAAGAAGCTTTTAAATAGATTTAATCCACCTGCCTTCGCTATTAAGAATAAATTCTCCCACACACTCTTTGGTCCAAGAATTTGGGTTAATTAGAGATAAAAAATATTCATTATTGGAGTCAATGTATAAGTAATAAGTTTCCCCAATAACTGGCTCAAAAGAAAACTTAGAATTATATATTAATTCGTTCCATTTGAAATCATCTAATAATTTTTGATATTCTAATTTGAGCTCTTTAAATTTTGAACTAATTTTCTTGTTCACCTTTGCCACTCCTCTTTCTTTCCAACTCTTATTATCTTCAATTTTTATTGATGGAGCACCAACTGAGCTAGCATATGGAAGAACAGAAGCATTATACTTGTTGGTTTCAGTATCAAAAACAATATTATCAGGTTTATTTTTTTTCACTTAAAAAGATTTATATATTTTCATTACAAAAATAATGCTAAATTCGCATTTCGATTATTTTATTGGCCTCGTAGCATAACTGAATAGTGCACTTGATTACGGCTCAAGAGGTTGCAGGTTTGAATCCTGCCGAGGTCACAAAAAAAGGGGATTAATATAATCCCCTTTTTTAAAATTTTGAATGATATTAGTTCTCTTTACGATAAACTATGATTCTTCTAATTTTTTCATCAACAATAAATACGTCACATATATCTGAAATTGATTGTTCTTCTCCGTCAACAGTTTGATCAATCTGGTGTCCAGTGATTACCCAATCACCTTTTTGACCATCAACATGCATTGTATAAGAGAAAAAGGTGTTCCATGTTGGACTAAATTCATCCATGTATCCTTTTAAAACCTCTAGATGAGCTTCATTTCCAAATAAATTTCTTCCATCCCAAAGATTTAATACAATTGAATCGTGATTAATACTAGAAATAGTCTCAAAATCATTATTGTTATGAGCTTCAATGTATTTTTCCCAAATAGCTAAATTAGATGGGGCTGCGTCTCTTGCATCTATTTTAGAACCGTCTTGTGCTACTAAATAACCAGGTGCTGGCCCTTTTTCAACTTCTTTTGGAGTTGTTTCACAAGAGAAAAATAATGCTGAGATAAATGTTAATAATAAAATTTTTTTCATAATAATTTTAGTTTTAGTTAATATAAATATAATTAAACATTCGTAAAAGAATGTAATATTAATCTAAGATTTTAATTTTTATATTTTTAAATTCAACTGGATGTCCTTCAGACTGAAGAGAAATAAAACCATCTACTAGAGGTTCACCTAATCTACTTAAGTAATTTTCAGGGATTTTATCACCCCCAACTCTTAAATTTGAATAAGAAATCACTGTATCATTTTCAACAATATGATGAACTATATTATTTGATTTAACAATTACTTCAACTTTAACCCAATCGTCATTATGATACGTTTTAGAATTAGAATTTACACAGTGGTATTTTGCTTTTTCAGAGTTAATATCAACATCGATTCCAGGTGAACACATATTTGCTGTTGATCTTTCTCCGGTTCCCAATCCTCCTAAAAGCTGGACTTCTGAACTAACAGGAAAATCTTGATCTAAAAGCATAGTAGATGGATGCTGAGAATGTAGCATTATACCACTATTTTTAATTGACCATCCTGGAGCACCAGAAAGATGCTCTCCACTAAATTTATATTCTAAACTTAAATGATAATTTTTGAATTTAGATTTAGTAAAAAAAATGTGGCCAAATCTATCATTAAAATTTTCATATTCCTCATAAGAAACTTTTAAGGAACCATCTTTGACTTTGAATGTGTTTTTAAAATTATTACCTAACTCTTCTCCCCTAATTTTAATTTCCCATCCATCAAAATCTTCACCATTAAAAATAGTTTCCCAATCATTTATTTCTTTAATATCATCAACTTGTTCTGAATTATTATAAATAATTATAAAACAAAATATTATTAAGAGACCAACTAAACTTGTAAAGGTTGATTTAACATCTTTCATAAATGTTTAATATTAAAAGTTAATCCTGATTTATTTTCTAACCTCTCCAGTAAATTATCTCCCATTGCTGTAGAGGGTGTAATAACACCATCAAGGCTATCCAATTTATCCAGGGCTAAGCATATGGCAGATTCACTTAGCATTTTTGATGTTGAACCGTACCCTGGGTCCCTATCTCCAGTAACCTTAGCTATGGAATTGGATCCATCTTTATAAGTAACGTAGAATCTAAAATTAAAATATCCATTTTCACGATCTTTTTTTGAGGGTCCTTCACCAGCACTTGGTAATATTTTATCAACAATCTTCTTTATAATTGATCCAGGTTTTGCAAGCATAACAATTGCTAATGGTATTGACATTAAAACACTTTTTACTCTTCCATTAAATCCTTTACCACCCAGAGTTGCCTCATCATATTCAAAATCTTTTCCATACAAATACCCACTTAAAGCATTACTTCTTCTAACTATCTTAGTGTTTATAGCAGCCATCATAAATGGACCTATCCAATTTTTTGATGTCTTATCAAATTTTACCTTTCTAAGGTCATATTTATCAGGCCCGCTTTGTTCTCCTATTGGGTTTAATCCATAAGGGCTAATCACTGTTTTAAAAATTTCACTGTCTTTAAGAGCTTCTTTATTCACATTACTCAAACTTTCATAAGTACCACCACTAATACCACCTTTTGCACCAGCAACCCTCATCTCAATTTTACTTATGGTTTTGTTTAATTTTAGAGCATCTTTATAAATAAAATAGACACCCATATCAGAGGGAATTGAATCAAATCCACAACAGTTAACAATTTTAACATTATTAGATTTAGCTTTTTGATGATACTGGTCGATCATTTTTCTAATCCACTGAACCTCTCCAGCCAAATCGCAATAATGTGTTTTACTTTCTACACATGCTTTAACCAAATTTGATCCATACAGAGCATATGGTCCGACTGTTGTGCAAACAACCTTAGTTCTTTTAACCATTGATTGAAGACTAACTAAATCATCGCTGTTGGCAGAAATAACAGGTATTGAATCATCAGCAAACTTTAATCGAATTTTATTTAATTTTTCAATACTTCTACCAGCAATTGCCCATTTAAGACTTTTATTTTTATAGTTATTATAAATATACTCCACTACTAGTGATCCTGTAAATCCTGTACCTCCCCATATAATAACATCAAATTCTCTTTCCTTATTCAAAATAATAAATTTATTTAGACAAGTTAATAAATATAAAATGATAGAGTGAAGTAAATTAGGATACTTTTTGTCCTCTATTTGGCTTAAGTTTTTTTTTGAAAAAATCTAAATCTTCAGAATTAGTTATAACAAACACTATCGAGTGATGGTCACTATTTTTCTCTAAACCGGTTTTATTTTCAGACATTTTTTCTAAAGCAAGAAATTCTTTGAGATGAGAATGAAAATGACGAGCAGTTTTTTTTGAAACAGGACCTCTAAAATCCCAAATTAACTTAATTAAATTCATGAAAATAAAAAATGGAAATTTATGATTTTAAATTGTTATATTTATAACAAAATATTGATAAATTGTTATAATATGAAAAATATACTAGTTCTTGGTCTTGGAAAAGTTGGAACCTTAGTCGGGGTACTACTGAGTAAAAATTTTAATGTTTCTGGGCTAGATCAGAACAAACCACATTATGATTTCAAACTACCTTTTAACGTTATCGAAACTGATGTTAAAAACAAAGAGAACTTAATAAATATTTTTAAAGATTTTGATACTGTAGTTTCTGCTTTACCTTTTTTTTTAAATAAAAATATAGCAAAAATAGCTTATGATTTAGACATGAACTATTTTGATTTGACAGAAGATATTGAAACAACTGATTATATAAAGTCTCTTAGTAAAAATTCGAAAAAAATTATGGCTCCACAATGTGGATTGGCACCTGGACTTATAGGGATAATAGGAAACAACTTAGCAAACGAGTTTGACACATTAAGAGATATTGAACTTAGAGTAGGTGCTTTACCAAGGTATCCTAATGGGCAATTAGCATATTCTTTTACATGGTCACCTGAGGGTGTTATTAATGAATACATTAATGATGCTCAAGTTATTCAAAATGGTGTTAAAAAAATGGTGCCATCTCTTGATGGATTTGAATATATAAATATTGAAGGACAAGAATTTGAAGCATTTGCAACTTCTGGTGGACTTGGAACAATGTGTGACACTTATGAGGGGAAAGTTGATACGTTAAACTATAAAACTATTAGATACCCTGGGCATGGAAAGTTGATGAGGTTTTTAATGTATGAACTAATTTTAAAAAACGACAAAACTCAGTTAGAAAAAATACTAAGCAATGCTAAACCACCAGTAGAAGAAGATGTGGTTTATGTTTATGCTGTAGTTGAAGGCTGGAAAAACAAAAAAATTTCAAGAAGTGAATACTTTAAAGCATTTTATCCAATTGAAATTCAAGGTCATAAATGGAGAGCCATTTCTTGGACAACTGCAGCTTCATTAGTTTCAGTTATAGAAATGGTCAATAAAGGTTCATTAAAACAAAAAGGTTTTATAAAACAAGAAGAAATCCCTTTTGAAAAGTTTTTAGAAACAGATTCAGGAAAATTATTTTTAGACTAACTTTAGACTATGAAGTTTCAAGAAAAAAAAACAATAAACTTGGTTTTAGAATCATTATTTGAAACATATTCCAAACGAGTTCCAGATGTGACAAAAATAACCAATGCAATGGTTTCAAAGAATATTGTTTCAAATCAGTCTGAAATTATAAATGATCATATTGCTTTTAGAACAATGGGTGTAAAACACCTTGGAATTAATTCTTTTGAAAAAATATTTCTAAAACACGGGTATATTAAAAGAGACTTCTATTCGTTTAAAGAAAAAAAATTAAATGCTTTTTGGTATTCTCATCCAGAAAAAAATATGCCAAGAATATTTATAAGTGAATTAAAAGTTGATGAATTGTCAAAAAATGTACAAAACATTATAAAACATTACACTAATCAAGTAAATAAAGATCCTATTGATAATATTGATTTAAATAATCCATTAGAAATTATAAATTTTTTGAGTAATCCATTGTGGAGTTTACCTTCTCTAGATCATTATAATGAATTATTAAAAGAAACTGAATACGGATCGTGGGTAATATATAACAGGTATTATTTAAATCATTATACTATAAGTGTTCATGAACTTGAAAAAAAATATAATACATTAGAAAAATTCAATAAGTTTTTAATTAATATAGGAATTAAACTTAATGACTCTGGTGGAGTAATTAAAAAAAGTAAAGACGGATTACTTCTTCAAAGTAGCTCAATAGCTAATAAAGTAAACGCAAATTTTAAGGAAGGTAAATCGTTAATTTCAGGAAGTTATGTTGAATTTGCTGAAAGAAAAATCCTCCCTGAATTTAAAAACTTTGATTTAGATAAAATAAACTTTTCACATAGAAGAGATGGTTTTGAAGCATCAAATGCTGATAAAATTTTTGAAAGTACTTACCAAAAACAAGTGAACAAATGACACTTACAAATTTCAAAGACCTGAATACATACGCTAGAATAATTAGTCTTTTTACATTATCATTTGTGCTATTTATTTTAATTAGCCATTTGATTGAAAACGATTTTGGTCAATTTAATTCTTTGAAAGAAAAAATATTATTTCTTTTTTTTCCTGTAGGTATATGTTTAGGTCAGGTTATTTCTTGGAAGCTAGAACTAACAGGAGGAGTAATTACAGTTCTTAGCTTAGCTTTATTTCACGCTATAGAGAAAAGTTTAGTGTTTTCTATGATTGACATTTTAGCGTTTCCGGGAATATTATTTATAATTTCAGCATTTTTAAAAAAAAAGTATCGACGTTAAGTTAATAGTTGTTTAATTTGGCAACTCTATCTAAATTATAATTTGAGTCTCCAAACATTCTTTGTGTAAGTCTTGTTCTTTTTAGAAAAAACCCAATATCGGCATCATCAGTAACTCCAATACCACCATGCATTTGAACTGCTTCATTAGAAACCAACTTCGATACTAAACCTAATTTAGCTTTAGCTAAACTAGCTAGTTCTGGTAAATTCTCATCATCATCATCTATAGCTTGCAAAGCCTTTAAAACAATAGATTTACACAATTCAATTTCACCAAACATTAATGCTGATCTGTGTTGTAAGGCTTGAAAAGAACCTATTTTAACTCCAAATTGTTCTCTCTCTTTTAAGTACTGC
This sequence comes from Flavobacteriaceae bacterium, assembly GCA_965655865.1. Classification (GTDB taxonomy): domain Bacteria; phylum Bacteroidota; class Bacteroidia; order Flavobacteriales; family Flavobacteriaceae; genus MAG-121220-bin8. The sequence goes on along the minus strand of CBFHJJ010000006.1, from coordinate 14,318 downwards.
ATTGTCATTTCAAAAGCTTGTTGAACATTACCGAGCATTTCAGCAGCTAGACCTACCCTAGCTACATCGATTGTCTTGTGTAATATTTTTTGTCCGTCATTGTCAGATGATAAAAAATTACTTTTCTCAATCTTAACATTATCAAATGTGATATCTGAATAAATTCTTGAATCCATGTGAACTTTGTTATTAAAAGAAACTCCATCTGATTTTGAATCGATTAAAATCAAATCAACCTGATCTTCATTTTTATTATTAGCAGAAACTATTAAATAATCTGAAATTGAACCATCAATAACGAATCTCTTTTTACCGTTAAGCACCAAGTGGTCATTAATTTTTGAAATTACAGAAATTTTTACATTTGAAGTATGATGAGAACTTTCTTCGTGAGCTAGAGCACAAAGTTTCTTACCACTCATAATTTCTTGAAATAGCTTATTTTTCAAAACCTCATTCTTTGAAAATGAAATCAAAGAAGTAGAGGTTAAAACTGTAGAAATAATTGGACTAACTGTAAGATTTCTACCCATTTCTTCTAAAACTTGACCAAGACCAACATAACCAAAATTAAGTCCATTATATTTTTCAGGGATAGTTAAAGCTGTCCATCCCATTTCGACCATTTCAGTCCATAAATTTGAATTAAATTGATTATAATTATCATCTCTCATTTCTCTCATTAGAGAAATTGGAGATTTTAAGTTTAACAGTTCCTTAGCTGAAGATTTGAGCATATTTTGCTCTTCATTAATTATAAGTGCCATAATTATTATTATTATTTTGTGGGGAGACCTAAGACTCTTTTTGCTATTATATTTAATTGTACTTCATGTGTTCCTCCTTCAATAGAGTGCCCCTTAGAACGACAGAAATATCTTGCTTCCCTACCATTATTTGATTCTTCACTGGTCCACTCAGTTGAATTAAAACCATTTACTTCCAATCTTAATTCTTCTTTTTGCATAGCAAGCTCAGTACCATAATATTTAAAAAATGATGAAACTGCACCTGAGTTATTTCCAGCTTTGTGTTCATCAAGTGCTCTCTGAATGGTTAGTTCAAATATTTTTTCATTCATTTCCAAGTTTGAAATCTTTGATCTTATTGATGAATCTAATAAAAGTCCATCTTTAAGTCCGATTGAGGTGATTGCTATTTCACTAAGTGTTTTTTTCTTATCTGTGTCACCAATTCCACCTATCATTTGACGTTCGTGAGTCAATAAATACTTAGCTATTGTCCAACCATCATTGAGTGTCCCTACTAAATTTTCTTTAGGAACTTTTACTGAATCAAAAAAAGTTTCAGTAAAGGGTGATTTTCCACTTATTAATTTAATTGGTCGAGTGGAAACTCCCCTGGAATTCATATCAATTAATAAAAAACTAATTCCCGTATGTTTAGAATCGTTACTTGTTCTAACTAAACAGAATATAAAATCTCCTTTATCACCATATGAAGTCCAAACTTTTGAACCAGTAACCAAAAAATGGTCTCCGTTATCTTCAGCTTTTGTTTGTAGGTTTGCTAAATCACTTCCAGCATTTGGTTCGCTATAGCCTTGCACCCATCTAATTTCACCCTTGCATATTTGATTTAAATAATAAATTTTTTGATCTTCCGTAGCAAATTTTAATAATGCTGGTCCAAGCATTGAAATACCAAAATTAATATGAGGTTTTCTACAACCTAATCTTGACATTTCTTGATTCAAAATATTATTTTGAGCTGGATTTAGTCCACCACCACCGTACCTAGTTTCCCAATATGGAACGATCCATTTTTTTTTTAACATTCTTTCAAACCAAATTTTTTGATCATCTGAACTAAAATTCCCGTTTTTACCTCCCCAATACAATTGCTTTGCATCAGTTACAGGTTCTTGCATGGACTTAGGACAATTTTCTTCCAACCATTTTCTTGTTTCTAATCTAAAACTTGTTAAATCTACCTGAACTTGTGTTTCCATTCCTTTTATTATTTGCCTTTAAAATTAGCTTTTCTTTTTTCTAAAAAAGCAGTTACACCCTCTTTTAAATCTTCACTATAAAATGCCGCAACTTGTTCTTTAGCTTCAAATTCTATAGTATTTAATAAATCATTATTTAGAGAAAAAATCATGTCTTGTTTTGTAATACCTATACCAATGGTTGGTTTTTTTGATAATTCAATAGCCCAACTTTTTGCAACATCTACGATTTCATTTGATTCAACTAATTTGTTAGTTAAACCCAGTTTAAAACATTCTTCACCAAATACTCTTTTACCACCTGTGGCAATCTCCAAGGCCTTACTGTAGCCAACTTGTCTTGAGAGCAACCAACTAGCGCCTCCATCAGGTCCTAATCCAATATTAATAAAAGCATACAATAATGCACTTTCTTTACTCATAACTCTAAAATCACAAGCTAAAGCAAAAGCAGCACCAACTCCAGCAGCAGTACCATTTATTGCTCCTATAATTGGTTTCCGTAGACTTAAAAAATTATTTAAAATTGGTTTATAATTATCAATTATATAATCTCTAGAATCTTCTGGAGATAAAGTTCCCATTGTTGTCAAATCTGCTCCAGAACAAAAACCTTTTCCAATTCCAGTTAAAACTACGGCCCTAATATTGTCATCATTTTTTATAACAGAAAACACATAATTAATTCCTTCAATTAAATCTTGATTAACTGCATTATATCTTTCTGGTCTATTTAAAGTTATTAATGCAATACTTTCAAAAACCTCTAACAAAACTGCTTTATTCTCCATAATATTAATTTTATTCGTAAGCAATTGCTAAGGTTTCAGCAACACAAACTGGTTTTTCTTGACCATTTAATTCTACAGTAATTCCTAATTTATATTTTGCACTTCCATCTTTCTTTTCGCACTCTAAAAGAGAAACTCTTCCTCTAATAAATCCTCCTGAGGGAGTAGCACTAGTAAAACGAACTCTATCTACTCCGTAATTAACCCCCATTTTAACACTTTCTAAATTTAATGTATCATAAGAAAATCTTGAGGCTAGAGATAATATCATAAAACCATGTGCAATAGTTGTTTTATACGGTGAATGTTTTTCAGATTTTTTTTTATCTATATGAATCCATTGCTCATCTTGAGTGATTTTAGCAAATACATTTATATTTTCTTGTGTGATTTCAATCCATTCTGAAACTCCAAGTTCTTTTCCAACAGAATTACTCAATTCATCTAAGTTTTTGAAACTAGTTTTATATGCTTCGTTATTATTCATAATTATAATTTTAAATTTTACATTGGCATTGATCCACCATTTGCATGTAGAGTTATTCCACTTACAAATCCTGATTCTTTAGATGCTAAAAACAAATAAGCATGACCCATATCTTCAGGAGTACCAATTCTACCCACTGGAATCATTTTAACTGCACCCTTAATAATTTCTTCAGGCATACTGTCGGACATTACAGATTTTACAAAACCTGGTGCTACTGCATTTGCGGTAATTCCGTGTCTACCAACCTCTTTACAAAGTGCTCTTGTAAAACCAGAAATTCCAGCTTTAGTAGCACAATAATTGGTTTGTCCAAATGCACCTGCTGTTCCATTAATAGAAGAAGCTGAAACGATTCTTCCATATCCATTTTCTTTCATGTGTGGAACTACAGCTCTTGTTACTACGTATAGGGATTTAAGATTTACATTAATTACTGAATCCCATTCTTCTTCTGACATTTTCAAGAACGATTTGTCTCTTATGATTCCTGCGTTATTAATTAAAATCTCAATTTTACCATGTTGTTTAATGATCTCTTCAATAGCATTATCTACAGAACTTTGATCTGTTACATCAACTTTTTGAAAAAATATTTTTCCACCATTTTGTGTTATTTCATTTACTGTTTCAGTTCCGTCTAAAACATCCCATAATGCTACCGTAGCTCCCTCTCTGCAAAAAACTTCACAGATTCCCTTTCCTATTCCGCGTGCTCCACCTGTAACAATAGCAACTTGACCCTCTAATCTTTTCATATTATTTTTTATTAATTAAACTTTATTATTTTTTATTATATAAACTTAAATAACTTCAAAAAGACCTGCAGCTCCCATTCCTCCACCAACACACATTGTTGAAACTACATATTTAACGCCTCTTCTTTTACCTTCAATTAGTGCATGACCAACCATTCTTGATCCACTCATTCCATAAGGATGTCCTATTGAAATAGATCCTCCATTCACATTTAAAATTTCATTAGGAATTCCAAGAACATCTCTGCAATAAATCACTTGAACAGCAAATGCTTCATTAAGCTCCCAGAGTCCAATGTCACTCATTTTAAGACCATTTTGCTTTAACAATTTAGGAACGGCATATATTGGTCCAATACCCATTTCATCTGGTTCACATCCGGCAACTGCAATTCCCCTGTAAATTCCAAGTGGTGTGACATTATGCTTCGCAGCAACACTTGATTCCATTAAAACACAAGCAGATGCACCATCAGAAAGCTGACTAGCATTTCCAGCAGTTATTGATCCTCCTTCTACAACTGGTTTAAGTGAACTTAATCCTTCAAAAGTTGTATTAGGTCTATTGCACTCGTCTTTGGATGTAGTCTTTTCAACAAATGAAATCTCTTTAGTTATCTTATCCATAACACCCATAGTTGTTTTAACTGAGATAATTTCATCATTAAATTTTCCTTCTTCCTGTGCTTTTGCAGTTCTTAACTGACTTTGAAGAGAATATTCATCTTGAGATTCTCTTGAAATATTGTATCTATTAGCTACTACCTCAGCAGTCTTAAGCATTGGCATGTATATATGTTTGTGTTTTGCTATTAAGTTTTTATCAACCCACCTATCCAAATTCATTTTTTCATTTTGAACCAAACTAATTGAATCTAAGCCGCCTCCAACAGCCACATCCATTCCGTCACTTATAATTTGTTTTGCAGCAGTGGCAATAGCCATCATTCCCGAGGAACATTGTCTGTCTAATGTCATTCCGCTAACAGTTACTGGAAGACCTGCAGCTAATGCTGCATTTCTGGCAACATTACAATGTTGTGTTCCTTGTTGCAAAGCTGCACCCATGATAACATCATCAACTTTTTCTGGATCAACTCCTGATCTTTTGACCGCTTCTTCAATTGCCCAGCCAGCCATAGTTGGAGCAGTAGTATTATTAAATGTTCCTCTGTAAGATTTTGTCAAAGGAGTTCTTGCCGTTGAAACGATTAATGCATCTCTCATATCTATATTTTTAATATTAATTTACCTTTTTTGTCTCCGTTAAATAATTTTTTAAAAACTTCATAAAAGTTTTCTATTCCTTCGTAAATGTCCTCTTTTGATTTTAGAGTACCCTCTAAAATCCATTGAGACATTTCTTTAGTTGCAGTAGGATAATTTTTGGCATAATCAAAAACAACCATTCCTTTCATTGATGCTCTGTTTACAAGCAAAGACAAATAATTATCTGGGCCTTTGGCTGACATTTCATTGTATTGCGAAATAGCTCCACAAACTACAATTCGAGCTCCCATTCTTAAAAAAACAAGAGCAGCATCTAAAATCTCACCACCAACATTATCAAAATAAACGTCAATTCCGTCGGGGCATTCTCTTTTTATACCTCTTTTTACACTTTCATTTTTGTAGTCAATACAACCATCAAAACCAAGTTCATTAATGACATAATCACACTTGTCCTTACCACCAGCAATACCAACAACCTTACATCCTTTAATTTTTGCAATTTGACCAACTATACTTCCAACAGCACCTGCAGCAGCTGATACTAAAACGGTATCACCTTCTTTTATTTTACCAACTTCAAGAATACCAAAGTATGCAGTCATTCCTGGCATTCCTAAAGTTCCAATAAAAGTTGGTAATGGAATTTTAGTACTTGGGACCTTAAAGTATCCTTTTCCATTAGAAATTGAATATTCTTGAACTCCACCCCAACCTGAAAGAACATCACCTTTGTTAAAATTTGGGTTTTTTGATTCTACAACTTCTCCAATAGTTCCAGCTCTCATGACTTCACCAATTTGAACTGGAGGAATATACGATCTAGTTTCATTTAACCATCCTCTCATTGCTGGATCAAAAGAAATATATAAATTTTTCAAAAGAATTTCTCCATCATTTATTTCTCTGACGTCTTCAGTTTCATGAACCCATGTGTCTTCGGATGGAAAACCTGTTGGTCGAGATGACAATTTAACAACTTTATTTTTTAACATTTTTATGAGTTTTATTATTTGATTTTAAATGTAATATATGAATTAGTATTAAAATACTAAAGTATAAAAAAATACTATGCAAGCATAACAAACTCAAAAAATAAAATTGTTATTTCCAGTTAGGATTTCTTTTTTCTTTAAAAGCAGCAATTCCTTCCCTAGCATCGTCAGATTTCAAAACCAATTCTAACATTTGCAGAAGATATTCATGATTTGATTCACTAGATTTTATATTATCCATTGCTTCTAAACCATGTTTTATGGCAAAAGGAGAATTCCTGGTAACCTCTTTTAACCATTTTGAAACATAAGATTCAATATTAGCTTGGTCTACTATTTTAGAAATCAATCCCCAAGAATGAGCAGTTTTAACATCTAAGTTATAGCCTCTAATACACCAATCCATTACATTTCTAAAGGAAACAACTTTAGAAAGAGATTCCATAACTTGCATTGGGAAAATTCCTCTTTTAACTTCTGGAAGGCCCAATTTTAAACCTTCTTTTGAAACAACATAATTACATCCAGCAATTAACAAAAAACCACCAGCATATACGTCTCCTTCCAACTGACAGATTTTTGGTTTGTATAACTTATTAAATAGTTCTCCTATCAATATTTTTGAATTAGCTTTTGGTACAGTTGAATTATTTTTTTCAATGTCACCATTAATAGCTTTAAGATCTAATCCTGAACAAAATACATCTCCATTTGATTTTAATAATAAAGCTCTAATACTTTTAGAGCACGAAACATATTGAAAGGCAAATGCTATTTCATTAATCATTTGAGGATTTAGAGCGTTTTTCTTTTTAGGTCGATTTAATGTTAAAGTAAAAACGTGATTTGACTCTTCAAATTCTATAAAATCAAAATTGTATGACTTTATGTTTTTAACATCGTTTTCATTAAAATATTTCATAATAAATATTTACATTCTAAATACGCCAAACGAACTAGACCCTTTTATTTCACTACTGTAAACGGTAGCCAAAGCCAAGGATAAAAATTTTCTGGTATCAGTTGGATCAATAACTCCATCGTCCCATACCTCAGATGTAGTATGCCAAACACTAGCTTTCTGATCAGCCTGTTCGGCTAGTTTCTTCTTTTCTATTTTAAGCTTATCTTCATCTATTACTTTATTTAATGAAGATGCAGAATTTCTTTTAATAATTTCCATTACACCTGATAACTGATCCGCACCCATAACACCAGATTTTGCATTAGGATAAGAAAATAGAAATCTAGGTTCAAAAGATCTACCACACATAGCATAATTTCCTGCACCATAAGAATTTCCAACCTGAAGACTAATATGTGGAACTGTACTTCCAGAAACAGCATGTATTAATTGAGAACCAACGTTAATCATGCCATTTTGTTCATACTTTTTTCCAACCATAAAGCCGGTTGTATTGTGTATAAATAGTAAAGGAATATTTGACTTATTCGCCAATTGTATAAAATGTGTCGCTTTTCTTGCAGACTCAAGAAAAATCACTCCATTATTTGCAATAATTCCAACAGGATAACCATTTATTTTAGTCCAACAACAAAACATTGTTCTGCCATAATTTTCTTTAAATTCAATAAATTCAGATCCATCTACAAATCTTTTTACAAGATCTCTTATATCAAAAGGTTTTTTTAAATGTGATGGAATAATCCCTAAAATCTCTTTTTTATCAAATATTGGAGCAATTGAATCGATTTCAAATTTATTTTGAGTTGGTTTCTTAATGTTTTTAATTAATTTTTTTGTTATTTCAATTGCATCCTTTTCATTTTTAGCTAAAAAATCTGAAACTCCAGAAATACTACTATGCATTTGAGCGCCCCCTAATTCCTCATCGTTAGCATCTTCATTTGTTGCCATTTTAACAAGTGGAGGACCAGCTAAAAATACTTTAGCCGTGTTCTTTTGAAAAATTGAATAATCAGACATTCCTGGAACATAAGCCCCGCCAGCAGTTGCATTACCAAAAACAACAGAAATTGTTGGTATTCCTTCTTTTGATCTTTTAGACATCTCAAAGAAAAACTTACCATAATTATTAAAAACTCTGTCTTGATCAGGAAGATTAGCTCCACCGCTTTCAACTAAATTGATAGTTAGTAATTTATTTTCTTTGGCTATCTGAGATAATCTTAAGTTTTTTAAACTTGTGGCATAATCAACTGCACCAGCTTTTCTAGTTGAAACGTTGGCATTAATTAAACAAAGAACATTTGAAACATAACCTAATACAACAACGGTTGTTCCTCCAGCACCAAAACCATTTTCATGTTTTAAACCAGCAAGAGGCATTAATTCTATGTGAGGTTTCTTTTTATCAAGTAATAAATCTATTTTTTCTCTAGCAAGTAATTTTTTTCTACTTCTTGTTCTTTTTATTTGAGCTGCACTTCCTTCCTGTTTTGACAACTTATAATAAGAATTTAGTTCACTCAATAATTTCTTCATTGAAATCTCATTTTCAATAAAATTTGAACTTAAAACATCAACACTTGGCTTTCGGATTTTCATTAAATAATCATTTTTATTTAAATGGATTAATTATTATAACAAAGATAAATTTAATGAAAAATATATTGCCTTTAAATTTGTATATTTTTAAAATCAAATTTGTGATTTTAAAACTAAATTTTAATTTTTTAAATGAGTGTAAATAATAAAACAAAAATTTTTTATGGAATGGGCTTTATTTCTGTTGGAATTAAAGATATTTTATATGCTGTTTTTGTTTTCTTTTATTTTAGTCAAATTCTTGGACTGGATCAAATATATACTGGAATAGCTACTCTAATCGCTCTTTTATTTGATGCTATTTCTGATCCAATAATTGGAACAATTTCAGATAATTACAAATCAAAAAAATATGGCAGAAGACATCCATTTATGGCAATGTCAGCCATTCCTCTTGGAATTTCAACTTATCTACTTTTTAAACCTTTTGATGACTTAGGTCAATTTGGATTATTTCTATGGATGACTTTTTTTTCAATTTTGATTAGATTTTTTTTATCTCTTTTTTTAGTTCCTGGAATGTCGTTAGGTGCTGAACTTAGTTCAGACTATAATGAAAGAACTGTTATAACAAGTTACAGAATAATGTTTGCAACATTAGTCTCTCCATTAGTATCATTTATTGGGTTAGTTTATTTTTTTGTTCCTGAAAAGGGAATGTCCACAGGACTATTAAATGTCAATGCTTATCCAAAGTTTGCTATGTTTTGTGCATTAATTATGATATCAACCATTTTACTTAGTGTTTATGGAACAAAACATACAATTCCTAAGCTTCCTAAAATGCACAAAAAAGAATCCTTAAAATCATTGTTTAAAAATATAACTACAGCCTTTAAAATGAGGTCCTTCAACTCTTTAGTTCTATTTACAATGATGATATATATTGCACTAGGAATGGGGAATTCTTTGATAACTTATTTTCTTTCATTCTTTTTTGAATTAAACCAAAACGAAATAGCAATAATTATTTTCTCTGGTGCAATTGGAGGTGTAATTTCTTTGTTTACTGCACCTAAAATTGGTGAGAAATTTGATAAAAAAACTGGAGTTATCATAAGTACATTTCTTTTTGGTTTGTTTATGTCTAGTCCATTTAATCTTAGAATATTTGGGTTTTTTCCTGACAATGGAGACCCACTTCTGATAGTAACATATTTTTTATTTACTACAATTGCTTATATTTTTTTATGGACTTCAATGAGTTTAGTAAATTCAATGATGGCTGATGTAGTTGATGAATACGAATCAATAACTAATCAAAGACATGAAGGTTTATTTTTTTCAACTATGTCATTTGCTTATAAATTAACAGTTGGTTTAGGGTATTTCTTTGCGGGTATTCTATTAAAAATAATTTCATTTCCTACTCAAACTGAAATTGAAAATATTCCAACTGAAATTATTTCAAAACTTGGATTGATTGGCGGTCCACTTTTAATGGTAATTTATTTTTTATCCATTTTTTTTATTTTAAAATATCCAATTACTAAAAAGAAATACTTAGAAATAAGAAAAAAGTTGCGAGGATAAAACATTTGTTTTTTAATTAACTTGGCAAATATTGGATATTTATTTATGAATGTGTTTTAATAAAAAAACCTTAATTTCAATAAATTATTACAACAAAATAAAATAATATGAACAACGAGTTATTTGACTTTCCTTTTTATAAATGGGAAAAAGAATTGGCAGAACAACCTTTTTTAAAGCAACCATTTGGAAACTTATGGGAAACTTACACTTGGAACGAAGTAGGTTTAATGGCCAGAAAACTATCCAACGGATTAAAAAGTTTAGGTTTAGAAAAAGACAGTCACATTGGATTAGTTTCTAAAAATTGTAGAGAATGGGTAATTGCAGACCTTGCAATTTCTATGGCTGGTTATATATCTGTTCCTTTTTTCCCAACTCTTAATTCTAAAGAAATTAAAAATCTTTTAACTTTTGGAGATGTTAAAGCTTTGTTTGTTGGTAAGTTAGAAAATTGGGAAGAAATGAAAAAAGGTGTTGATTTAGAAATGCCTATTATAGCTTTCCCTCAATACAAAGATCATTCAAAAGTCGAGACTGGTCATCAGTGGCATGAATTTATTAATAAATTTGAAGCTCAAACTGAGGATTTTAGACCTAATCTTAAAGATACATGGACTGTGATCTTTACGTCCGGTACAACAGGAGACCCTAAAGGAGTTGTATTAACTTATGAAACCCTTTTCAATACAAAAAGAATAACTGAAGATGGAAACCCGCTAAAAGTTGATTTAAGTGGTAAAAATCGATTTATATCCTATATGCCCTTAAACCATATTTTTGAGAGAGTTGTTATCGAGCATGTTGCTTTTAGATATGGAGGAACTATTTCCTTTGTTGAATCACTAGAAACATTTGGTCAAAATTTAAATGACACACAACCTACAGCTTTTCAAGGAGTTCCAAGAATTTATATGAAGTTTCAAGAAAAAATATTAATGAAAATGCCTCAAGCAAAGCTTGATAAGCTATTAAAAATTCCTATTATTTCTTGGTTAATAAAAAGAAAATTGAAGGGTGCACTGGGTATGTCCAAGGCAAAAGCTTTAGTAACGGGTGCTGCAGCAATGCCGCTTGAATTATTAGACTGGTATAGAAGTCTTGGTATTTTCATTACAAACGGATATGGAATGACTGAAAATTGTGCTACATGTACAAACTTAGATCCTTACCAGCCTCTTGGAAGAGGATCTGTTGGAAGACCCACACCTGGAGTTGACTTAAAAATAAGTGATCAAGGTGAAATTTTAATGAAAGGACCTTTCACATTAAGTTGTTACTATAAAAATGAAGAAGTGACTAATGAAACTTTAAAAGATGGATGGTTACATACAGGAGATAAAGGTCATATTGATGATGATGGTTTTTTATACATAACCGGGAGAATTAAAGACATGTTCAAAACATCGAAAGGAAAATATATTGAACCTGGTGTTTTAGAAGCTTATTTTGGTAACGTTTCAGAATTTTCTCAGGTATGTGTAGTTGGTCTAAATTGCGATCAACCTATTCTTCTAGCTGTACCTACTGAAATTGCAAAAAACAATAAGGAAGTTACAAATTCTAAAATTTCTAAGATTTTAGAAAAAGTGAACAGCAATTTGGATAATTATAAAAAAATGTCAAAAATAATTTTTGTTCAAGAAGACTGGCTCCCTGAAAATGGAATGACCACTCCAACTTTAAAAATTAAAAGATCAAAAATTGATGAAAAATTTTCTAATCAATATTTGAATTGGCTTAAGAGTGATGAAGTTGTTATTTGGGAATAATATAAAATGATTTTTTTTATAATTATTTCAAGTATTTTATTAGGCTTTTATGTTAATAGTCAACTAAAAGATAATTTAATTGATTCTTACATTGATAAATTAATTTCTATTACAAAATCAAAACAAATTCCAATATTTGTTTCTGAAAAAACAGGTTATGCAAAAAATATTGATATAAAAATATTTTACGAAGACCTATGTAATATTGAAAATCCAAAAGGGACAGTTCTTCTTATAAATGGAGCTGCTGAGACGATGATTCAATGGCCAGATCAAATGATTAGAACTATTCTTAAAAACGGATTTAGAGTTATTAGATTTGACAATAGAGGATTAGGTAAATCAGATTGGATTAAAGATTGGTCAAAATCAAATTCTTATAATCTTGAAGAAATGGCTAGAGATGCACTAGCTGTAACAAGTCATTTAATGATAAAAAAGTTTCACGTAATAGGTTATTCTACGGGAGGAATGATTGCACAAATACTTGCTATAAATCATCCAGAGAAAATTATAACCATGACAAACTTAATGTCAACTGGATATCTTTTAGATCCTGAAGCCGAAAAGCCTGATTCTAAAAGAATAAATCAACTTAGAAAACTAATTTTTTCTTATAAAAATAAAAAAAGAAACATTGATAAAGTTCTAAAATTTCATTTCAAGCTAGATCACTTATTTGTTGGATCAGACAATTACGTTATTAATTATGAAAAACAGATTCAAAAAACTTTGTACGAAATAAAATTCAGGAACGGTTTTAATAAGAATGCTTTCGATCAACATAAATATGCAATAAAAAAATCAGGATCGAGATATAGAAAACTTAAAACAATTAACTCCCCAACCCTTATAATTCACGGTTCTGACGACACACTAATTAGACCTAGTCATTCAAAAAAATTAGCTTCTCTTATACATGGTTCAAAGCTTATAATTATCAAAGGGATGGGACATGATTTTAATAAAAATTTTAAAAATCGAATAAATAGTATTATTTTGCCACATATATTACAATATTCGTAATACATACTACAATTATTAATTAATTTATTAATAACCAAACAAAAAAATTAAATTAAAACCAAAACAACAAATTATGAAATTTAAATTTTATTTATCTAGTTTAGTTTTTATGCTAGCCACTTTTATGATGGTTAATGCTCAAACTAAAACTGTAAAAGGAAAGGTTACAGATGGAGTTGACGAACTCTACGGAGTAAATGTAATTATTCAAGGAACAACAACTGGTGTAATTACTGATGATGACGGTAACTTTACCATTTCATCTGAAAAAGATTTTCCTTGGACTTTAGAGGTTAGCTCTTTGGGTTTTGAATCACAAACTTACCAAGTTAAATCGGAAAATCAAGTTATTAAATTAAGCTTATCTTCTGGTGAAGCTTTGGACGAAGTTGTTATCTCTGGATCTAGAAAAGCTGAAAAAGCCATCAATGCTGCTTCATCAATTCAAGTTGTAGGAGCTAAAGAGATTGAAAACAAATCTGCCTTTAACTCTATTGTTCTTTTAGATGATTTAGTAGGTGTACAAATTGACAAACATGGTGCAAATAGAACATCAGTTGCTTTAAGAGACAATGTAGATTTATTTACCACCTCTACTCTAGTAATGTTAGATTACAGAGGTCTAAATGTTAATGGAATAAACTTCTTTGACGCTGATGTAAGTAATTTAAGTAATATTGATGTAGAAAGAGTTGAAGTTGTACTGGGTCCTGCATCTGCACTTTACGGTCCTGGTGTTGGAGCTGGTGTTGTGCACTATTTAAGTAAAGATCCTTTTAAACACCCAGGAACTACAATTAATTTACAAGCTGGTGGATTTGATAAAGGCGGAAGCTTTGACATGAACATGTATAAAATGGATTTCAGACATGCTGTTAGTAATGATGAAAATACATTTGGATATAAGTTTAACTTAAAATATGGAGAAAATGAAGATTTTGATTTACCAGAATCTTCAACATCTACATTTGTAAAAGAAGTAAAAGATGCTGCTTCAGGTAGAGTTGTAAGAACTATTGATGGGTATCAAGAAAGAAATTCTCAAAGAGGTGCTGATGCAACTATCTACTTTAGACCATCAAATGATCTTTCAATAACAACTGTAGCTGGAATAAATGAAGTTGCAGCAAATATTTTTATCAGTTCTACTGGTGAAACAAGAGCTCAACAAAGAACAGCATTTATACAAACTAGAGTTCAATCTGGAAATTTATTCATGCAATA
>CBFHJJ010000005.1:0-72436 GCA_965655865.1 Flavobacteriaceae bacterium | reverse complement strand
GAAAAAATAAATTTTTTTGATTCAGAAATATTGATAATTTTTTTTCCTTCAGCGGAATTTAAAAATTCTCCGTTTTCATCCAATAGTTTTAACGCATTCCATTCGGCTGGATTATGACTTGCAGTTATAATTATTCCACCCTCAGCATTATATTCTTTTACCATTAACTCAACTGTTGGAGTTGTTGACAAGTCTAAATCGATTACGTCAATTCCAAGTGATATTAAAGAATTTTGAACAAAGTTTTGAATCATTTGACCGGAAATTCTTGCATCTCTACCAATAACTACAGTTGGTTTTTTATTAGGATTTCTATTTAAAATCCATTGTCCGTATGCACAACCAAAGTTTACCGCATCAATTGGAGTAAGATTATCTCCAAATTCACCCCCAATTGTTCCTCTAATTCCTGAAATTGATTTTATTAATGTCATTCGTCAAAGATACAACTAGATTAATATTTTATATTAGTTTTATATAAAACATTTACAATTATGTTCAAAAATTACCTTTTATATTTATTAGCTGTAGTTCTATTAATTTCTTGTGAAAACAATTATAAAAATGGAATGGTTGTTTCGGCTAAATATGAAGCTTCAAAAGTAGGTGTTGATATACTTAAAAGAGGTGGAAATGCATTTGATGCTATGATAGCTACAGATTTAGCACTTGCTGTTGTTTATCCAAATGCAGGTAACCTTGGAGGTGGAGGCTTTATGGTTTACAGATTGTCAGATGGTAAAAATGGAACTCTTGATTTTAGAGAGAAAGCACCTATTAGTTCAAAAGCTGATATGTATTTGGATGACAACAATGAAGTTATTAGAGGGTTAAGCCAGAATGGAGCTTTAGCTGTTGGAGTTCCAGGAACAATAGCAGGACTATTTGAGATTCATGATAAATTTGGAACTATTCCAATTAAAGAATTATTTCAACCAGCAATTGATTTAGCTAATAATGGTTATAAATTAACTACAAATC
This sequence comes from Flavobacteriaceae bacterium, assembly GCA_965655865.1. GTDB lineage: Bacteria > Bacteroidota > Bacteroidia > Flavobacteriales > Flavobacteriaceae > MAG-121220-bin8. Next base: position 71,455 of record CBFHJJ010000005.1, on the reverse strand, counting down.
AAGTAAATACTATTAATAATTATAAAGATTTGATATTGAAATTAAATGACTCTATAGACTTGTTTAACAAGACTTTTAAAAAAGATGATTTATTTATAAACAAGTCTTTAGCTAAAACCCTTACTGCAATTTCAAATAAAGGAGTTGATGAATTTTACGAAGGAGAAATTGCAAACACACTGTCTTCATACATAATTAAAAAAGGGGGAATTATTTCTAAGGAAGACTTTGCGTTATATAAACCAATTTGGAGAGAATCGTTGGAATTAAAATATAAAAATCTAAATATAATTACAATGGGACCCCCCTCAAGTGGTGGTATTGTTTTAGGTCAGATTTTACAAATGATTGAAAACTATAATTTAAATGAATTAGGACACAATAGCGAACAATACATTCAATTATTAGTTGAAGCTGAAAAACTGTCTTTCTCTGATAGGAGTAAATATTTAGGTGATCCTGATTTTAATTATATTCCAACAAAGGAATTATTAAATGAAGACTATTTAAAGTCAAGGTTCCATTCATTTAGTTTTGACAAAGCTCAGCCCTCTGAAAATATTAATCCTGGAAAATTATTAATAAACGAAAGTAATGAAACTACTCATTATTCAATTGTTGATAAATTTGGAAATGCTGTTTCAGTTACTACAACATTAAACGGTAATTATGGATCAAAACTGATATCTCCTGAACTTGGATTCTTTTTAAATAATGAAATGGATGATTTTTCTATTAAACCTGGTTCTCCTAACATGTATGGGTTGATTGGTGGAAAAACTAATTCAATTGAACCTGAAAAACGTATGTTGAGCTCTATGACACCATCTATTGTAGAACTAAACGGAAATCTTTCAATGGTATTAGGAAGTCCCGGAGGCCCAACAATTATAACTTCAGTGCTGCAAACATTAATAAATTTTTATGAATTTGACTTTAATATGCAACAATCTGTAGATGCTTTAAGATTTCATCACACATGGCTTCCTGACAAAATATTTTATGAAAAAAATATATTTTCAGAAAAAGTCAAAGATAATTTAGTTAAAAAAGGATATATATTAAATTCCAATCATTCTACTATAGGTCGAGTGGATGCTATACACATTGATGAAAACAAAATATTTTATGGTGGAGAAGATAAAAGAGGTGATGATAAAAGTATTGGATATTAAATAAAACTTCTTCTTAAAATTGCACATATTTTCGTAATTTGCAACCTTGATTTTTTAAATGAGTAATAACATTTTAGTACAAGGCGCAAGAGTACATAACTTAAAGAATATTGATGTAAATATTCCTAGAAATAAATTTGTAGTTATTACAGGTATTTCAGGAAGTGGAAAATCTTCTTTAGCATTTGACACTATTTATGCTGAAGGACAAAGAAGATATATCGAAACTTTTTCAGCTTATGCAAGGCAGTTTATTGGAGGATTAGAAAGGCCAGATGTTGATAAAATTGATGGACTTTCACCAGTAATTGCAATTGAGCAAAAAACAACATCAAAAAATCCAAGATCAACTGTAGGAACTATAACCGAGATATATGATTATTTACGATTGTTTTATTCCCGAGTGGGTGAAGCATATAGTTATAATTCAAATGAAAAAATGATCAGTTACACTGATGATGAAATTATTGACCTGGTTTTTAATAATTTTAAAGATAAAAAAATTACTATCCTGTCCCCTGTTGTTCAAGCAAGAAAAGGCCATTACAGAGAACTTTTTTCTTCTATTCAAAAACAGGGTTTTTTAAAAGCTAGAATAGATGGCGTTATTACTGAATTAAAACCAAACTTGAAACTAGACAGGTATAAGATACATGATATAGAAATTGTTATTGACAGAATAATATTAAAAAATAACGAAACATCTAAAAAGAGATTAAAAGATAGTTTAATTACTGCAATGTATCATGGAAACAATTCATTGTTAATTGTTAACGAAGAAGACAATTCTAACACGTATTACAGTAGAAGCTTAATTTGTCCTTCTACTGGGATATCTTATGAAAAACCTGAGCCTAATTCATTTTCCTTTAATTCTCCAAAAGGAATGTGTAAACAATGTAATGGTTTGGGAAAATTAAATAAAGTAAATATTGATTTAGTTATTCCAGATAAAAGTATTTCAATCCACGGGGGTGGACTTGTCCCTCTAGGTAATTACAAAAGTAGCTGGATTTTTAAACAAATAGAAACAATTTCTGAACGATATGATTTTAGTATTAAAGACCCTATTAGCAAGATTCCGAAAAAAGCATTGGATATTATTTTGTTTGGTGGAAACGAATCGTTTTCAGTCGAATCAAAATCATTGGGTTTAACCAGAAAATATGAAATAGATTTTGAAGGAGTTATACCTTTTATTGAAAATCAAGCAAATGAAATCTATAGCGCCAGAATCAAAAGATGGGCGAATGGATTTATGGATAATGTAAAATGCAAAAGTTGTAACGGTTCGAGACTAAATAAGGAATCAAGTTATTTTTTTATTGACAATAAAAACATTCATGATTTAAGTAGTTTAGATATAGTTGATTTAAAATTTTGGTTCAATTCTGTAGAGTCAAAACTTAGTGAAAGAAATAAAATAATTGGATCAGAAATTATAAAAGAAATTAATAAACGATTAGATTTTTTATTAAACGTAGGACTAGATTATCTTTCTTTAAACAGGCCGACTAAATCACTTTCTGGTGGAGAGTCTCAAAGAATTAGATTAGCTACCCAAATAGGGTCTCAATTAGTAGGGGTTTTATATATATTGGACGAACCAAGTATCGGACTTCATCAAAGAGACAACTCAAAGTTAATAGAATCTCTAAAAAAGTTAAGAGACTTAGGAAATACTATAATTGTGGTAGAGCATGATAAAGAAATTATGGAAAAAGCTGATTGTATAATTGATGTTGGCCCACTCGCAGGAAAAAATGGTGGAGAAATAATTTTTAATGGTACTTATAAAGAAATTTTAAAAACTAATACAGTTACATCTCAATTTTTAAAAAATATTAAAAGTATTCCTGTTCCAAAATTAAGAAGAACATCTAAAAACAAGTTAAGTATAGAAGGATGCACTGGAAATAATTTAAAGAATATAGATGTTGAGTTTCCACTTGGTTTAATGATTGGAGTTACTGGTGTTTCAGGTAGTGGAAAATCTACTTTAATTAATGAAACATTATATCCAATCTTAAATAATCATTTTTTTAATGGAGTTAAAGAACCTCTCTCATATAAAAAAATTAATGGCTTAAAACATATCGATAAGGTTATAGAAATTAATCAATCTCCAATTGGAAGAACACCTAGAAGTAATCCAGCAACATACACCGGTGTATACAGTGATATAAGATCTTTGTTTTGTATGACACAAGAATCCCTTATAAGAGGCTATAAACCAGGTAGATTTAGCTTTAATGTTGTTGGTGGAAGATGTGAAACATGTCAAGGTGGAGGATTGAGAAAAATAGAAATGAATTTCCTCCCTGATGTTTATATTAACTGTGATGATTGTCAAGGAAAGAGATTTAATAGAGAAACTTTAGAAATTAGATATAAGGGTAAATCTATTGCTGATATATTAAGTATGACTATTAATGAGAGTTGTGATTTTTTTGAAAATTTTCCAAAAATTTTAAGAAAACTTAAAACCTTAAAAGAAGTAGGTTTAGGTTATGTTACTTTAGGTCAACAATCTACAACATTATCAGGAGGTGAAGCTCAAAGAATTAAATTGGCTTCAGAGCTTTCAAAAAAGGATACAGGAAATACTTTGTATATTTTAGATGAGCCTACGACTGGTCTTCATTTTCAGGATATTAAGGTTTTACTAGAAATGATTAATAAACTTGTGAACAAAGGAAATACCGTTATAATTATTGAGCATAATATGGATGTTATTAAGACAGTTGATCATATTATTGAAATTGGTCCAAGTGGAGGAAAACTTGGTGGTCAAATTATTTTCAGTGGAAAACCTGAGAATTTAATAAAAGTTGAAAATAGTCCAACAGCTGTTTATTTAAAAAAAGAACTAACTTAGTTTCATGCATAGTAAAAATTTAAAAGGTTGGAATGAGGTAAAAACAAATGATTCCTGGTCTGTTTTTAAAATAATGGGCGAATTTGTTGAAGGATTTGAAAAACTCAGTAAAATAGGTCCATGTGTGTCTATATTTGGTTCTGCTAGAACAAAACCGGATCATCCACATTACTTATTAACAACTGAGATTGCTGAAAAAATAGTAGATCTTGGATTTGGAATAATTAGTGGTGGTGGTCCTGGTATAATGGAAGCGGCTAATAAAGGTGCTAAAAAAGCTTTAGGACCGTCAGTTGGTTTAAGTATTGAACTTCCTTTTGAATCTAGTTCAAATACTTATATTGATGATGATAAATCACTACTTTTTGATTATTTTTTCGTTAGAAAAGTAATGTTTATGAAATACGCCCAAGCTTTCGTTGTAATGCCAGGTGGGTTTGGAACTTTAGATGAGCTATTTGAAGCTTTAACATTAATACAAACAAAGAAAGCTGAAAAGTTTCCTATAATTTTAGTTGGAAAATCGTTTTGGAAAGGTTGTATTGATTGGGTCAAAGAACAGTTATTTTCTGGTCATAATTATGTTTCAGAAATAGATTTAAATCTTATATCTATTGTTGATTCTCCAGAAGAAGTTATAGACATATTAACTAAGTTTTACGATAAGAAAGGGTTTAAGCCTAACTTTTAAATTTTTTTTTAATTATACTTATGAGAAAATGTTTATCATTACTTTTTCTTTTTTTGATAAGTAATGTTCTGTCTCAAGAAAACGAGTATTTTATTAACGCAAATTTTGATGTTAATAATAGAATTATTGAAATATATCAGACTATAGATTTTACTAATACTACAACAAATAATTTAGAATATATTATTCTAAATGATTGGGCTCACTCCTATTCTAAGCCTACAACTTCACTTGGAAAACGGCTTTCAGAAGATTTTACTCTTAATTTTCAAAGATCAACTAAAAATCAAAGAGGTTTTACTAGCATAATTGACATTAAATCTGACAATATTAATCTTGAGCACACGAGATTGAAAGAGAAAATAGATATAATTAAAGTGAAACTTGCGAACGTTTTAAAACCAAATGAAAAAATTACAATAAGTTTAGAGTATAAAATTAAAATTCCTGTTAGTGATTTTACAGGATATGGAATAGATAAAAATAATAATATCAATCTTTCTGAATGGTTTTTAACTTTAGCTAATGTTATTGATGGTAATTGGCTAATTGAAAGTAATCTTGATTTAAATGATATTTCATTAACCCCTTCATTTTATAAGTTCAAAATTACTTATCCTTCAAAATTTGAATTAATTTCTGATTTTGAAATTGATTCTGTTATAACTAGTGATACATATAGTACTTTAACTTCTAAGAGGGAAAAGAGAATTTATAATCCTATCATAATCAATAGAAATAAATCCTTTGAAAGTTTTAAACTAAAAAATAATACTGTAATTACAGATATTAATAATATTTCAAACAATAAAACAGATTCTTTAATTTATAGAGTAATTAATTATGTAGATAACAAAACTGGAAACAAATTATTATCAAAACCAAATTCAAAAGATTCAGTAAACTTTAATTTTATTTTAAATAAGACTGTTAGTTATGTAGAAAGTAAACTTGGTGTTTATCCCATTAATAATATAGTGCTTTCTAAGTTCAATCAAGATAAGGATCCTGTGTATGGGTTAAATAAAATTCCAGAGTTTTTAAATCCTTTTGATAAAAAATTTGTACAAGAGTTTTCAGTTTTAAAACTTGTTGTATCTAGTTATTTAAACAATTTATATCCAATCCATAAACGAAAAAATAAATGGCAACTAAAAGGAATTGAAGTTTTTTTGTTGATTGATTATGTTGAGAAATACTACCCAGAATTAAATTTAATTGGTAAATTTTCTAAGCTATCTATTATTAAAAATAGAGAGTATTCAAAATTTAAATTTAACGACCAGTATAGATTATTTGATAATATTATTTCTAGTAGAAACATTTCTCAGCCAATTGATCTTCCAATAGATTCATTAACAATGATAAACCATAAAGTAATTAATCCTTATAAAGCTGGACTTGCTTTAAAAATGGTTGATGATTTTATTGGAAATCAAACGGTGTTAAAAAGTATCTACGAATTTTCAATTAAAAATAAACTTATTTCAAGCAGCAGAACTTTTATAGATGTACTTTACGAAAGTAACGATGGTAAGATTACTTGGTTTAAAAATTATCTTAAATACAATAATAGCATTGACTTTTCAATTAAAAAAATTGAAACTATTGAAAACAATCATAAGTTTTTGATTAAAAATAATTCTCTTTTGAGTGTTCCTTTGAAAATTACCTTAAAAGATGATAATAATAATTCTGAGACTAGGTGGATTAATCAGTTTAAAAATGACACCATAATACATGTTAATACTAAAAGTAAAATAATTATAAATCCGGATAAATATTTTTCAGAGTATAATTTTTCTAACAATTATTCTTCCTCTAATAAAACTAAGAAAAAAACAAAATTTGTATTATTTAGAGATTTTGAAAATAACTTAAATAATCAAGTATATTACATACCTACTTTTGATTATAACCTTTATGATGGCTTAATGCCTGGTGTTTCTTTTTCAAATTCAACCCCAATTAAGCGATCATTTACCTATAAATTTGAACCAAGTTATTCAACAAAACAAAATGAATTTTTAGGAAGTATTAATTTAAAATATACCGATTATAACACAAATAAAAACAGTAGATTATATAGTGTTAATTATTTTTTAGGTGCTTCAACATTTCACTACAAAGATGATCTTTCTTACAACACTTTTTTTCCCTCTGTTGTATTGGCATTTAGAGATAAAGATTTAAGATCAAACTCTAGACAAATATTAAGTATGAGATATATAAGTGTCTTTAGAGAAGAAAACTCCAACTCTATTGAATATCCTAATTATAATATTTTAAATTTTAAATACATAATGGCTAATTCGAGTGTTGAAAAAGCATTTAATTTTAAATCAGATTTTCAAATTAACAAAGATTTTATAAAAAGTTCAATAACATTTAATTATCGTAATTATTATAAAACAAACAGACAGTACAACGTTAGATTTTTTGCAGGAAAGTTTTTTAAAAATAATACTAAAGATGATTATTTTAGTTTTTCTTCATTCAGGGCTAGAGACTATTTGTTTAGCACTAATTTACTAGGAAGATCTGAAAATTCAGGTTTTTACAGTCAACAATACATAGGATCAGAGGGTGGATTTAAATCTAAAATCAATTATGAATACGCTAATGATTATATAATATCTTTAAATTCTGGAATAACTCTATGGCAATGGATTGAAGGATACACTGGAATTTCAGCTATTAAAAATCTTAATGAAGATTTGATTTTTCAATATGAATCAGGAATAAGATTAAATCTTTTTACTGATTATTTTGAATTATATTTTCCTGTTTATTCATCATTAGGAAATGAGCTAAACCAAAATAATTACTTAAGTAAAATAAGATTTAAAATTTCTCTTGATCCTGACACATTATCAGGTTTATTTACAAGAAGATGGTTTTAATATACAAATAGGAATCAACATCTTTTTTTTTTAAATTTGCAACCTAAATTTCTTAATGGAAAACAACATTGATCTTAATAAAGAAATTTCATTTGAAACTTTTAAAAAACAAGTTTTAGAAGATTATAGAATAATAGTTACTAGTAGAGAAGCTAGTTTACTTGGAAGAAGAGAGGTTTTGAGTGGAAAAGCAAAGTTTGGTATTTTTGGAGACGGAAAAGAATTACCTCAAATTGCCCTAGCAAAAGTTTTTCAAAAAGGAGATTTTAGATCAGGTTATTATCGAGATCAAACTTTTATGATGGCGATTAACGAGTTAACAGTCAAACAAATTTTTTCGGGTTTATATGCAAATACGGATATTAATGAAGAACCCATGTCAGCCGGACGTCAAATGGGTGCGCATTTTAATACTCCCCTTCTAAACAATGATGGGTCTTGGAAAAAATCTATTGAACTTAAAAACTCTAGCTCTGATATTTCATGCACAGGTTCTCAGATGCCAAGATTACTTGGATTAGCACAAGCTTCTAAATTGTACAGGAAATTTGATTTTAAAAATTCTAAAAATTTTACTAATAATGGAAATGAAATTGCTTGGGGCACAATTGGCAATGCAAGTACTAGTGAAGGTGTTTTTTTTGAGGTTTTAAATGCAGCTGGAGTTCATCAGGTTCCAATGGTAATAAGTATTTGGGATGATAAATATGGAATATCAGTAGAAAATAAAGATCAAACCATTAAAGAAGATATTTCTGAAGCTCTTTCTGGTTTTAAAAGAACATCTTTGAAAAAAGGTTTTGAAATACTAACAGTTAATGGCTGGAGCTATCCTGATTTAATAAATACTTATCAAAAGGCTAGTGATATAGCAAGAGTTGAGCATGTTCCTGTTATAGTTCATGTTAAAGAATTAACACAACCAATTGGTCATTCATCTTCTGGTTCACACGAAAGATATAAATCTAAAGAAAGGTTAGAATGGGAAAAAGTTAATGATTGCAATGTCAAAATGAGACAATGGATTCTTGATAATAGTATTTCAAATGAAGATGACTTACTTGCTATTGAATCTAGATGTAAGAATAATGTTCGAATTTCTAAGAAAGAAGCTTGGGAAACGTATATAAACCCAATTCTAACAACAAGAGATGATTATATTAAATTATTAGATAATCTATCAAAAAAACATTCAAATTATAATTTGAATGTTTTTATTTCGGAACTGTCAAGAATCAAGGAACCAAATAAAAAAGATATATTATCTAATGCAAGAAAAGTTTTACGTACGCTATTAAATGAAAATTCTATTGAGATAAATTCTCTTAAAAACTGGATTATTAGTTTTTCAACTGAACAAAAGAAAATATACAGTTCAAAACTCTACAATGAGTATAATACTAATTACAAAAGTGTAAAAAAAATAAATCCAATTTACAGTTCCGAATCAAAGAAAATAGATGGCAGAATCATAATTAGAAATAATTTTGATAGTCTATTAACTAAATATGATAATTTAATGATTTTCGGAGAAGATTCTGGAAAAATTGGTGATGTTAACCAGGGTCTAGAGGGATTACAAGATATTCATGGTATTGAAAGAGTTTCTGATAGAGGAATTAGAGAAGCGTCCATAGTAGGAGAAGGTATTGGTTTAGCTTTAAGAGGCTTTAGACCAATTGCTGAAATTCAGTATTTAGATTATTTATTATATGCTTTACAAATATTAAGTGATGATTTAGCTACTCTTCATTATAGAACTTTTGGCAGGCAAATTGCCCCACTAATTATTAGAACTAGAGGACACAGATTGGAAGGAATATGGCATTCAGGTTCTCCTATGGGTGCACTATTATCAACATTAAGAGGAATTAACTTACTTGTGCCTAGAAATATGGTACAAGCTAGTGGAATGTATAATTCTTTGTTACAATGTCAAGAGCCAGCCGTAATCATAGAATCTTTAAACGGATATCGTCTAAAAGAAAAGCAACCAGACAATTTATCTGAATTTACAGTTTTAATTGGTGAATCTGAAAAAATTAAAGATGGGAATCAAATCACTATAGTTTCGTATGGTTCTACTTTAAGGTTAGTTGAAAAAGCATCTATTGAATTAGAAGATTTAGGTGTTAGTTGTGAAATCATTGATGTTCAATGTTTAATTCCATTTGATAATTCTAACTTAATTATTGAGAGTTTAAAAAAAACCAATAAGTTATTAATAATCGATGAAGATTTACCTGGTGGAGCTTCCTCATATATTTTACAAAAGATAATACAAGAACGTGATGGGTTTAAATTTTTAGATTCGAGCCCAATAACATTAACTTCAAAAGCACACAGACCGGCATATGGAACTGACGGAGATTACTTTTCAAAACCATCAATTGACGATATAATTGAGACAGCATACAGTATAATGAACGAATACGATCCAAATAATTATCCTGAACTCATTTAACTCATTATTTGAACTATTAATTGATTAAGAATATTTTGTTGAGAGTTATTGCTAACACCATATCCTTTTGTTTTTAAATCAATATTTTTTATAAGAGTGATTATTAAAGATATTTTCTTCATTGGATAAATTTTAGCTGCTTTATGATAATCTTTTGCAAAAAATTTATTGATACCAAGCGTTGTGGCTACATTTATATCAGATTTATTATTTAGGCTGTGAAATTGAAATAATTGTATAAAATAATTGAATAATGAACTTAACACTAATTGAGTAGGATATGCTTTAATATTACTAGAAAAATAATCACCAATAAGTAATGCTTTACTTAAATTTCCTGAACCTATTGCATTTCTTAATTCGAAAATGTTAAAATCTTTACTTATTCCAATATTTTTTTCAATAAGCTTTGGATCTATATTATTACTTTCAGGTTTTAATAGTTTCAGTTTGTTAAGTTGATTATTTATCATTTTCAAATCACTTCCCAAGAACTCAACTAGCATTTGATTTGCTTTTATATCAATTGTATAGTTATCTTCTTTTAATTTATTAGAAATCCAAGTTGAAACCTGATTTTCATAAGGTTTTTTAGAATTTAAAATCAAACCAAATTTTTGAATTGCTTTATAAATTTTTTTTCTTTTATCTAAAGTCTTGTATTTATAGTTAATTATCAAAATTGTTGAATGCATTGGGTTTAATAGGTAATTTACTAATCCATCAATTTTTGATGATAAATCTTGAGCTTCTTTAATTATAACTAATTGAAATTTAGACATCATTGGAAATCTTTTGCAAACAGAAATAATTTCTTCACAAGAGGTGTCTTTTCCATACAGTATGGTTTGATTAAAACTTTTTTCATCCTCACTCAAGACTTTGTTTTCTAACAAATCATTAATTAAATCTATATAATATGTTTCTTCTCCCATTAAAAAATAAATAGGACTGTAAACTTTGTTATTAATTTTTGAAATAATACTATTAATTTCTTGTAAATTCATTATTTAAACATGATAAAATTAAATTTTCCAGACTTTGAATTTAAGTTAAAAAAAATTGATAATAAAACTTTTATTTTTGATTCTTTTAGAAAAAAATACATTCTTTTGACACCAGAAGAATGGGTAAGGCAACACGTTTTAAACTTTTTAGTTTTTAAAAAGATTCCTATTACGCATATTGCCATTGAAAAACAAATCATTATTAATAATTTAAACAAAAGATTTGACATAGTGGTTTACAATAAAACAGGTGATGTGATAATGCTTATTGAATGTAAGTCTCCCTCAGTTAAGCTAACTCAAAATGTTTTTGACCAAATTTCAATTTACAATCTAAAGTTGAATTCAAAATATTGTATGGTAACAAATGGACTTGATCATTTGTATTTTAAAATAGATAAATTATCTAAAAAATTTACTTTTGTTAAAGATTTTCCAATCAAATGAAAATAGCTATTGTAATTCTTAACTGGAACGGCTTAAAGCATTTAAAAAAATTTTTACCAAGTGTTGTCAAATACTCTGATAAAAACCCTATATATATAATTGACAATTGTTCAACAGATAACTCAGTTAAATTTATAAAAAAATATTATCCAAATATTAAATTAATTATAAATTCTAAAAATTATGGCTACGCGAAAGGTTACAATCTTGGTCTTAAAGAAGTTAAAGAAGAAGTTTATTGTTTGTTAAATAATGATGTGCAAGTAACAGACGGTTGGTTAACACCAGTTATTGAAGAATTTGATAAGAATAAATCTGTAGTAATTGCTCAGCCTAAAATCTTAGATTTTAATGAAAAGGATAAATTTGAATACGCAGGTGCCGCAGGTGGATTTATTGATTACTTTGGATATCCTTATTGTAGAGGAAGAATATTTAACAAATTAGAAAAAGATAAAGGTCAATATGATCAAGATATTGATATTTTTTGGGCATCTGGTGCATGTTTTTTTATTAGAAAAGAAACCTTTCAATTAATTAATGGATTTGATGAAAATTTCATTAATCATATGGAAGAAATTGATTTATGTTGGAGATTATCAAACTTAAAACCAAATCTTCAAAAACGTTTTTTGTTTAAAAGTGTTGTTTATCATTTGGGAGGTGGTTCTTTAAATTATAATAACCCAAAAAAGCTTTTTTATAATATCCGAAATCAAAGATGGATGTTAATAAAAAACATGGATCTTTTTAAATGGTTGTCCCCTACACTTATTATAATTCAATTTGTTAATTTATCATTAGCATTTTATTATTTTATTACTGTAAACATGAATCATTTTAATGAAGTTTTTAATGCTACAATTCAAAATTCAATTAGAATAAATGGTTCCAAGATTAATATTTTAAATAAATATTATGAATCGAAATCAAAAAGCTCTAAAACTAAACATTATACGATTAAATCAATTCTAGTTCAGTATTTTTTAAGAGGAAGAAAAAAATTTTCAGATTTAACTTAACTTTAATTTTTAGTCTTAATTTTTTATTTAAATTTGAGTATAAAATTAAATGACATGAAAAAACTAATTCTTACTATTTTAACTGTATCAGTTTTGTTTCCGTCTTGCATTTCTAAAAAAGATTATGCTGCTTTAGAGGCAACTAATAAACAAAATAAAGATTTACTAAATACAGCTACAATTAAACTTAATGCTTGTATTGAAGACAAAACTAACTCAGAAGCAAGTTTAAAAACTTTAAAAGATCAAGTAGCTTTTTTGAAAGCCAATAATCAAGATCTTATAAACAACATGGGTAATTTAACAACTCTTTCTCAAAAAGGTGCTGAGAATCTTGAAAAATCTTTAGAAAGCATGAAAGAAAAAGATTTAACAATCAATACCATGAGAGATGCTGTAACCAGAAGAGATTCCGTTACATTAGCATTAGTAACTAGTTTGAAAGGTACTTTTATAGATATTAACGACAAAGACATTGAAGTTAATGTTGAAAAGGGAGTTGTATTTATTTCAATTTCAGATAAATTATTATTTAATAGTGGTAGTTATGTGGTTTCCGAAAGAGCAAAAGAAGTTCTTGGAAAGGTAGCTAAGGTTGTTTTAGATAAACCTGAAATCGAATTTTTAGTAGAAGGACATACTGATGATCAGTCAATTCAAAATGAAGTATTATTAGATAATTGGGATTTGAGTGTTAAAAGAGCAACATCAGTTGTTAGAGTTTTACAAAATGACTTTGGAGTTCAACCAGAAAGAATGACTGCTGCCGGAAGAAGTTACTATGTTCCTGTTGCTGATAACGATACTGCTGAAAATAGATCAAAGAATAGAAGAACTAGAATAGTTGTTCTTCCTAAATTAGATCAATTTTATGATTTAATTGAACAAGGAATGAAAGCTGTTGGTTCAAACTAAGAGTTGATTTTTTAATTATATATAAAAAGCATGTCCTAACAGACATGCTTTTTTTTGTATAATTATCTTTGATAACCAATATAATAGTCGACATTTGCATCCTAAATTTAAAAAGTGAATAATTTTAAAAATCTTGGAATTGAACAAAAGCTAATTGATTCGATTTCAGAATTAGGATTTGAAAATCCGACACCTGTTCAAGAAAAAGCAATTCCGTTAGTTTTAAATGATCATTCTGATTTAATTGCATTAGCTCAAACTGGAACAGGAAAAACTGCAGCATTTGGTCTGCCTAGTATTCAACAGATAGATTTAAAAAACAAAAATATTCAAACAATAGTTCTCTGCCCTACTAGAGAGTTATGTATTCAAATTTCTAAAGATTTAATTTCATATTCAAAATTTTTAAAAGCTATTAAAATAACACCTGTTTATGGAGGTGCTAGTATAGAAAACCAGATAAAAGCAATTAGAAAAGGAACTCATATTATCGTTGGAACACCTGGAAGAACAAAGGATTTAATAAAAAGAAAAGTTTTAAATTTTAAATCAGTTAAAAGAGTAGTTTTAGATGAAGCTGATGAGATGTTAAGTATGGGATTTAAAGATGATTTAGATTTTATATTAGATACAACATCCGAAAACAGACAAACTTTATTGTTTTCTGCAACTATGTCAAAAGAAGTTCGTAGTATTTCAAAGAGATTTATGAATGATGCAAATGAGATTACTGTAGAAAAACTAAACTCTGGATCTAAAAATGTTGAACATCATATATACAATGTAAGTTCTAGAGATAAGTATGCAACTTTGAAAAGAATTTCTGATTTTAATCCTGAAATTTATGGAATTGTATTTTGTAGAACAAGAAGAGAAACTAAAGATATAGCAAGTAAATTTATTAATGACGGATACAGTGCTGATGCTATTCATGGTGATTTAAGTCAATCACAAAGAGACGATGTAATGTCAAGATTTAGAGATAAAACTATTCAAATGCTTATTGCTACCGATGTAGCAGCTAGAGGACTGGATGTTAATAGTTTAACTCATGTAATTAATTATTCTCTCCCTGATGATCCTGAAGTTTATACTCATCGAAGTGGGAGGACTGGAAGAGCTGGTAATAAGGGTATTTCTGTTGTAATTTCTAACTCAAGAGAATCAAGAAAAATAAAATCTATTGAAAATAAATCTCAAATTAAGTTTTTAAAAATGGATGTTCCCTCCGGAAAAGATATTTGTTCTAAACAACTTTTTAAATTAATCGAAAAAATTGAAAAAGTAAAAGTAGATGAAAAACAAATTTCTCCATTTCTTCCTGATATTTATGAGAAATTAAATTGGCTTAGTCGTGAAGATTTAATTAAACATTTTGTTTCTGCTGAATTTAATAGGTTTTTAGATTATTATAAGAAAAGTCGTGACATTAAAAGTGACAACGGATCCGATAGAAGCTCAAAGGATTCTTCTAAATCAAGAAGACGTTCTAAAGACTTTGAAAATCTTTCTGTTAATGTTGGTAGAAAACAGGGCATAACACCAATAGAGTTAATCTCATTAGTAAATAGGATTACTAAATCTAATGAAATCGAAATTGGAAGTATTGATATCAGACAATCTTATACAATTTTTGAAATAGATAAGACTATCACTAAATCTCTAATAAAATCTAGTTCATCTTTAAATCACAATGGAGTTGATTTAAAAGTTACCGTTTCTAAAGAAAAAATTGAAAAAAAGTATAATAGAGAAAAAAGTGAAAGGAGATCGAAATCTAAAAGAGATTTTAAAAACAAATCAAGGTCTAGGTCTAGAAATAGATCTGAAAGTAAAGGTAGAAGAAAATTCAGAGGTTAATCTACTTTTTGATATTTTGCAAATTTTAATAATATTTTTTTTAATCCGCTTGTTTCAAATTTTACCTCAGCTTTTTTATCTCCCCCAATTCCCTCTGTAGTAACCACAGTTCCTTTTCCAAATCTATTGTGTATTATCGAATCACCAGTATTTATATCTGTATAGTCTAAGACTCTACTTGACGAAAATTTTGTTTTTGTTATTTTTTTTAACGGAATTTTTCTATCAGGTTTTTTAAATCTAATTTTACTTTCTGAACTTTTTTTAAAATTTACTTTAGTGTTTATTATATTATTGGTGTTAATAAATTGAGAGTCAATTTCACTTAAAAACCTACTAGGTTCACAATCATTTAGTTTACCCCACCTATATCTAGTTTTCGAATGAGATAATATTATTTTTTTCTTCGCTCTAGTAAGGGCTACATAAAATAATCTTCTTTCTTCTTCTAAATCAGATCTAGTAGTAGAACTCAAAGCTGATGGAAATAAGTCTTCTTCTAAACCTACTATATATACATTGGAAAATTCTAAGCCTTTAGCTAAATGAATTGTCATTAGAGAAACTTTTGGTTCCGATTTCTTAATATCTTTATCTAAATCTGAAATAAGAGCAACATCTTCAAGAAATTCACTTAAAGAATTTTTTGAATCAACAATCTCTTTTTGACCGTCAATAAAGTCTTGAACTGCATTTATCAATTCTTCAATATTTTCAATTCTACTTATTGATTCTGGTGTTCCTTCATTTTTAAGTAAATTAACAACTCCTACCCTTTTTAAAACTTCATTTAATATTTCTAATGCATTAAGATTCTCGTTTTCTATTTGAAAGCTTTTAATCATACATGAAAAATCAAATAATTTTTGCTTTGTGCCATTGTTAATTCTGATGTTAACGTTATTTATATCTTCAATTACATCAAATATTGTAATATTTTTCTCGTTCGAAAATATTTGAATTTTTTCTAATGTTGTTTGTCCTATTCCTCTTGGAGGATAATTTATTATTCTTTTTAAACTTTCTTCATCACTTGGATTAACAATTAATCTTAAATAGGCTAAAACATCTTTTATTTCTTTTCTTTGATAAAATGATAAACCACCAAAGATTTGAAAAGGAATGTTTTTTCTTCTAAGAGCATCTTCAATTGATCTTGACTGAGCATTTGTTCTATACAGAACAGCGAATTCATCATTTCTTAACTGTAGATTATATTTTGCTTCAAATATCGATGAAGCCACAAACCTACCTTCTTCAGAATCTGTTATAGTTTGATTAATTTCAATTTTATCTCCAATTTCATTATCAGTCCAAACCTTTTTATCTAGTTTGTTTAAATTATTATTAATAACAGAATTAGCTGCGTTTACTATATTTTGAGTAGATCTATAATTTTGTTCCAGTCTGTAAACTGATGAATTAGGATAATCTTTTTGAAAGGATAAAATATTTTCAATATTCGCACCTCTAAATCCGTAAATACTTTGTGCATCATCTCCAACTACACAAATGTTTTCAAATTTATCTGCTAGTGCTTTTACGATTAGATATTGTGAGTGATTAGTATCCTGATATTCATCTACATGAATATATTTAAATCTTTGCTGATACTTATTTAGAACTTCTGGAAACCTGTTTAATAGTTCATTCGTTTTAAGTAATAAATCATCAAAATCCATAGCTGATGCTTTAAAACATCGATTAACATAGGTTTGATAGATTTTGCCAAACAGTGGTCTTCTGGACTCTTTGTCTTGCTGAATGAGTTCTTGGTTATTGTAATATGCCTTAACAGTTACTAAATTATTTTTTAGTGATGATATTCTATTTCTAATATTTCTGTATTTATAGAGATCTTTATCAAGTTTTAGTTCTTTTATTATTGACGAAATCAACCGTTCAGAATCTTGAGTATCATAAATTGAAAAATTTGAACTATAACCCAAATAATCTGCTTCTGATCTAAGTATTCGTGCAAAAATTGAGTGAAATGTTCCCATCCAAAGTGTTTTAGCTTTAGACTCCCCGACAATCAAACCAATTCTTTCTTTCATTTCCCTTGCTGCCTTGTTAGTAAAAGTAAGAGCTAAAATTGAAAATGGATCAACTCCCTTTTCCATTAAATAGGCAATTCTATAAGTTAAAACTCTAGTTTTTCCTGATCCGGCGCCAGCAATGACCATAACGGGCCCGTCTTTGTGTACAGTAGGAAGCTTTTGAGAGTCATTTAACTGATTTAAATAGTCTTGCAAATCAATAAGTTTATAATTAAAATTAACAGAAAAATACTTCTATTTTTTACCTTATAAAGTTAATAAATTATATTAGTGTTGTGAAAGAAAATTTATTAAATACTTCCATTGATTATTTGAAAGGTGTTGGGCCAAATAGAGCAGAAATTTTAAAAAAAGAATTTCAAATTTTCACTTACATAGATTTATTAAATTTTTTTCCCTTTAGATATATTGATAGAACTAAATTTTACAACATTGATGAAATTCAGAAATCCATTGCAGATGTACAAATTATTGGAAAATTTACAGATCTGTATTATTTCAAAAATATTAAAAGTAATAGATTAATAGGAACATTTAAAAATGGAAATGATACTATTGAAATAGTTTGGTTTAAAGGCACGAAATGGATAGAAAAATCAATCAAATTAAATATCGATTATGTCTTGTATGGAAAACCAAACTGGTATTTAAATAATTTCTCAATTGCGCATCCTGAACTAGATTTGCTTTCAGAATTTACTAAAAAACAGATTAAAGGATTATTACCAATCTATAGTTCAAATGAAAGGGTTCTTTCAAGAGGAATAACAAATAAATTTTTTAGAGAAGTAATTTTCAATATTTTAAAACAATCTAGTGATTGTCTAAAAGAAAATCTAAGTAAAGAAATTAATGAAAAACATTCTTTAATTTCCAAACAACAGGCTTATAAAAATATACATTTTCCTACTAATCATATGCTTTTGTCTAAAGCAGAATTTAGATTAAAATATGAAGAGTTTTTTTACTTACAATTAGAATTTTTAATGAGTAATATCTTTAAAAAATCTAAATTCAAAGGATTTAATTTTTCGAAAGTTGGTAAAAGTTTTAATAAATTTTATAATCAACATTTATCTTTTTCACTAACGAATGCTCAAAAAAAAGTAGTTAAAGAAATAAGAAAAGATTTCTCATCGAATGCACAAATGAATAGACTTCTTCAGGGTGATGTAGGATCAGGAAAAACAATTGTTGCTTTACTAAGTTCATTAATAGCCATAGACAATGACTTTCAGGTTTGTTTTTTGGCACCTACAGAAATTTTAGCTCAACAGCATTATAACAGTTTAAACGATTCATTAAAAAAAATAAATATCAATGTTAACATATTAACAGGTTCTTCATCAAAAAGAGATAGAGTTAAATTGTTTTCGGATTTAAATAATGGAGAAATTAACATTTTAGTTGGAACGCATGCAGTTTTAGAAGATAATGTAAAGTTCAAAAATTTAGGATTTGTTATAATTGATGAACAACACAAATTTGGAGTAGCACAAAGATCAAAGCTTTGGAAAAAAAACATTAATCCTCCACATGTTTTAGTAATGACAGCCACTCCGATTCCAAGAACATTAGCTATGACTGTTTATGGAGATTTGGATATTTCTATTATTGATGAACTTCCACCTGGTAGAAAACCAGTAAAAACAGTTCATAGATCAGATAGAAATAGACTTGAAATCTTTAAATTTTTAAAAGATGAAATTAGAAAAGGACGACAAGTATACATTGTGTACCCTTTAATTGAAGAATCTAAAAAAATGGATTATAAGGACTTGATGGACGGTTATGAAAGTATTTCTAGAGAATTTCCTAATAATGAATATCAGTTAAGCATTTTACATGGCAGAATGAAATCTGAAGACAAGGCCTTTGAAATGAAAAGATTTAAAGATGGAAAAACTAATATTATGGTTTCTACCACTGTTATTGAAGTAGGTGTGAACATTCCTAATGCAAGTGTAATGGTAATTGAAAGTTCAGAAAAATTTGGATTGTCGCAATTACATCAGTTAAGAGGCAGAGTTGGAAGAGGCTCTGAAAATAGTTATTGTATATTAATGACATCTAATAAGCTTAGTTCTGATGCAAGGAAAAGAATAAAAACTATGACTAGTACAAATGATGGTTTCAAGGTTGCTGAAGTAGATATGGAAATTAGAGGTCCTGGAAATTTATTGGGTACTCAACAAAGTGGATTGTTAAATCTTAAGATAGCTAATATAATTACAGATAAAGAAATTTTAGAATCAGCTAGACATGATGCTGAAAAGATTATTTCTAATGATCAAAAATTAATTAAAATTGAAAATAAATTAATTAAGGAAGGATATAATAAGAAAACAAAAAACACTCTTTTGTGGAAGCATATAAGTTAAGTTATTATTTAATTTAAATGTTCTTAATTGTATCTTTGAAATTTAAATAATAAAATCTAATGAATATATCATTTAATTGGTTATCAGAATTTTTAAAAATTGATTTAAAAATTGAAGAAGTTTCAGAAATTCTTACCGATATAGGTTTAGAAGTTGAGGGCATTGAAAAGTATGAGCAGTTTAAAGGAGGCCTAGAGGGACTTGTTGTCGGAGAAGTTGTTTATTGTGAACAACATCCAAACGCTGATAGATTAAAACTTACCAAAGTTAATATTGGGAATGAAAACATATTGCAAATCGTTTGTGGCGCACCCAACGTTAAATTAAACCAGAAAGTGATAGTTGCAACTGTAGGTACAGTTTTACACCCTTTAAATAATGAAAAATTTAAGATAACTAAAAGTAAAATTAGGGGTGAAATTAGCCAAGGTATGATTTGTGCTGAGGATGAAATCGGAATTGGCAATTCCCATGATGGTATTATAGTTCTGAATACTAAACACAAACCTGGAACAAAAGTTTCAAAAATATATGAAAATTATAGCGATCAGGTTTTTAATATTGGTTTAACTCCTAATAGATCTGATGCTATGAGTCATTTAGGTGTTGCTAGAGATTTAAGAGCAGCTCTAATGCACAAAGGACATAAAGGCGAATTAATAACGCCATCTGTTTCTTCATTTCATATAAATTCAAGAACTCAAAAAGTTAATATAAATGTACAAGACTCTAATTTATGCCCAAGATTTACAGGTGTCTGTATTGAAAATATTTCCGTTAAAGAATCACCTTCTTGGTTACAAAACAGGTTAAAATCTATTGGTTTAACTCCCTTAAATAATGTTGTTGATATTACAAATTTTGTTTTACACGAAATTGGACAACCATTACATGCATATGATTTTGATAAAATCACAACTAAATCAATTAATGTAAAGACGTTAAATGAAGGAACAGAGTTTACTACTTTGGATGGTGAAACAAGAAAACTTCTTAAAACTGACTTAATGATATGTGATGCCGACACTCCAATGTGTATAGCTGGAGTTTTTGGAGGTCAAAATCACGGAATTACTAATGAAACGAAATCGATTTTTCTAGAAAGTGCTTATTTTGATCCAGTATCTGTTAGAAAAACAGCCAAGCATCATGGAATTAACAGCGATGCATCTTTCAGGTTTGAACGTGGAATTTGTATTGGTTCTGTTGATTATGCCCTCAAAAGAGCTGCAATTTTAATTTGTGAACTTTGTGGTGGTAATATATCTAGTGATGTTATTGATGAATTCCCAAAAAAGCCAGAAGAAAAATCAATACTTTTAAATTTTAACAAAACAAATAAATTAATTGGACAAGAAATTCCAAGAGAGGAAATTAAATCAATTTTAACATCATTAGATTTTAAAATTAATAATATTACCGAAACCGGTGTTGGTATTACTGTTCCTTTTTACAGACATGATGTTACTAGAGAATGTGATGTAATTGAAGAAATTCTTAGGATTTTCGGCTATAATGAAATTAAATTATCAAATAACTTGTCACTTCCAATTGTTCAAGAGAGTTATAACAAGAATCATAAAACAGAAAACACAATAGCTAACTTATTAATTCCTTTCGGATTTAATGAAATAATGAATAATTCACTTACAAGTAACAAGTTAAATATTTTAAATAGAGAAAGTGTAAATATTATTAATTCTATTAGCTCAGACATTTCTCAACTAAGAACAAGCTTACTCGAGTCAAGTTTAAAAACACTTAAATTTAATTTGAATAGAAAAAATAAGAATAATAAATTTTTTGAGTTTGGAAAAATATATGAAATGATCAACAATAAAACTACTGAATCTAAAAGACTAAGTGTAGTTTTTGCCAATGACTTATTTAATAATTCCTGGAACAATAAATCTGCCAGCTCAGATTTTTATTATCTTAAAAATATAATTCTTAATATTTTCAGCAAATTATCTATAAATACAACGGAAAAAATAATTAATCATGATGCATTTAATAATACTCTAGGCCTGTTTCATAAAAAAAATAGTATAGCACTAATAGGTGATGTCAAAAATCAATTCCTCTCTGAACTTGCTATTAAAAACAAAGTTTATTATGCATCTTTAAATCTTGATTATATTTTAGAATTAATAAATGATGATTTTATAAAATATAATCAACTATCTAAATTTCCAAACGTAAAAAGAGAATTAAATTTTTTACTTGAAAATAATGTAAAATATAATGAAATTGAAAACTATATATTAAATCAATCTAATATTAAAAATTTACATAAAATGACTTTAAGTGATGTTTACGAAGATGACAAATTGCCTGATGGAAAAAAATCATACACATTAAACTTCACATTGCTTGATCAAATAAAAACACTTTCTGAGAAAGAGATAACAGTAACAATGAATAAAATTCAATCAAAAATTGAATCAAAATTTAATGCTGAGCTGCGTTCTTAAGAAATTATGATGCACAAACAAGTACTACTATACAAAGGTTCTTTTATAAATTGCAAAAGATTAGAACTAGAACTTATTTCAAATAAAATCAACCCAATTATTGTTAATAATAAGCAGTCTGCTATTCTATCTGGTTTCGGTTTTAACCCAAACGACAACATATTTGTTTATGTATTTGAAGATCAAATAAAAAAATCTAAAAAAATATTAGAAAGTTTAACTGTATAGTTTAGTTCTTAGCTCTTTTATTTTCGGGTCATTTATATAAGAATCAAAAGTAGTTAACCTGTCTATAACGCCATTAGGAGTCAACTCAATCACTCTGTTTCCTACAGATTTAGCAAATTCAAAATCGTGAGTACTTAAAATTACATTTCCCTTAAATTTTTTAATTGAATTATTTAAAGCTGTGATAGATTCTAAATCCAAATGACTTGTTGGCTCATCAAACATTAAAACATTAGATCTTAACATCATCATCCTTGAGAGCATACACCTTACTTTTTCACCACCAGAGAGTACATCACAGTTTTTTAAAGCTTCTTCACCACTAAAAATCATTTTTCCAAGAAAACCTCTTATAAACACTTCTTCTCTTTCCTCGTCATTTTTAGACCACTGTCTGAGCCAATCAACTAAAGAAATTTTTTCTTGAAAATATGAATTGTTATCCAAAGGTAAATATGATTGACTGGTAGTTATTCCCCAGTCAAATCTACCAGTATTTGGATTTAATTTATTGTTCAGAATTTCATAAAATGCTGTTGTTGCTCTTGTATCTTTTGAATACAAGACTACTTTATCACCTTTATTTAGATTAAAATCTATTTTATCAAATAATATACTTGTAGAATCGGAATAACTTAAATTTTCAACAGAAAGAATTTGATCACCAGCTTCTCTTTCAGATGTAAAAATTACGGCAGGATATCTTCTAGATGAGGGTTTTATATCCTCAATCTTGAGATTATCTAACATCTTTTTTCTTGATGTTGCCTGTTTAGATTTTGATGCATTTGCACTAAATCTGGCAATAAAATCTTCTAGTTCTTTCTTTTTTTCTTCAGATTTTCTGTTTTGTTGTGTTTTTTGTCTAAGTGCTAGCTGACTTGATTCATACCAAAACGTGTAGTTTCCAGAATAGTTATTTATTTTTCCAAAATCAATATCTGAAATATGGGTACATACAGAATCTAAGAAGTGTCTGTCGTGAGATACAACAATACAAGTATTATCGTAATTTGAAATAAAATTCTCAAGCCATTTAATTGTTTCAAAATCTAAATCATTTGTAGGTTCATCCATTACTAATACATCGGGATTTCCAAATAGTGCTTGGGCTAATAAAACCTTTACTTTTTGAACACCATCTAATTCACTCATGTTTTTATAGTGTTGTTCTTCTTTTATATCTAAATTAGACAATAATGCTGCTGCCGAACTTTCTGCGTTCCATCCATCCATTTCCTCATATTCTAATTGAAGAACTCCTACTCTATCACTATCCTTGTCTGAAAAATCTGGATTAGCATAAATTTCATCCATTTCCTTTTTAATACTAAAAAGTTCTTTATTACCCATGATAACTGTTTCTAAAACTTGTTTTTCATCAAAAGCAAAATGATTTTGTTCTAAAACCGACATTCTTTTACCAGCTTCTAAATGGACACTTCCTGAATTTGGTTCAATTGATTTTGATAAAATTTTTAAAAAGGTTGATTTACCTGCACCATTGGCACCTATAATACCATAACAGTTACCTTTTACAAAAGAAGTATTAACTTCATCGAATAATACTCTTTTGCCGAATTGAACAGAGAGATTAGAAACACTTAACATATAATAAGATTAAATTTTTGCAAACTTAATAAAATCAGGGTTATGAATTTTCTTTATTATTATTTAAATTAAATAAAAAAACAATTCATTAAATGTTTAGATCAATTGCTATTTGTTTGTTAATCACATTTTTTATTGGATGTAATAATCAAAATAAAACTTTTATCAGTGGAAAAATTATTAAACCAACAAATGATGAGATTCTAATTTTAAAAGATGAAAAGATTATAAAAAAAATTAACATAAATAAAGAGGGAGTTTTTTCATCATCTCTAGAAAATTTAAATAATGGCCTTTATAATTTTATTCATCTTCCCGAATTTCAATACTTAATTATTAATAAGGGAGATAGTTTAGTGTTACGATTGAATTCTTTGGATTTTGATGAATCTTTAGTTTTTTCTGGTTTGGGCGCCTCTAAGAACAATTACTTAATTGATGTTTTTTTAGAACATGAAAAAGAGGAAAACTTTGTGAAATCTAAGTACAAATCTTCTAAAATAGAATTCAAAAGTATCATTGATTCATTGAAAAATGTAAAAAATAAACATTATTCAAAATATAAATCTGTTATCAAAACTAATTTTATTTCTGATTTAATAATAAGACATGCGATACTTATTCCACTCTATTCACACATTGAAAACTTTATAATATTAAATAAAGAAAACCATACAAAAAATATTGATTATTTTAAAAAATATAGAGAAAGCATTGGTTTAAACATCACTGAATTGTCTCACTTTAAACCTTACTTAGATTATATCACATTAAAATCTATTAATGAATCATTTTCATTAGAAAAAGGTTACGATTATAATTTAAATTTTAATCTAGAACGATTGAATTATATAAACGATCAAGTGTCTGATCAAACTATTAAAACAAAATTATTAAGATTTATAGCGTATGAGTATTTATTGGAGGAAAAATTATTGATTAATATTGATCAATTCATTTATGAGTTTTTAAAAATCTCTGAAAACAATAATACAAATGATGAAGTTTCTGTTCTTTATGACAATATAACAGCTTTACAAGAGGGTAAGTTATTACCAAAAATCAATCTTTACGATGAAAATAATATAATTAATGATATAGGTTTACAAATTAATTTTAATAAAAAAAATATTATTGTTTTTTGGTCTTATGATCAAAATGCTCATCAAGTCAACTTGTTCAATAATGTAAAATTATTAAGTATGAAATATTCTAATTATCATTTTAATTTAATTAACATTAATGATGATGGTTTGAAATGGAAAAATAATTATCTAAATAATTTTAATAGTAATAGAATAGATAATTTTAGAGCAGTAAATTTTGAATCTATGAGTAAAAAAATGATTTTAAACAATTTGAACAAGGTTCTTATTACTGATAAAAAAGGTGTGATTATAAAAATCACGACTCTAGCAGACTTAGAAAAAATAGTAAAAACTGATTAATTGCCCTTCTTGTAATCTGCTAAGAACTTTTCTAAACCAATATCAGTAAGAGGATGTTTTATTAAGCCTTTAATTGATGATAAAGGACCTGTCATAACATCTGCTCCTATTTTAGCACAATCTATAATATGCATAGTATGTCTTACTGAAGCGGCAAGAATTTGAGTATTAAAAGCATAATTATCATAAACATTTGCAATTTCTGAAATAAGATTGAGACCATCAGTTGAAATATCATCCAATCTTCCAATAAACGGGGAAACATATGTAGCTCCGGCTTTGGCAGCTATAAGCGCTTGACCAACAGAAAAAATTAATGTACAATTTGTTTTAATTCCTTTATTTGAAAAGTATTTTAATGCTTTAACTCCATCCAAAATCATTGGAATTTTTACAACAATTTGAGGATGTAGTTTAGCTAAAGCTTCACCTTCCTTAACCATACCATTAAAATCAGTAGAAATAACTTCCGCCGAAACATCTCCATCAACAATTTCACATATTTTATTGTAATGATTTAAAATGTTTTCACTTCCTGTTATGCCTTCTTTAGCCATCAATGAAGGGTTTGTAGTAACTCCGTCAAGCACACCAAGATCTTGTGCTTCTTTAATTTGTTGAAGATTTGCAGTGTCTATAAAAAATTTCATAATTTAATTTTTACTATAATTTAAAAGTATTTTTTCATACAACCTATCAGGAAGAATATTTTTTAAAACTATTGAAAATTTCTGAATAAACTTACCTACTTTGTAGTGAATTTTTGGATTTTTTGAATTAATTATTTTATATATTAATGTAGAAATAATTTCTGGAGTCCAAGCATTATCAACATGTTTATTTGCTGAAATCAAGGACCTAGTATAATCGTCAGTATAATTAGAATGATTTTTTGATATTGAATCAATTCTTCTAGTGGCTATGTTTGTTTTAAAGTCACCAGGAGCAACATTAACTACATTAATATTAAATTTTTTAAGTTCCATACTAAAAACTTCACCAATGATTTCAAGCGAACTTTTTGTAGCACAATACACTCCTCTAAATGGAATTCCAAAATAACCTAGTATTGAAGTTATATTAATAATTAAACCATTATTACGATCTCTCATTGATGGTATGCACTCCTTGATAATTGCTATTGGTCCAAATAAATTAGTTTGATATGCACTTTTTATATCTGACTCACTTGTTTCCTCTAGTGGTCCAGTTATTCCAATGCCGGCATTATTAATTAGTACATCGATATGATTTTCAATACTTAGAATATGTTTTATTGTTTTTTTTATGTCTAGACTAGAGGTTATATCACATTTTAATAATTCATACTCTGGAATATCGTATTTATCTGGGTTTCTACAGGTCCCATAAACCTTATATCCTTTAGTAGTTAAAAATAGGGAAATGGATTTTCCTATACCAGATGAAGCGCCTGTAATTAAAATAATTTTAGACATATTTAAAAAAAAAGGGCAAGCTACTTACATCACACCGCTACAACTACCTACCCTTGCTGTGTTCCCACCCTGGGGGAATTAAATAGGAGCTGGTTGTGTAAGACTTGCCCATTGCAAATATATATATGTTTTATTAAATAAATATCTTTAGAAAAAATAATTAATAACTAAATTTGAAAAAAAAATTTATAATGATAAATAGACTTTGTTCAATAATAATTTTGCTTTTATTAATCTCTTGTGGCTCAACAAAAAAAGAAAATTTTAACATTGATCTTATAAAAACAAAAGAATATTTAAAAAATAATGATCAAATTGAATTTACTATCAATAACCCCTTAGATAAAAACATTACAAATCTTCAATTTAAAATTGATAACAATTTAGTTTCAAGTCCATTTTTATTAAATAATAAGCTAGGTAAAAATATATTAAAAGCTAGTTTTACTGTAAATGATAAAGAATATACTTTAAAAAAAGAATTTGTTATTTATTCTTCACTCAAACCAAAAATATATACATATGAAATAATTAACGAGTTTTCACATGATATGAGTTCTTACACACAGGGTCTTGAGTTTGATAATAATAATTTTTTATACGAAGGGACTGGTCAATATGGATTTTCAATGTTAAAAAAGGTAAATTTTGAATCTGGAGAAGTTCTAGAAAAATTATTTTTAGACAAGTCTTATTTTGGTGAAGGAATTACTATTTTAAATGATAAAATTTATCAGTTGACTTGGAAAAGTAAAATTGGTTTTATATATAATTTAAATGATTTTAAATTAATAAAATCCTTCAACTATAAAAATAGCATTGAAGGTTGGGGTTTATGTAATGACGGTGAATATTTATATAAATCAGATGGATCTGAGAAAATTTGGAAATTAAATAAAAATAATTTGGAAGAAATTAGTTTTGTTAATGTAGTAACCAACAATAAAGTGATTAATAAAATAAATGAACTAGAATGGTTTGACAATAAAATTTATGCTAACACTTATCAGTTTAATAAAGAAGTTGGGTTAATAATAGACCCCTCTAATGGTCAAGTTGATGGCGTTATAGATTTTAGTGGATTAAAGAATAAAGTTAAGAACCATCCTAAACTTGATGTTTTAAATGGCATAGCTTACAATAAAAAAAGGGGAACTTTTTTTATAACTGGAAAAAACTGGAATAAATTATTTGAAATTAAAATAATTGAGAAAAATTAGTTAAACAAAAGTCTTCCCTTCATTAGTTCGTTTACCTCAACTTTAACTCTACTAATCTCATCTAAGTTTTGATGATTTTTAATAACTCTATCGATTAAATCTACAATTAGTATCATATCTTTTTCTTTCAAACCTCTTGTTGTTATTGCAGGTGTTCCGAATCTGATTCCGGAGGTTACAAAAGGTGATTTATCATCAAATGGAACCATGTTTTTATTGGCAGTAATATCTGCTTTAACTAATGCTAATTCAGCATCTTTACCTGAAATATTTTTATTCCTTAAATCAATTAACATCATATGATTATCAGTGCCTCCTGAGATAATTTTATAATCTCTTTTAATAAACTCATCTGCCATTGCTTTTGCATTTTGTCTTACTTGAACCATGTAAGACATGAAATCGTCAGTTAATGCCTCACCAAATGCAATTGCTTTCCCTGCAATAACATGTTCTAATGGACCACCTTGATTTCCAGGAAAAACAGCTAAATCAACTAATGAGGACATTTTTTTTAATGATCCATTTTTAAATTTTAATCCAAAAGGATTATCGAAATCTTCACCCATTAAAATCAGACCTCCTCTTGGCCCTCTCAAAGTTTTGTGCGTAGTTGTGGTTACAATATGACAATGCGGAATAGGATCATTTAAAATTCCTTTTGCAATTAGTCCAGAGGGGTGTGAAATATCTGCTAATAAAAATGCATCAACAGAGTCAGCAATTTCTCTAAACTTTTCAAAATCAATATCTCTAGAGTAAGCTGATGCTCCTGCTATAATTAATTTTGGCATTTCTTTTAATGCTATTTTAGATATATTTTCATAATCTAATTCTCCGGTTAATTCATTTACTCCATAAAATACCGGATTATACAATCGTCCGCTAAAGTTAACAGGCGAGCCATGTGTTAAATGTCCACCATGAGACAAATCAAATCCTAAAATTTTATCACCAGGGTTTAAAAAAGCATGGTAAACTGCAGTATTAGCTTGAGATCCAGAATGAGGTTGTACGTTTGCGTATGCTGCTCCAAACAACTCCTTAGCTCTATTAATAGCTATAGTTTCGATTTCATCAACCACTTCGCAACCACCATAATATCTTTTTCCAGGGTAACCTTCTGCATACTTATTAGTTAATACAGATCCAGTAGCCTTCATCACATCTGGGCTAGTAAAATTTTCAGAAGCTATTAATTCAATTCCATTTAATTGTCTGTTTTCTTCTTTTTCAATTAAATTAAAAATTTCCTTATCTATTTTCATTATTAATTATTTAATAGGCAAATTTAATAACCAAATAATAAATCATAAACAAATTGATAACATATTATCAAAAAATAATTAACAATTTAAAAATTATTTTTTTATGTTTTTAAACGATATGTTAGAATGTGATGAATTATGAACTAACTTTCCGTTTTTAACAACCATCAACTGAGGTGATTCATGATTTATATTAAAATCAGACGCTAATTCATTCGATAGTTTTTTGTTTTTTACAACATCAATCAAGTAAAATTTTATATTTGAAAAGTCCTTATAATCAAATTCAAATTTCTTTAAAACTATTCTACTTATAATACACCTGTAAGAATGTTTGAATATTACAATAAAATCATCATTATAATTTATATCGTTATTGTCATTCGGCTCAATCCATTTAATTTTAGACATTTTAAAAATACTTGTAACTTTGTTTTGTGAATAAGGCAGTAAATATATTAAATAAAAAAGCAAAATTTGAATATCAGTTACTTGATCAGTATAATGCTGGAATTGTTTTAACTGGAACGGAAATTAAATCCATTAGACTAAATAAAGCTTCAATCTCAGAAAGTTTTTGTGAATTTAATGATAAACAAGAATTATTTATTGTTAATATGTTTATTGATGAATATGAATTTGGAAATCATTATAATCATAAGACAAAATCTCAAAGAAAACTTCTGCTAAATAAAAAAGAATTAAAAAAACTTAATAAAGATGTTAAGAATTCTGGTCTTACTATTGTTCCATTAAAAGTTTTTATAAACGAAAAAGGATTTGCAAAAATTTTAATATCATTAGCAAAGGGTAAAAAGACTTATGATAAGCGTCAAGTTATAAAGGATAGAGAAAATAAAATACAATTAGATCGATTAAAAAAAATTTAATTTATATCTTTTAACAATGGAACAAATTTAAAACTTCCATGATTTTCTTTTTCAAATTTTAATTTTGATATTCTTTTGACAACAATCATTTCTTGAACATTTTTTCCAACAGGAATAACCATTATTCCTCCAACCTTAAGCTGAATTAATAATTTTTTGGGAATTTCTTCTGCACCAGCAGTAACTAATATTTTATCAAAAGGTTGTTTTTCATCAAGTCCTTTGTATCCATCTCCATAAAATATGTTATGTGATTGATAATTTAATTTTGATAATAATTTTTTTGTTTTTCTATATAATCTATGTTGCCTTTCTATTGTAAATACATTTTTACATATTTCCATTAAAATAGCAGTTTGATAACCCGAACCTGTCCCGATTTCTAAAACTTTATCAGATTTAACTAAATTTAATAGTGAAGTTTGAAAAGCTACTGTATATGGCTGTGAAATGGTTTGATTTGAATCAATTGGAAAAGCTTTGTCAAGGTAAGCGTAGCTTTCAAAATCACTATCAATAAAGACGTGTCTTGGAACTTTTAGTAATGCTTTTATCACTAAAGTAGAATCAATTCCTTTATTGATTAAATTATCTACTAATCTTTTTCTTAGCCCTTGATGCTTTGAAGAGTCTATCATATTAAATTAAAGCTAAAATAAATAAATAAGAATTGTATTTTTGAAAAAAATTAAAAATGATTAATGTTGGTGTAATTGGAATAGGACACTTGGGTTCTATTCATCTTAAATTATTATTAGAATCAGATTCTTTCAAAGTAATAGGTTGCTTTGATAAAAATACAAGTTTGAAGTCTAAAATTAATTCAGATGTATATTTTTATGAAGATGTAAATCAGCTGATTCTAAAATGTGATGCTTTATTTGTTTGTTCAAACACACCGTCTCATTTTGAAATGGTAAAATTGTGTCTGATAAACAATAAACATGTTTTTGTTGAAAAACCCATAACTACTACTTTAGAGGAAGCTTTAGAACTAGTTAAGCTTACAGAAAAAAATAATTTAATAGGTCAAGTTGGCCATGTTGAAAGATTTAACCCAGCTATAACCTCTGTTTTAGATATTATAGATAAACCTAAATTTATTGAATGTCATAGATTGGCTGAATTTAATCCAAGAGGAAATGACGTTTCAGTAGTATTAGATTTAATGATTCATGATATAGATATTGTTCTTAAGGTTATAGATTCAAATATTAAAAATGTTAGTGCTAATGGTGTAGCTGTTATAAGTGATTCTCCTGATATAACTAACGCAAGAGTTGAATTTGAAAATGGTGCGGTTGCTAATTTTACTGCAAGTAGAATATCTTTAAAAAATATGCGAAAAACTAGATTATTTCAAAATAACGCATATATTTCTGTTGATTTTTTGGAGAAAAAAAGTGAGGTTGTAAAAATTACTGATTTTCAAGAAGAAAAAGATAATTACGCTATGGTTATAGAAAATCTTAATGGAGAAAAAAAGCAAATTTATTATTCAAATCCAGAACTAAAACCTGTGAACTCAATTGTTGAGGAACATAACAATTTTGCAAAATCAATAACTAATAAATCTTCCCCGTTAGTTAATTTTAGAGATGGCTTTAACGCCCTTGAACTTGCGACTAAAATAATTAATAAAGTGAATGGAAATAGTTGAAAATTTAATTAAGATTTCTAAAATAATTCCCGAACATGTTTTACTTGTAGCTGTAAGTAAAACTAAACCGATAAACTCTATTAAATCAGCATATCTTCATGGTCACCGTGATTTTGGAGAGAACAAAGTCCAGGAAATGGTAGAAAAACATGATTCTCTTCCTAAAGATATAAACTGGCACA
Organism: Flavobacteriaceae bacterium; assembly: GCA_965655865.1. Classification (GTDB taxonomy): domain Bacteria; phylum Bacteroidota; class Bacteroidia; order Flavobacteriales; family Flavobacteriaceae; genus MAG-121220-bin8. The sequence continues at coordinate 39,214 of CBFHJJ010000005.1, read as the reverse complement.
TGATTGGTCACTTGCAAAGAAACAAAGTTAAATTTATAGCACCATTTGTTAATTTAATACACAGTGTCGATAGTTATAGATTGCTTTCTGAAATAAACAAACAAGGATTCAAAAACAATAGAGTAATTGATATTTTAGTACAAATTGATATATCCAATGATAATACAAAATTTGGTTTTACCTACTCTGAGTTTGATGAGTTAATTAAGTTAAATAAATTAAAAAGTTTAAAAAATATCAAATTAAAGGGAATGATGGGTATGGCCTCTTACACAACTGATTTGTCTTTAATTGAAAGAGAATTTAACGATCTTAATAAATATTTTAAAAAATATAAATTTAATTTAGAATTAGATGTCCTTTCTATGGGTATGAGCTCAGATTATGAAATAGCTATAAAATATAATAGTAATATGATTAGATTAGGAAGCACTATTTTTGGAACTAGAATTAAATAATTAGTAAAATTGTATTCAATATTAGACGTAGAAACAACTGGTGGTAAATTTAATGAAGAAGGAATTACAGAAATTGCAATTTACAGGTTTGATGGAGAAAAAATAGTTGATCAATTTGTAAGTTTAATAAATCCTGAAATCCCTATTCAACCCTTTGTTCAGCAATTAACGGGCATAAATGATAAAATGCTGATTAATGCACCTAAATTTTTTCAAATTGCAAAAAGAATTTTAGAAATTACTGAAAATTCTATTCTTGTTGCTCACAACTCTTCATTTGATTACAGAATGTTAAAAATTGAATTCGAAAGGCTTGGATATAAGTTCAATATTTCACAGCTATGTACTGTAAAACTTTCAAAAAAATTAATTCCTGATTTAAAATCTTATAAACTTGGAAACTTAGTAAAAAACTTAGGAATACCTATTTCAAATAGACATAGAGCATCTGGTGATGCATTAGCAACTGTAGAATTATTTAAGCTACTTCTTTTAAAAGACAATGAAAAAATTATAGTAAACAGTTTAATAACAGAAACAAAATCAAGTTCAAAAAATAAATGGCAAAAGTTGATTAATAAATTACCAAACGATGTAGGGATATACTATTTCCATGATCAAAATGGAAAAATAATATACATAGGAAAGAGCAACAACATAAAAAATAGAGTTAATCAGCATCTAACTGGAAAATCTAAAAAATCATTAAATATTCAATTAGAAGCTTTTGATATTACATTTGAAAGAACAGGTAGTGAATTAATTGCCCTATTGAAAGAAAATACTGAAATTAAGAAGCATAAACCAAAGTTTAATAAGCTTTTAAAAAAAATTATTAAAAAATTCTGTTTAGAAATATGTGAAAACTTTGAAGGTGATAAATATTTAAGAATATGTCATTATGATGACACAATAAATTATTTAGAATGTTATTCATCATTAAAAACAGCTAATAATAGACTAGAGTTTTTTAAAAAAAAATATGAACTAAGTGACTCAATCAAAAAAAATAATATAAATATTAATCTATTGATAAAAGACTTAAGTTATAAATTCAAAAACATGTTACTAGTTGATAAAGGAAGAGACATTGATGAAAAAAGTGTTATTGTAGTAAAAAACAATAACTATATTGGATATGGGTTTTTTACTCTTAATCATCAAATCAGTAACTTTGATGTTTTAGATTCGTTGATAGTCAAAAATGAACATATTGAAAATTCTAAGGAGGTTATACTTAAATATTTAAAAAAACATAAAATTGAAAAACTAATTAATTTTGATTGATAATAAGCTAAATAAAAAATTAATTACTATCTCTGGCCCTACTGCTTCTGGAAAATCAAAATTAAGTTTAGATCTTGCTTTAAAACTAAATTGTTCAATAATTTCCTCAGATTCAAGACAGTTTTATAAGGAGATGAAAATCGGAACCGCAGTACCTTCAAAAATTGAATTATCTAAAGTAAAACATTACTGTATTCAACATAAATCTGTAATAAATAATTACACTATAAATGATTTTCAAATTGAAGCGTTAGAAATTATAAAACATGAATTAAAAATTAATGATCATATTATTATGGTTGGTGGTTCGGGTATGTACATGGACGCAGTAACTCACGGGATGGATACATTTCCCAATATTAGTTCTGAAGTTAGCAAAATAGTTAACTCAAATTACAAACTTTTAGGAATTAAATATTTACATGAAAAATTAAGTGAATTAGATCCTGAATATCTATTAACTGTAGATATTAATAATCATAGAAGGTTGATTAGAGCCCTTGAAGTATCATTGAGTTCAAACAAACCATATTCATCCTATCTTGGAAATAAAAAAATAAATCACAATTTTCAAATAATTAATACTGCAATTAAAGTCGATCGAGCTACTCTTTATGAAAGAATTAATAATCGAGTTGATGAAATGATAAATAAAGGTCTTTTAAAAGAGGTAAAAGGTTTATTAAAATATAAAGATTTACGTAGCCTAAATACAGTTGGTTACAAAGAGTTATTTCTTTTTCTTGAAAATAAAATCTCCCTAGAAATTGCAATTAATGAAATTAAAAAAAACTCGAGAAGATATGCTAAGAGACAAATGACTTGGTTAAGAAAAAAAAAGGATATTATATGGATTGAAAATAATATAAATTCCGATGACCTATTAAAAATTATACATCAAAGTAATTTAAAATATTAGTTTCAATTCTTTTATCTAGTCCATTCAGTTCTTCTTTAACAAATTCTAAACCAGTTATTTTTTCATATAGTTCTATATATCTATCTGACACCCCTTTTATGTAATCTTTAGACATTTCTGGAATTATTTGATTTTCTTTTCCTTGAAATCCATTGGAAATCAACCATTGTCTTACAAATTCTTTAGATAATTGTTTTTGTGGGAGTTTAGAATTTTGTAAATCTAAATAACTATCTAAATAAAAATACCTTGATGAATCGGGGGTGTGAATCTCATCAATTAAAATAATTTGACCGCTTTTGTTTTTTCCAAATTCATATTTTGTATCTACGAGTATTAAACCTTGATTTTTAGCTATTCTAGATCCTTCTTTAAATAACTTTAACGAAAAATCTTCCAGTTTTAAATAATCCTCCTCATTTACAATATTATTCAAAAGTATTTCTTCTCTTGAAATATCTTCATCATGAGATCCATTATCCGCTTTTGTGGTAGGTGTTAAAATTGGATTTACAAATTTGTCATTTTCAAACATGCCGTCAGGCATATCAACTCCACATATTTTTCTTTCACCAGATTTATAAAGTCTTGCAGCATGGCCTGACAAATACCCTCTAACAACCATTTCAACTTTAAAAGGTTCGCATGCTTGTCCAATCGAAACGTTTGGATCTGGAGAAGAAATAAGCCAATTTGGAACTATGTGGGATGTAGCATCAAGCATTTTACAAGCAATTTGATTTAAAATTTGACCCTTGTAAGGAATTCCTTTTGGAAGAACAACGTCAAATGCAGATAATCTGTCTGTTGATATCATTACTAAAACATCATTTTTAAATTTATAAACTTCCCTAACTTTTCCAGAATACTTAGAAAGTTGATTTGGAAAATTAAAATTTGTTTCAGTTAATGTGTTCATATTAATTAATTAGAGTGTTCAGTATTTTTATAGGCTTCTATAATTCTTTTAACAACTTGATGTCTAATTACATCAGAATCATCGAGATATATCATTTTTATACCCTCAATATTTTTAAGGACTAAGTTAGCTTCTTTTAAACCTGACATTACTCTTCTTGGTAAATCAATTTGACCCGGATCTCCGTTAATCATAAACTTAGCATTAACCCCCATTCTTGTTAAAAACATTTTCATTTGATTATGAGTAGTGTTTTGGCCTTCGTCAAGAATAACAAAAGCATTGTCAAGAGTTCTTCCTCTCATATAAGCCAATGGTGCTATTTCTATAACTCCCCTTTTCAGATAATCATCAAGTTTATCTGTGTCAATCATTTCTTTGAGCGCATCATACAAAGGCTGCATATAAGGGTCTAATTTATCTTTCATGTCACCAGGTAAAAAACCGAGGCTCTCACCTGCTTCAACTGCTGGTCTAGTTAAAATAATTTTTTTTACAATTTTATCCTTTAAAGCCTTGACAGCTACTGCAATTCCAGTATAGGTTTTCCCCGTTCCTGCAGGACCAATTGCAAAAACCATATCATTGTTAATAAATGCATCAACAATTTTAATTTGATTTATTGTATGAGCTTTAATTTTTTTCTTACCAACCCCATGTAATATTAACTTTCCTCTAAGTGAACTAATTAGTTTTTCACCTTGACCAGACATTATCGAAGTAATAGTTTTATCATTTATACTATCGTTATCTTTCATAATCATGATCAATGAATCTAATCTTATTCTTAACTGAATTATTAAAGCCTCTTCTCCGTTGGCAACAATTCTATCCCCTTTTATAATAATTTTAATTGAGGGGAAATTATTTTTAATAATTTTTACGACATCAAAATTTTTTTTATCAAAAAACTCTACAGGATGAATGTCTTTTATAAAATATTCTAGTTTTTTCAAATTACTTATGTTTTATTAAAGGCATATTGTAAATTTATATAATTTTTAGCCTTAAATATTATTTTATCATCATTAAATGAGTGTAATAACTTTAACAACAGATTTTGGAATTAAAGATCATTATGTTGGTTCTGTAAAAGGTGCTTTATTTAATGAATTAGAAAATGTGAACATCGTTGATGTTTCTCATAATATATCTCCATTTAATATAGTAGAAGCAGCTTATATTATTGAAAACAGTTATAAAAATTTTCCGGAGGGTTCTATTCACATAATTGGAGTTGACTCTGAAAAAACAATTGAACAAAGTCATTTAGTTATAAAATTGGATAATCATTTTTTTATATGTGCTAACAATGGAATTATGTCTTTACTTGCTTCAAAAATAAATCCTGAAAAAATTATTGAAATAAATATCCATAATGATAAGGTTACTACATTCTCAGTGATTGACGTTTTTGTCAAAATTGCAGCACATATTTACAGGGGAGGCTCTATAGATTTGGTAGGAAATCAAATCTATAAACTAAAAGAATTATATAATTTAAATCCTATTTTAAATGAAAAATCTAACGAAATTTCAGGAAATGTAATTTATGTTGATAATTATAATAATGTTGTTACAAACATTTCTAAAAAAACTTTTATTGAATTTGGAAAATCTAGATCTTTTGAAATTAATGCTAGGAATTACATTTTTAAAGAAATAGTTGGTTCTTATGGAAATGCTATTAGGTTCGATATAAAAAAAGAAAACAGGAAAGAAATTGGTAAGAAAATAGCATTATTCAATAAATCTAATTACCTAGAACTTTCTATATACAAAAGCAATCCTGAAACTTTTGGAGGTGCGGCCAGCTTATTTGGGTTAAATTACAGAGATGTAATAACTATAAAATTTAATTAACCAGTGTTAATAAATATGTTTTATTTTAACGATAGTTTCTAATATATTTATTGATTATTAATATAATTTATGAAATTTATAGCATCAAGCTCATTATTACTAAAAAACATTCAGGTTTTAGGTGGTATTTTAAATACTAATAACACTCTTCCTATTTTAGATTATTTTTTATTTAATATTTCTCAATCTGTACTAAAAATAACTGCTTCAGATTTAGAAACGACTTTAAGTGCTGAAATAAAAATTGAATCTGAAGACAATGGTTCAATAGCTGTTCCTGCTAAGTTGCTAATAGATACTTTAAAAACATTTCCAGAACAACCACTTACATTTAATATATTGGAGAATAATACTATAGAAATAAGTTCAAATCATGGGAAATACGCGTTAGCTTACGCAAAAGGAGAAGAATTCCCAAAAACATTACCTATAACTGATCCTAACAACTCTTCTATTTCTTCAAAAGTTTTGTATGAAGCTATAAATACAACAATATTTGCATCTGGAAATGATGACTTAAGACCTGTTATGAGTGGTGTCTTTTTTCAATTTTCAAGTGAAAACTCAACTTTTGTAGCAACAGATGCTCATAAATTAGTAAGATATGTCAGAACTGACTATAAATCTGATAAACTAGTTGAGTTCATAATGCCCAAAAAACCTTTAAATATTTTAAAAGGTATTCTAGCTACCAACGAATTTGATGTGAAGATTGAATTTAACGATAGTAATGCAAAATTTACTTTCTCAAATTTGTCTTTAACATGTAGATTAATTGATGGAAAATATCCAAACTATGAAGCTGTTATTCCTAAAGAAAATCCAAATGTTTTAACTATTGACAGATCTTTGTTTTTAAATTCTACCAAAAGGGTGAGTATTTTTTCTAACAAAACAACTCACCAAGTTAGGCTTAAAATTACAGGTAATGAACTAATTATCTCGGCAGAAGATTTAGATTACAGTAATAAAGCTGAGGAAAGATTAATTTGTAATTATAATGGTGATGATATGCAAATTGGTTTTAATTCAAGGTTTTTAACAGAAATGTTATCAAACTTAAACTCTGATGAGGTCAAATTAGAATTGTCTCTTCCAAATAGAGCTGGAATTCTAACACCAACAAATTCTGGTTCAGAAGCTGAAGAAATTACAATGCTTGTAATGCCAGTTATGCTAAATAACTAAAGATAATAATCTGTTCTAATAAAATGTGATTTTTTAGAATCTATCATTTCTCTTAAAATTCCCTTGTTGAGTTCATTGTCTTTAGAGGCAACAAATGTTCTTATTGAAAATGATCTAAGTGCATCATGAACACTTAATGTAGCTACTGCAGAATCTTTTCTTCCAGTAAATGGGTAAATATCTGGCCCCCTTTGACAAGCGCTATTTAAATTCACTCTACATACTAAATTTACCATAGAATCAATTATTGGACCCAATGTATCCACATCCTTACCAAAAATACTTACTTGCTGTCCGTAATTTGAAGCAGACATGTCTTTAATTGGAGTTGATATTTCAGAAAATGAAATTACCGGAATTACTGGACCAAACTGTTCATCTTTATAAACATCCATTTCCTTAGTTACTGGGTATAAAACTGCTGGAAAGACAAAATTCTTTTGTTTATTTCCACCTTTTTTATTTAATATTTTTGCTCCGTGCTTGATAGCATCATCTATTAAATCAGAAATATATTTAGGCTTAGCTGGCTCAGGCAAAGGAGTTAATAATGTATTTTCCCATGGAAGACCAAGCTTTAATTCATCTACAGCTTTTACGAATTTGGATAAGAACTCATCTTTAATATCCTCATGAACATATAATATTTTCAGAGCTGTACATCTTTGACCATTAAACGATAATGTTCCAGATATACATTCTTTTACAGTTAAGTCAATATCCGCATCTTTTAAAATTATTCCTGGATTTTTTGCTTCTAAACCTAGAACTAATCTTAATCTATTTTTTTGTGGATGTAAGTCTTGTAAAGAAATAGCTGATGAGCTGTGGCCAATCAATGCTAACACGTCAACTTTACCACTTTTCATAATTGGAGTGGCTATCTCTCTTCCTCTACCAAAAACTATATTAACAACACCAGCAGGAAAAGATTCTTTAAAAGCTTCTAACAATGGCGCAATTAATAAAACCCCATGCTTTGCTGGTTTAAAAATTGTTGTATTTCCCATTATAATGGCAGGTATCAATAACGCAAAAGTTTCATTTAAAGGATAATTATATGGACCTAAACATAATACTACACCAAGTGGACCTCGTCTTATTAAAGCTCTTACACCAGATTTTTTTTGAAAAGTAGCTCCTTTTCTGTCAATTCTTTTATATTCATCAATTGTATCATTTATGTATTCAACTGTTCTGTCAAATTCTTTTCTTGAATCATTTAAATTCTTCCCAATTTCCCACATTAAAAGTTTAACAATCTCTTCCCTTTTGGTTTTCATTTTTTCAACAAAAGATTCCATGCACTGAATTCTTTCGTAAACCTTCATAGTAGGCCATTCACCTTGTCCATAATTAAATGCTGTGTGAGCAGAATCTAATGCTTTTAAAGCATAATCTCCTGACATCTCAGGTGTGTTTCCTATAAGTAATGGCTCATCCTCGTTATTATTACAAAGTAAAGTCGAATAAACTTGAGTTTGTTTTCCATCCCAATTGTTTATTTCACCGTTAATCAAATATTCTTTATGATTAATTAAATTATTAATTTGGTATTCATTTGGAACCATATTTACAGTTTTAATGTTAATTATACTATTGTTTTCATAGAGGTCATTGATGTTCTTAGCTTCTTTCCAATTATTTCTATGGGATGAGATCTAATAATTTCATTGACTTTAATTAATTCTGTGTTATCAATTTGTTTTGAATGAACAAAGGGTTTTCCTATGTGCCTTGATTCAATTTTTTTGAAAAAATCTTTCAATAATGGTTTGCATGCGTGATCAAACAAATAACAGCCGTATTCAGCTGTATCAGAAATTATACGATTCATTTCAAATAATTTTTTCTTAGCTATTAAATTTGCGATTAGAGGAGTTTCATGTAAAGATTCATAGTATGCAGATTCATCAATAATACCAGAACTTGTCATTGTTTCAAATGCTAACTCTACACCTGATCTTATAAAAGCAACCATTAGTAATCCATTGTCAAAAAATTCTTGCTCAGAAATTTCATCTTGAGACGGTGAGGTCTTTTCAAATTCAGTTTTTCCAGTTTCAGCTCTCCAATTTAGCAAGTTGACATCGTCATTATTCCAGTCTTCCATCATTGTTGCGGAAAAATGTCCTGACATAATATCATCCATATGTTTGTTAAATAATGGTCTCATTATGTCTTTTAAATCTTCTGAAAGATTAAAAGCTTCAATTTTAGCCGAGTTATTTAATCTATCCATCATGTTTGTAATTCCACCGTGTTTTAAAGCTTCAGTAATGGTTTCCCAACCATATTGAATTAACTTTGAGGCATATGCTGGATCTATTCCGTTTTGTACCATTTTATTAAACGAAAGAATTGAACCTGTTTGTAGTACTCCGCAAAGAATTGTCTGTTCACCCATTAAATCAGATTTGACTTCTGCTACAAATGACGACTCTAGAACTCCTGCCCTATTACCACCAGTTGCTACTGCATAAGCTTTTGCAATATCCATACCAATATTTATTGGATCATTTTCAGGATGAACTGCTATAAGTGTTGGAACACCAAAACCTCGTTTATATTCTTCTCTTACTTCACTTCCTGGACATTTAGGAGCGACCATTATTACTGTTATATCTTTTCTAATCTCCATTCCCTCCTCGACTACATTAAAACCATGTGAGTAAGACAGGATTGAATTTTTTTTCATTAATGGCATCAAATTGGTCACCACATTTGTATGATTTTTGTCAGGTGTTAAGTTTAAAACCATATCAGAATTTGGGATCAATTCCTCAAAAGTTCCTACAACAAAATCATTTGATGTTGCATTTATATAGGAATCTCTTTTCTGTAAAATCGCTTCTTTTCTTAACGCATAAGAAATATCAAGACCTGAATCTCTCATATTGAGACCTTGATTCAAACCCTGTGCACCACAACCTATTATAACAATTTTTTTACCCAGTAATGCAGAAACCCCTTTTGAAAACTCAGAGGAATCCATAAATCTACATTTACCTAATTGATCAATTTTTTGACTTAACGGTAATTTATTAAAATAATTTTTCATAATTTATTTATCTGTATTTAGTCCAAGTAAATTGGAAATATTCATTGGTTCTTTAGAAACCGAAATTCTTCCTGATCTTACAAATTGTAATAACCCGTAAGGTTCTAATTCTTTATATAATTTTTCTGTGTCGTTTCTCCAACCAGTTTTTTCTATAACAAAATAATTTGGTGACACTGTTACAATGTTAGCCTGACTATTTTTAATAATCTTTTGAATATGCTTTTCATCAAAAAGTGATTTTGACTTAACTTTATAAAGTGCTGTTTCTAGAAATATAGTTTGATCATCAGTATGATAGAAAGAGGCTATTACTTCAATTTGTTTTTCTAACTGTTTAATAATCCTTTTTATTGAAAATTCAGTTGATTTAACTACAATAACAAATCTGAATATATTATCAATTTCTGAGGGTGATGTTGTCAGACTTTCAATATTTATATGACGTTTTAAAAATATTGCAGAAATTCTGTTTAATAAACCTATGTTATTTTCAGTGTATATTGATACAGTGTATGTGTTTTTTAAATCTTTCATATTATTCTAATCTAATATCTGAAACTGAAGCACCTGTAGGAATCATTGGAAATACGTTATCCTCTTTTTCAACAGAAACTTCTAAAAAATAAGGTTTATTAGATTTTATCATTCTATTCACAGCACCTTTCAAATTTTTTCTTTCACTTACCTTTTCAGCTTCTAAATAATATCCTTTAGCTATAGTTACAAAATCAGGATTTACAAGCTCTGTTGAGGCATATCTTTTATCAAAAAACATTTGTTGCCATTGTCTCACCATTCCTAAAAAATTATTATTTAGAACAACAATTTTAACTGCACTACCAGTTTGAAAAATTGTTCCTAATTCTTGGATTGTCATTTGATATCCTCCATCACCAATAACAGCGACAACTTCTCTTTCAGGAGCTCCCATTTTAGCACCAAGAGCCGCAGGAAGAGCAAAACCCATAGTTCCTAATCCGCCAGATGTAACATTAGATTTAGATTTATTGAATTTAGCATACCTACAAGTTACCATTTGATGCTGCCCAACATCAGTTACAATTATAGCATCTCCATTAGTAGAATTATTAATTTCTTTAATAACCTCAGCCATTGTTAATCCGTTTTTTGTTGGGTTAATTTCATTATTAATTACTTTTTTAAATTCAATTTCATAATGAAATGAAAATTTGTCTAACCAACTTTTATGAGAATTTTTATTAACCATTGATGTTAATAAAGGAATAGTATCTTTTATGTTTCCTAAGACTGGAATATCACACTCAACATTTTTATTTATTTCTGCAGGGTCAATTTCCATATGAATAATCTTAGCTTGCTTAGCATAAGTCTCTAAATTGCCTGTAACACGATCATCAAAACGCATTCCTACAGCTATTAGTAAATCACATTCGTTAGTTAAAACGTTTGGACCATAATTTCCGTGCATTCCAACCATTCCTACATTTAAATAATGATCAGTAGGTAAGGCAGATAATCCTAAGATGGTCCAAGCTGAAGGTATTCCTGTTTTCTCAATAAATTCCTTAAATTCATTTTCAGCTTCACCCAAAATAACACCTTGTCCAAAAACAATAAATGGTTTTTTTGATTCATTAATTAATTGACTAGCTTTTTTTATTTGATCAATTGAATAATCAGGAACTGGTTTATAACTTCTTACAGAAAAACATTTATTGTACTGAAAACTCATTAATTCAAATTGAGCATCTTTTGTAATGTCTATTAAAACAGGACCTGGTCTTCCTGATTGAGCAATATAAAATGCTTTTGCCAAAATCTCTGGAATATCTTTAGCTTTAGTTATTTGACAATTCCATTTTGTAACAGGTGTAGATATGCCAATTATATCAGTTTCTTGAAAAGCATCAGAACCTAGTAAATGCGATGAAACTTGACCAGTTATACAAACCATTGGAGTTGAATCAATTTGAGCATCTGCAATTCCTGTAACTAAATTTGTAGCCCCAGGGCCGGATGTTGCCATTACTACACCTACTTTTCCTGAAACTCTTGAAAAGCCCTGAGCAGCATGAGTAGCCCCTTGTTCATGTCTAGTTAAAACGTGATTTAATTTATCTTGAAACTTGTACAACTCATCGTATATAGGCATAATTGCGCCTCCAGGATAGCCGTATATTAAATCGACACCTTCTTCAATTAGTGTCCTTATGACTGCCTCTGCACCTGATATTTTTATATTATTACTCATTAATTATCTGTGACACATCCTTTTGATGCATTTGAAACATTTTTACAATATTTATATAATATTCCGTTTTTAAACTTAAGTTCTGGTTTAATCCAATTATTTCTTCTTTTTATCAATTCTTCTTCCAAAATATCTAAAGAAATAGAATTAGTAATAGCATCAATAATTATATTATCATTGTTTTTAATGAGAGCTATGTTACCTCCGTCTTGAGCTTCAGGACATATATGACCAACAACAAAACCATGAGTACCTCCTGAAAATCTACCATCTGTTATTAATGCTACTTCTTTTCCTAATCCACAACCCATTATAGCTGATGTAGGTTTTAACATTTCGGGCATTCCGGGCCCACCCTTTGGACCTACATATCTAATAACAACTACATTACCTTTTTTGACTAATCCATTTTTTATTCCATCATTAGCTTCCTGTTCAGAATCAAAAACAATAGCTTTTCCTGAAAATTTTAGACCTTCTTTCCCAGTAATTTTTGCAACTGACCCATTTGTAGCTATATTACCATATAAAATTCTAATATGTCCAGAATCTTTAATAGGTTTTGAAATTGGTTTAATTACATTTTGATTAAAATCTAATGATTTTACTTCTTCTAAATTTTCTTTAATTGTTTTTCCAGTTACTGTCAAGCAGTTTCCGTCTAACAAATTATTTTCTAACATGTATTTCATTACAGCTGGAACTCCACCGACATTATGAAGATCCTCCATTAAAAACTTACCACTTGGCTTTAAGTCTGCTAAAAATGGGGTTTTCTCAGAGATTTTTTGAAAATCGTCAATGGTAAAATTAATATTTGCACTTTTTGCAATGGCAAGCATATGAAGAACTGCATTTGTTGATCCTCCTAAAACTGTTATTAATCTTACTGCGTTTTCAATAGATTGTTTAGTGACAATATCTAAAGGTTTTATATCTAGTTTAATTAAATTAAAAATTGCTTTTCCAACCAAATCACATTCTTTAGTTTTTTGAGAACTAGTTGCCGGGTTTGATGAATTATAAGGAAGAGACATACCCATAGCCTCTATTGCAGACGACATAGTATTTGCAGTATACATTCCACCGCAGGCACCTGCGCCTGGACATGCATTTTTTATAATGTTACCAAATTCATTTTCATCAATTTTTCCAGAAACTTTTTCACCCCAAGCTTCAAATGCTGAAACAACATCAAGTTTTTTTCCATTATGACATCCAGGTGCTATTGTTCCACCGTAAACTAAAATAGATGGCCGATTGAGTCTTAGCATCGAAATTAATGCACCAGGCATATTTTTATCACAACCAACAACAGTAATTAAAGAGTCATAAGCCATTGCTTGCACAACAGTCTCAATTGAATCAGCAATAATATCACGAGAAGGAAGTGAATATCTCATACCCTGAGTTCCCATTGAAATACCATCACTAACTCCAATTGTATTAAATATTAATCCAATTAATTCGTCATTATTAATACCATCTTTAATATTCTTTGAAAGGTCATTTAAGTGCATATTACAAGGATTACCCTCATAACCAGTACTTGCAATACCAACAAACGGCTTAGATAAATCCTCAGAAGATAATCCAATTGCATGAAGCATTGCCTTAGCCGCAGGCTGAGTAGGATCTTGTGTGACGTCTTTACTATATTTATTTAAAATCATTTCTAAAAAAAAACCCCTTATCTTTAGAGAAGGAGTGAAATTAATACAATATAAAAGTAAACAAAAAATTAATTAATTTAACCCATCATTAATTTAATTCATATTTTTATCAAAATCATAATTTAATTATTCAAAAAAACCCTTTTTTTATGGATAAATCATTAAAATCAACAATTGACAATCAAAAAAATTATTTTAAATCAAAAAAAACATATAATGTTGACTTTAGAATTCAAAAACTAAAAGATCTTTTAAATGAGATTAAATCAAACGAAAAAGAAATAGAATTAGCTTTATTTAAAGACTTAGGTAAATCCAAAGGAGAAAGTTATTTAACTGAGATTCATTTTGTTTATTCCGAAATTAAAATTGCTCTTAGAAATTTAAAAAAATGGACCAAAAGAAAAGCTGTTAGATCTACCTTATTAAATTTTCCGTCATCTGATTACATAATAGCTGAACCTTATGGAAATACACTCCACATTTCACCTTGGAATTACCCTTTTCAATTATCTATTGCTCCACTAATCGGAGCAATAGCAGCTGGAAACACGGTGCTATTAAAACCCTCTGAATACTCTGATCAAACAAGTCAAATATTAAATAAAATTTTAAGTTCAGTTTTTGATGAAGGTCACGTAAAAGTTGTTTTAGGAGGTCCTGACATATCAACTAAATTATTAGAACATAAATGGGATTATATATTTTTCACAGGTAGTGTAAGTGTTGGAAAAATTATAGCTAAAGCAGCTGCTACAAACTTAACACCAACAACTCTTGAACTTGGTGGAAAAAACCCCTGCATAGTAGATGAAACTGCTTCAATTAATGTCACAGCAAAACGAATAGTTTGGGGAAAATTTACAAACTGTGGTCAAACATGTATAGCTCCTGACTTTTTAATTGTAAATAAAAAAATTAAAAACGATTTAATTAAAGAGTTAATTGCCCAAATTACCAAAACCTATAGTGATGATGTTATAAAATGTGAAGAATATGGAAGAATTATTAGTGTTAAACACATGAAATATCTTAATTCATTACTCAATAACGAAAAAATACTGCATGGTGGTAAATTTGATATGGATAGTAAGTTTTTTGAACCAACCTTAGTAGAAGTTGAAAATTTAGATTCTAAAATAATGGAGAATGAAATATTTGGACCAATATTACCTATTATTGAGTATGATGATTTTAAAGAAGTTGATGAATTAGTAACTAAATATTCACATCCTTTAGCATTATATATTTTTACTAATAGAACTGAATTCGGAAAAAAATTTTTAGAGTCTTACCCATTTGGAGGTGGTGCTATTAACGATACTGTTATGCATATAGCTAATGACAGACTACCTTTTGGAGGAGTTGGACAAAGTGGTATGGGAAAATATCATGGAGAATCTACATTTGATACATTTTCTCATTTCAAACCATACATTTCTAAGCCACTTTGGATAGATCCTCCTTTAAGATATCCCCCTTTTAAAAACAAAATAAATTTTATAAAAAAAATATTAAAGTTAATATCATAGATTTGCGCAAAAATAATATCAAGAATGAAGAAAGAAAAATCCGTTTCTGACGCTATAAAATATCGTAGGTCTGTAAGAGTTTTTAATAATGATGACATCGATCCTGATAAAGTAAAAAAATGCTTATTTAATGCAAGCTTAGCCCCCAACAGTAGTAATCTTCAATTATGGGAATTTGTTCATGTTAGTGATAAAAAAATTTTAAAAAAATTATCAAAAGCTTGCTTTAATCAAAATGCTGCTAAAACAGCTAATCAATTAGTTGTTATTGTTGTAAGAAAAGATCTTTGGAAAAAAAGAGCTCAATGGAATGTTGATGTAATTACAAAGCAATCAAAAAATAATGAAATTTCTGAAAAAAGATTAAAACAAGCCCATGCTTATTACAAAAAAATTATTCCAACATTATACGCTGATTTTTTTGGCATTTTTGGAGTAATTAAAAGTATAATATTTCAAATTATTGGATTGTTCAGACCAACCATGAGACAGGTTACTAGTTCAGACACTAGAATTGTTGCTCACAAAAGCGCTGGATTAGCAGCTCAAAACTTTATGTTAAGTATGTCAGGAATTGGTTATGACACTTGCCCTATGGAGGGATCAGACACTTTAATGGTAAAAAACATTTTAAATCTTCCATATAATTCTGAAATAAATATGGTTATAGGGTGTGGAATTAGAACAAAGGAAGGGATTTATGGAGATCAATTAAGAGTTCCTTTTAAAGATGTATATCGTTATATTTGACAAATTTTATCAATGAACACATCTCTTTTCAAAGAAATATGTAGTACTTATGCTACAGGAGTTACTATAATTACCTCTAAAGACAATAATAAAGATTATGGATTTACAGCTAATTCATTTACTTCTGTTTCTATTGATCCACTATTAGTTTTATTTTGTTTAAACAAAGAAGCTAAATCAAATATCGCTTTAAAAAAAAATAGTTTTTTTAATGTAAGTATCTTAAGTAATGTTCAAAAAGATATTTGTTATCAGTTTGCTAATAATAAATTAAGTCAAAAAGAAAGGTTTAGTGGAATTAAAACAACTGAATCCAAAAATAATATAAAAATAATATCAAATTCTTGTTCTTTCCTAGAATGTAAAATAATAGACACAATAAGTGCTGGAGACCATTTTATATATATTGGTAAATGTTTGAGTGGTGAAATAAATAAATCTAAGTTAAATCCTTTAATATATCATGGAGGAAAAACACTATAAATTATCTAACCCCTCTTTTAACCAATTTAAGTATTTGTCTTTGGAAGTGTACTGTATTGGTTTATTGAGTATTCTTAAATCATTATCTAAAAGCACATAATACGGTTGCGAAGCACTTTTGAAGTTAATTGCTTGAAAAGTAGCTCCTTTCTCTCCTACTGTTTTAATAATTTTTTCTTTACCAGACTTGTATTTTAATGTAATGAAATCTTTGACATCTAACTCCTTTCTATCATCAACATAAAGTGATATTAAAACAAAATTATCATTAATCAAACTATAAACTTCAGGATCAGTCCAAACGTTTTCTTCAATCCTCCTACAATTTACACATGCCCATCCAGTAAAATCTAATAATATTGGTTTGTTTTGAGATTTAGCGTAATTAAGACCTGAATCAAAGTCTTTAAAGCAAGTAAAGCCCAAAGGACAATCATTTGACTTACTATAAATGGAATAAAATGCTGGAGGGGTAAATCCACTTAATATTCTAGCTTTATCAGAACCGTTTTGTAACAAAGCTGGAAAAAGATAAACAGAAAAACCTAAAACAAAAAAACCTAGAATAAGATTAAATTTTGATGTTATAACATTTTTACTCTCATGTGGGAATTTATATAAACCTAATAAATACAAAGACAAAGAAAAAGAGATTAATACCCATATTCCAATAAAAATTTCTCTTTTAAGTATACCCCAATGTTCAACTAAATCGGCGTTAGACAAAAACTTGAAAGCAAAACCTAGTTCTAAAAAACCTAAAATTACTTTAAACGTATTCATCCATCTCCCAGATTTAGGAAGAGTAGTTAGCAAATTTGGGAATAAAGCAAAAATTGTAAATGGTAAAGCTAAAGCAACTCCAAAACCTAACATTCCTATGGTTAACTGAATTGCGCCACCTTGAGATGAAATTGAACCAACTAACAAAGAACCTAAAATTGGACCAGTACAGGAAAATGATACTAATACCAAAGTTAATGCCATAAAAAAAACTCCTATATAGCCACCAACAGAGTTAGATTTTGAGTCAATTGAATTAACCCATTTTGAAGGGATTGTTATTTCATAGAAACCAAAAAATGAAAACGCAAACAAAATAAAGACTACAAAAAAGAAGATATTCAATCCTGCATTTGTTGATATACTGTTTAAAATTTCTGGATCAATTGAATCAAGAAAATGAAAAGGTATACTTAAAGACAAGTAGATCCCAACTATAAATAGACCGTATAATACAGCATTGAACTTGGAATTCTCTTCAGATTTATTACTTGTGAAGAACGAAACAGTCAATGGAATCATTGGAAAAACGCATGGTGTAAGAAGTGCTAATAAACCACCTATAAATCCAAGTATAAATAGATTTAAATATGAATTAGAAGTCAAAGCTGAGCTATCGTTAATTGCAGATAATAATTCCGTGTTTTTTAAATCAATTGCTAATGCATTATTATTTTCATAGATGTCGGATGTTAAATCTACATTTTCAATAGTCAAAGTTAATCCGTCAAAATTAAAAGTAAGATTTGCTTCTCTAAAAACACATACAATGTCATCACAAGCCTGATATGCAATTACAGCAGATATATTATCAATAATTTTGTTAGTCTCAATTAATTGTGTGAAAGTTGATTGATTTTCAAAATAAGATTGTTCAATCTGAAAAATAGGATCAAATTTTGTTATTGATTGTGACTCTTCAGTATCTCCAATTAATTTAATGGATTGTAATTTATCATCAAAAATAAATTCTGTTGGAATCGCTCCTCCAGAAGACAAGTTCTGTGAATATAACCTCCACTTGTTCTGAATATTAGCTGTAGTCACTAGTTCAAAAGTATTTTCAGAAATCTTTTTTACTTTAGTCTCAAAAGTAATTGGATCCTGAGAAAAACCAAGAAAACTTAGGATTAAAAATAATATTATTAAAAAATTATTTTTCAAAGAATGATATTTTTAAATTAGAATCAGTGTCAATATACTTTCTTTTATCAAATCTTATGCCAATTACCCATAAAATATGATCTTGATCAGCTAACACATATTGTTTATCTTTTTCAAATTTAGACAGCTTATTGTCCTTTAATAACTTAGACACTAATTTTTTTCCATTCATCCCTTTTGGATAAATCAAATCACCGGGTAGACATTTTCTTATTATTAAAGGGAATTTAATTTGATCTTTAATTAAGTACAAAGATTTTTTGTCACTGACGAAATTACCTTCTTCTACTACAACATTTTCTGGAAACAAGAAATCACTATTGCTATTATAAAAATAATCTATTTTAATATTTTTAGTGTTTTTTTTAATTATTAGATGTGTCCTATTACTTAAAACAGAATATAGTTTAGAAGTAATAATTTTTCCAGTTTCAGCTTTACATAAACTAACAATTTGATCTGTGTTTTTAAATCCATAATCAACAAACAAATTAAAAATCATTACACTTGACAAATCTTTAAGTGCTGTTTTTAAGATTAAAATTTCATCATTTT
Source organism: Flavobacteriaceae bacterium (assembly GCA_965655865.1). GTDB lineage: Bacteria > Bacteroidota > Bacteroidia > Flavobacteriales > Flavobacteriaceae > MAG-121220-bin8. The sequence continues at coordinate 20,343 of CBFHJJ010000005.1, read as the reverse complement.
TAGTTTTGAAATTAATGGACTTAAAATTTTCCGTATGTTCTTTTAAGATTAAATTAGATTCATTTAGACGATCTAAGGTTTTAGAAAAGTTATTTGTAAAACCAGAGTTAATATCATTTAAGACTGGAATTAACTTATTACGAATTTTATTTCTCAAATAATCGTTTTTTAAGTTAGAAGAATCCTCTCTCCATTTAATATTATTACCATTTGCATAATCTATTATTTGAGATTTATTAAAGGGTAGTAAAGGTCGAACAACTTTATTATTAATAGCATTTATCCCAGTAAGACCATCAATTCCAGTCGATCTAGTTAAATTAATCAAAAATGTTTCTATAGAATCATTTAAATGATGAGCAGTTAATATAAAATCATATTTATATAACTCAAATAATTCATAAAACCAATCATACCTTAATTTTCTAGCAGCCATTTGAACTGAATGTTTAGGTATATTAATATTAAAATCTTTTGAATAAAACGGTATAGATTTTTTTTTGCATAAATTTTCAACAAAAAAACTATCATCATCACTTTCTTTATCCCTCAATTTAAAATTACAATGTGCAACACCAATTTTATAATTCATTTTATTAAAAAGGTGTAAAAGAACCACACTGTCAACCCCTCCACTTACACAAACCAATAATTTTTTGCCATGTAAAAAAGACAATTTATTATCAATGTGTTTATTAATTAAATCTAACATTCTTAACAATATTACATTAAAAAAAAATATAAATTAAGTTAATGATAAAATCATTGCTTTACCTTTTAACAAGCATTCATCATATTCATTTACCCCTTTTGATTTATCAGTAATAGCACTACCTACATGAAAAGACAAATGTTTACTCACTGAGTCATAAATAAGTGACCTTATAACTACATTAAAATCAAAATTACCATTAGGGTCTATAAAGCCAACAGCTCCACTGTAAAGTCCTCTTTTTGTTTCCTCAAGTTCATCAATTATTTTCATTGCTTTAACTTTAGGAGCTCCAGTCATACTACCCATTGGAAAACTACCCTCAATTATTTTGCTAATTTTCAAAGAAGAATCAACTTGAGATTCAATTGTAGAAATCATTTGATGAACTTGTTTAAAAGGATAAACCTCACATAATTCCTTAACCTTAACAGAACCTGGTTTTGAAAATCTTGACATATCATTTCTTACTAAATCTACAATCATTATATTTTCAGATCTTTCTTTTGGGTCAAGACTTAAATTATCTTTTAATTTTTTGTCAATAACTAAATCCTCATCTCTTCTACTTGTACCTTTAATGGGTTGACTAATTAGCTTGTTATTATTTCTTTTTAAATATCTTTCAGGGGAAGAACATATTAAATGTAATTCCTTGTTTTTAAAATAAACACTCATTGGAGATTTAGATATTTTATTAAGATTTTTATAAACGTAAAGTGGATCTATTTCAGCATGATCACTGAACCACTCGAAACAAAAGTTAGCTTCATAAACATCTCCTCTTCTAATGTGGTTTTTTAACACATCTATCTTATTTAAATATTGTTCTTTATTAAGTTTTTGGTTAAGTATAGGAGGATTAAAATGATTATTTTCATTTTTAATATTCAAACTATTAATAGAATTCCAATCTTCAATAATTAAATTAGATTCTAGATACAAGGCTTCAACATAATCATTTTTAATGATCCATATTTTTTTTGGTTGAAAAAAATATAGATTGGGTAGGCTAAAATTTTCAGGATTATTACTTTTTAAATTTTCAATCTCATTTTTTAAATCATAATTTAAATATCCGAAGACCCAATCATCAACTTTTTTTAAATAATTATCCAATTTTTTAGTGGAGTTATGTTTTGTAAAAGGCGTCTCCGACTCCATTTCAACAGCACATATGCACTCATATTGATTAATATTAGAACTGTAATTATTTGAGTTTAAAAATGAAGAGTGACTATACTTATTCGACCACTTCAATAATTTATCTCTAAAAAGACTTAAATCTTCAAGTTTAAATTTTTTAGAAAATCTTTTCAATTTTTTTTTTTTTTCAAATTTACTTAATTGTTTTTTTTAAAATATATTTTGTTTGTTAAATATTTTTTGTTGAAATTTGAATTGTGATTAATAATAGATATTTTAATTTTTCTCTAAACGCACCGGCAACTCGTCGTGCCCGCCCTTTTGGGTATATATCTATTTAGGAAACTAGGTGAGTCCAGTTTCATTTCAATTCATTCTTAATTAAAACTTTAAACATCTTGGAAATTACTGTTGCTTCATTGAAGCATATAAAATATTGTGATCTTATATCAAAATCTATTAGTTCTTCAGCAAAGACTAGAGGAACAGGAATAGCTTTAAGATCACCCGAATACATTAGAAAAAAAATTGAAAATGGCAATGCTGTTATTGCAATCAAAGAAAATGATTTTGCTGGGTTTTGTTATATAGAAATATGGGGGCACGGAAAATATGTTGCTCATTCAGGACTGATTGTTAATCCGTTATTCAGAGGAAAAGGGCTTGCAAAAAAAATTAAAAAATTAACATTTGAACATTCAATTTATAAATATCCAAATGCTAAGATATTTGGAATTACTACTGGGTTACCCGTTATGAAAATAAATTATCAATTAGGTTATAAGCCAGTAACATTTTCTGAGTTAACAAGCGATGAAGAATTTTGGAAAGGATGTCAAACATGTAAAAATTATGACGTTTTAAACAGAACAAATAAATCCATGTGTCTTTGCACTGGAATGCTTTATGAACCAAAAAAATAAATTATGAAAAAAATAGTACTTGCTTATAGTGGAGGATTGGACACTTCTTATTGCTTAAAAAAATTATCAATTGACAACGAAGTTCATGCAGTAAACGTCAATACTGGCGGTTATACAATTGAAGAATCTAATAAAATTAAAGAAAAAGCAATCAAATTAGGAGCTTATTCGTTTACAACTATTGATGCAGTTGATTTATTTTACAACACAATAATTAAATATCTAGTTTTTGGAAATGTATTGAGAAACAATACATATCCCCTATCGGTAAGTTCTGAAAGAACAATCCAAGCTATGGAAATAGTAAATTATGCTAAAAAAAACAAAGCAACTCATATAGCTCACGGAAGTACAGGTGCAGGAAATGATCAAGTTAGATTTGATACGATATTTCAGATACTTGCTCCAGAAATAAAAATATTATCACCAATAAGAGATTTAAAATTAACAAGAGAGGAAGAAATTGATTATTTAAACCAGCAAGGAATAAAATTATCATGGGAAAAAGCTAAATATTCAATTAATAAAGGGCTCTGGGGAACGAGTGTAGGTGGAGATGAAACTTTGACTTCAGATTTAAAATTACCAAGTTCAGCATATCCAGGAAATTTAAAAAACAAAGATTCTAAAGAAATAACTCTAACATTTAAAAATGGAGAAATAAGTGGGATAAATGGAGAAAAATATGATTCAGTCACATGTATTGAATTAATTTCAAAACAATGCGACGATTACTGTATTGGAAGAGATATTCATGTTGGTGATAGTATAATTGGAATTAAAGGAAGAGTGGGATTTCAAGCTGGTGGACCTATGTTGATAATAAAATCCCATCATCTTCTTGAAAAACACACATTAACAAAATGGCAACAGTTCCAAAAAGATCAACTTTCTAATTTCTATGGAATGCACTTACACGAGGGTCAATATTTAGATCCTGTTTTAAGAGATATTGAAAGTTTTCTTCAAAGTAGTCAAAACAATGTTAATGGAGATGTTCATGTTACATTACACCCATTCAGATTTGAATTAAATGGAATTTGTTCTAAAAATGACTTAATGAACAGAAAATTCGGAACATATGGTGAGATTAATAATAAATGGTCTGCAGATGATGCGAAAGGCTTTATAAAGATAGTTTCAAATCAAAATAAAATACATCAATATGTCAACAAAAAATAAAATTAAAGTAGGAATAGTTGGAGCATCTGGATACACAGGCGGTGAACTTTTAAGACTGTTAGTTCATCATGAGGGTGTTGAGATAGTATTTGCTTACAGTACAACGAACAATGGTAAATTAGTAAGTGATGTTTACTGTGATTTAACTAATGAAATTAATATTGAGTTTACAAACACAGTTAAAGAAAGTGATGTAATATTTTTATGTCAAGGTCATGGAAAATCGTATAATTTTTTATTAAAAAATTCAATTAATCAAAAAACTAAAATCATTGATTTAAGTCAAGATTTTAGATTAGAGAAATCTGTTACAATAGGAAACAATACAAGAAAATTCACTTATGGGTTACCTGAATTACAAAAAAATCTAATTAAAACTTCAAAAAATATAGCAAACCCGGGCTGTTTTGCCACAGCATTACAATTAGCTTTATTGCCATCGATTAATTCAAACATTATAAACGGCGAAATACATTCAAACGCAATAACTGGAAGTACTGGAGCAGGAATAATACCAACAAACACTACTCACTTCAGTTGGAGAAATAACAATGTGTCGTCTTATAAAGAATTTAATCACCAACATCTTGATGAAATTAAATATTCGTTCAATAAAAAATCTATAAATAAATACAATTTAAATTTTATACCTGTCAGAGGAAGCTTCTCTAGAGGAATTTTTTCAACAAGTTATTTTGATTGTGAATTTAAATTAAATGATATTAAAGAAATTTACAAGCAATTTTATTTCGATCATCCCTTTGTAATCATTTCTGAAAATGAAATCAATTTAAAACAAGTAATTAATACTAATAAGTGCATTCTTCATCTTTCATTGTTAAATGGAAAATTAATAATTACTTCAATCATTGATAATTTATTAAAAGGTGCTTCAGGACAAGCTATTCAAAATATGAATTTAATGTTTGGATTAAATGAAAATGAGGGTTTAAAACTAAAATCATCAATTTTTTAAATAAATTTTAAAATGAAAATAGCAATTATAGGAGCAGGAAATTTAGGAAGCAGTATCGCTGATGGGTTGTATGTTAATAATATGATTACTGAATTATACTTAACTAAAAATAATTTATCCACACTTACAAAATGGAAAAAAATCCCAAATGTTTCTGTTTCATCTAACAATGTTGAAGCTGTAATTAATTCTGATATAATTATTCTTTGTGTCCAACCTTCACAATTTAAAAATCTTTCTAATGACTTAAAAAAGTATTTAAAAGAAAAACATACTATAATATCAACTATTACTGGTTTAACCTTAGGTATACTTGAAAGTACTTTTGGAAAAAACAGAAATATTGTTAGAGCTATGCCAAATACTGCAATTTCCGTTGGAAAATCAACAACATGTTTGTGCAGCAACTCATTTGGTAATACAAAATTAAATTTAGCACAATCTATATTTAACAATCTTGGTGAAAGTTTTATTGTTAAAGAGAAAAACATGCAAGCTGCAACTGTACTTTGTGCTAGTGGAATTGCATTTTGGATGAGATTAATAAGGTCTACAGCCCAAGGAGGAGTTCAATTAGGATTTGAAAGTAATGAGTCGTTAAACATGTCAATTTCGACAGCATTAGGTGCAGTTTCTTTATTAATGAAAAATAACAGTCATCCAGAGGAAGAAATTGACAAAGTTACCACACCAAGTGGATGTACAATAAAAGGATTAATAGAAATGGAGCATCATGGATTAAGTTCGGCCTTAATTAATGGTTTAATATCATCATTCGAAAAAATAAATCAAATATCATTAAAATGAGTTTATTCAATGTTTACCCTTTGTATCAAATGACACCATCACATGCTAAGATGTGTTATGTATATGACAAAAATGGAACAAAATACTTAGATCTGTATGGTGGTCATGCAGTAATATCTATAGGACACAGTCATCCAACTTATGTTAAGGCATTAACAAATCAGTTAAACAATATTGGGTTTTATTCAAATTATATAATTAATGAATTGCAACAAAGTGTTGCTAATGAAATAAAAATTCAATCTAAGTGTAATAACTATAATCTTTTCATGACTAATAGTGGTGCAGAATCAAATGAAAATGCACTTCAAGTTGCATCATTTTACAATAAAAAATCTAGAATAATAGCATTTAAAAATTCTTTTCACGGAAGAAGTAACGCAGCATTAAGCATAACTGACAATCCCAATATTAAATCAAAGTTAAATGAAAAAATTAAAGTTAAATTTCTTGATTTTAACGATGAAAAGAATTTTAATAAAGAAATTTCTAAAGGAGATGTTAGTTCAGTAATATTTGAGTCAATTCAAGGCGTTGGAGGATTAGATGAGCCAGAAACTAAATTTGTAAAATACATATCGAAACAATGTAAAAAATATAATACTTGTCTGATTGCAGATGAAGTTCAATCTGGATTTGGAAGAACAGGAGATTTCTTTGCGTTTCAAAAGCATGGTATTCATCCTGATATAATTTGTATAGCCAAAGGAATGGGTAATGGTTTTCCTGTTGGTGGAATTTTAATTAAAGATCATATAAAATCAAAGTATGGTATGTTAGGAACAACATTTGGGGGAAACCATTTGGCTTGTACTGCAGTTTTAGCAGTACTGAAAACTATTAAAAACGAAAAATTATTACAAAATTCAAAGTCGTTAGAAAATTATTTTAGAGAAAAAATTTCATTAATTAAATCAGTAAATAAAATTAAAGGAAGAGGTCTTATGTTAGGTTTAGAATTTGATTTCGAAGCTTCTGAACTAAGAAAGAATTTAATTTTTAAACACAAAATTTTTACTGGAGGAAGTGCAAATAAGAATTTATTAAGAATTCTTCCCCCTTTGAATATTCAAAAAAAGCATATAGATAAACTTTACAATGCATTAAAAATAGAATTATCATGAAAAACTTTTTAAACTCAGACGATATAATTGATTATCAATATTTATTGAAAGAAATTAACAAACTTAAAAATGATAAGTCAGATATAAGTTATGTTGGAAAAAATAAAGTTATAGGTCTTTTATTTTTTAATCCAAGTCTTAGAACCAGATTAAGTACTCAAAAGGCAGCAATGAATCTTGGATTTAAATCTATTGTAATGAACTTTAAGGATGATGGATGGCAACTTGAATTTGATGAGAATATTATTATGTCAGGAAATAAAGCAGAGCATGTAAAAGATGCAGCTAAGGTAATATCTCAGTATTGTGATATTTTAGGAATTAGGGCATTTGCTGAACTGAAAGATAAAGAAATTGATAATAGTGATAAAATAATTAATTCTTTTGTTAAATACGCTACTATTCCCATTTTAAACTTGGAAAGTTCAATAGCACACCCTCTTCAAGCACTTGCAGATGCTGCTACGATTAATGAAAATATGAATTCCAACAGACCTAAAATAGTTTTATCATGGGCACCTCATCCGAAACCACTTCCCCATGCCGTAGCCAATTCATTTATAAAAATGTGTAAAATCAATAACTATGACTTAACTATTACTAATCCCAAAGGATATGATTTAAATAAAAAAATTACAGAGGGAATTCAAATTATAAATGATCAAGAATTAGCTTTTAAAAATGCTGATTTTATTTATGCTAAAAATTGGTCTAGTTATGAACAATATGGGAAAGTGATCTTAAATAATGACTCATGGATTATAAATGAAAACAAAATGAAATTAACTAACAATGCTTTTTTTATGCATTGTCTTCCAGTAAGAAGAAATGTGGTGGTAACAGATTCAGTATTAGACTCAAATAAATCGCTTATTATTCAGCAGGCCAATAATAGGATATATGCAACTCAAACAATAATAAAAGAATTAATTAATAATGAAAAATAAATTAACAATTATAAAAGTTGGAGGAGGAATATTAAATGAAAGAAAATTATTTGAAATTTTTTTAGAAAATTATTCAAAAATTAAGGGATTAAAATTATTAGTTCATGGTGGAGGTGTTATTGCATCTAATTATATGATCAGACTTGGGATTCCAGTCAAAATGATTAAAGGAAGAAGAATAACAGACTCAAACACATTAGATGTTGCTGTAATGACTTATGCTGGACTTATAAATAAAAATATAGTTTCAATTCTTCAAAAGTTCAATAGTAATGCTATTGGTCTTTGTGGTGCAGATGCAAATTTGATTACATCAAAAATAAGAGAGATTAAAGAAATAAATTATGGATTAGTTGGAGATATTATAAGTATAAATGATGATTTTATTAATCAATTATTAAAATTAAAAATTTCTCCAATTATTTGTTCTCTAACTCATAATGGATCTGGTCAATTACTAAACACTAATGCAGATAGTATTGCATCTGAAATTTCAATAAAACTATCTAAATATTACGATGTGACTTTAAAGTACTGTTTTGATAAACCTGGTGTTTTAATTGATAAAAATGACAATTTAAGTTTTAAAAAAACAATAAGTAAAACTGATTACAAGCATTTTACTAAAAATAAAATTATATCAGATGGAATGGTGCCTAAAATTGAAAATTGCTTTTATGCATTAGAAAATGGTGTAAATAATATTTTTATTGGAGATCACGATATAATAAAAACAACAAAAGATTGTACTAAAATAATTTTATAATGAATGAGTTAACAAAAAATGCAATTAAGCTATTAGAGGATTTAATAAAAATTGAATCTTATTCTTTCAATGAAATTAAAACAGGCAACAGAATAGAAAAATGGTTCAAATCATATGGAATTAAATTTAAAAGAAATCAAAATAACGTATATGCTTTCAATAAATTTTATGACTCTAATAAACCTACAATACTACTTAATTCTCACCATGACACAGTCAAACCTAATAAAGGATATAAAAATGATCCTTTTGATAGTAAGATAGAAAATGGTAAGCTTTACGGGCTTGGAAGTAATGATGCTGGCGGACCTTTAGTTTCACTAATTGCAGTTTTCACCTATTATTATAATAAAAAAGATTTAAAATATAATTTAATCATTCTTGCTTCAGCTGAAGAAGAATGTTCAGGTGAAAATGGAATTGCTTCAATTATTCCAATTCTTCCAAAAATTGATTTTGCAATAATTGGTGAACCAACATTAATGAAAATGGCAATTGCTGAAAGAGGGTTAATTGTATTTGACATTAAAATTAAAGGAACTTCAAGTCATGCAGCGCACATAAATGATGATAATCCAATTATTAAATCAATTGAAGTGCTTAAATGGATTAAAAATTTGAAATTTGAAAAAAAATCTAAATTTTTAGGAAATGTTAAAGCTACAGTAACTCAGATACAATCTGGAAATCAGCATAATGTCGTGCCCTCAGAGCTAAAAATAGTTTTAGATGTAAGAGTTAATGATTGTTACACAAATCAAGAGATATATGACATTTTAAAAAAAGATTCACCATGTGAAATCATTCCTAGATCATTAAATCTTAATTCCTCATCAATTTCTACTGATCATGCTATTGTTTTAGCAGCTCATAAATTAGGAGTTCAAAAATACGGCTCACCTACTCTATCAGATCAATCTAAAATTTCATTTCCATCAATAAAAATGGGTCCTGGTGATTCTTTAAGGTCACACAGTGCTGATGAATACATATATGTTGATGAAATTAAAAATGCAATACCATTATACATTCAACTTTTAAATAAAATAATTTAATCATGAAACTCTGGAACAAAGAAGATAATTTGAATATTAAAATTGAAAAATTTACTGTTGGTAAAGATAGACACTATGATCTTTACTTAGCTGGATACGATATTAGGGCAACTATTGCACATGCAAAAATGTTACATAATGTTAAGATTATAACTCATTCTGAACTTGAAAAAATTATATCAGAATTAGAAAAAATTGATAATGATATTAAAATCGGACAATTTACAATTGAAGAGGATTATGAGGACGTTCATTCAAAAATAGAATCAATACTTGTTGAAAAATTAGGAAAAATTGGAAAAAAAATTCATACTGGAAGATCTAGAAATGATCAAGTATTAGTTGCTACACAACTTTATTTAAAAAATGAGATATGTGAAATAAAACAATTAACAAAAAGTTTATTTAATACATTAATTGAATTAGCAAAAAAAAATAAAAATCTTCTTCTTCCGGGATACACTCATTTACAAGTAGCGATGCCTTCCTCTTTTGGCTTATGGTTTTCTTCTTACGCAGAATCATTGATTGATGACATATTTTATTTAAATACTGCTTTTAAAATCAATGATCAAAATCCTCTTGGGAGTGCTGCAGGGTATGGAAGTTCATTTGAAATAGACAGAGATTTTACAACTAAAGAATTAGGGTTTAATGAATTAAAGTACAATGTAATCTCTTCTCAAATGAACAGAGGAAAAGTTGAAAAATCCGTCGCTATTGCCATAGGTTCTTTAGCTAGTACATTATCGAAGTTTTCAGCTGACATTTGCTTTTATATGACACAAGAATTAAATTTTATATCATTTCCAGAGGAAATTACAACAGGTTCAAGTATAATGCCCCATAAAAAAAACCCTGATGTATTTGAATTAATTAGAGGTAAGTGTAATATTATACAATCACTAATAAATGAATTTAATTCAATTTCAATAAATCTTACGAGTGGATATCACAGAGATTTACAATTGTATAAAGGAAAAATAATAGAGTCCATCATTGATATTAAAAACTGCTTAGAAATTTTTAATTATTCCATAAATAAAATCAGAATCAGAAAAAATATTTTAGATGATGATAAATACAAATATGTATTTTCAGTTGAAAATTTAAACGAACTAGTTAATAGTGGCTATTCTTTCAGGGATGCTTATTTAAAAATATCCGATGATATTAAAAATGGTAACTATATACCAAAAAAAGATTTTAATCATTCCTTGAAAGGAAGTATTGGGAATCTTTGTTTAAAAGAAATTGAGCTAAAAATGAAAAAGGCAATTGATTAAATATGTAAAGCTCTATCTTCTGTAGCTGCTAAAGCTGCTTCTTTAATAGCTTCAGCATAAGTCGGATGGGAATGACTCATTCTAGAAACATCTTCAGCAGAGGCTCTAAATTCCATTGCGGTTACAGCTTCTGCAATTAAATCAGCTGCTCTAGCACCAATAATGTGAACTCCAAGAATTTCATCGGTTTTTTTATCTGCTAGAATCTTTACAAAACCATCAATATCCATACTTGCTCTAGCCCTTCCTAGTGCTCTCATAGGAAATTGTCCAGTTTTAAATTCAATGCCTTCGCTTGACAATTGTTCTTGAGTTTTACCAACTGATGCCACCTCAGGCCAAGTATATATAACGTTTGGAATTAAATTATAATTAATATGTGGTTTTTGTTTAGCTAGTATTTCAGCTACTAAAACTCCTTCTTCCTCTGCCTTATGGGCCAACATTGGCCCTTTGATAACATCTCCGATGGCATATATATTTTCAATGTTAGTTTGAAGTTTATCATTTACTTCAATTTGACCCTTATCATTAGTGTTAATTCCTACTGAACTTAGATTAAGTCCATCAGTATAAGGTTTCCTGCCAACTGAAACAAGACAATAATCTCCTTCAAAAATAACATTTGATCCATTTGAATCTTCGGCATTTACACTTACAGAGTTATTTTCAGAAGTTACTGATGTAACTTTGTGAGATAAATAAAATTTTATTTTTTGCTTCTTAAATATTCTTAATAATTCTTTAGAAACAGCACCATCCATAAAAGGAGTTATTTTGTCAGAATACTCAATAACCGAAACCTCAGATCCTAATCTACTGTAAACTTGACCTAATTCAAGTCCTATAACACCTCCACCAATAACAATTAATTTTTTTGGTATTTCTTTTAGTTTCAGAGCTTCAGTTGATGAGATAATTCTTTTCTTATCAATCTTTGCAAAAGGTAATGAAATTGGTTTAGATCCAGTTGCTACAATAGCATTACTAAATTTTATTTTTTCAGTACTATCAATATTAATGACTTGATTATTTTCAAAAGACCCAATGCCATTAAAAACTTTAATTTTGTTTTTAGACATTAAATAGTCAATTCCTTTAGTTGTCTGTTCTACAACTAAGTTTTTTCTAGAAATCATTTTATTTAAATCCACTTTAATTGAACCCTCAATTTCAATACCGTGGGTTGAAAAATTATGTAAAGCTTCATGATAATGATGAGAGGAATCTAATAATGATTTAGATGGAATACAACCAACGTTTAGACAGGTACCACCTAATGTATTATATTTTTCAATAATGGCTGTTTTCATACCCAATTGTGCGCATCTTATAGCACAAACATATCCTCCGGGTCCTGAACCAATTACAACAACATCAAAATGCTCCATTTTTTCTTTTTTTCAAAAATACAAATGTTTTAATTTATTTCATAAATCAATTACCTTTTAATTGAACTAAATTATATATTAGCTAGATGACTAAAGCAGGTGAAAAAAATCAGAAAAAAATTAATTTATCATTAAATGAGTCATTATTTCCAATAGTTCTTTTAATAATATTTTTAACATTTAATGTTTATGTATATGGAGATGATGCTATGGGAGGTTCAAATCAGTTCATACTTCTACTTGGAGCTGCAGCTGGGATTGGGTTAGGTATTTTCAAAGGATTTAAGTTTAGCAATATGATGAATCAAGTTGCAGAAAATTTAAAATCTGTAACTGGTGCTATAGTCATTTTACTTTTTGTTGGTGCGTTATCTGGAACGTGGTTAATAAGTGGGATAATACCTTCAATGATATATTATGGTTTAAACATACTTCATCCGTCAATTTTTCTTCCAGCATGTTTGATTATTTGTGCAATTATTTCAATAGCTACTGGAAGTAGCTGGACAACATCTGCTACAGTTGGAATAGCATTAATTGGTATTTCTAAGGCAATAGGAATTCCTGTAGAAATGTCAGCTGGTGCAATTATTTCAGGAGCTTATTTTGGAGACAAATTATCTCCGCTTAGTGATACAACAAATCTTGCACCTGCAATTTCTGGTTCAGATTTATTTACTCACATTAAATATTTAACGATAACTACAATTCCAACAATAACAATTAGTCTAATAATCTTTGTTATTTTAAACTTTTACATGGTCTCCTCTGGACCGACAGACAATACTGCTTTACTTGAGGCAATTAATCAAACTTTTAATATTACTCCTCTAATATTTATAGTTCCGTTTATAGTAATTATTTTAATTATAAAAAAAACGCCACCTATAATAGCCTTATTTACTGGAACAATTTTAGGTGCAATATTCGCTCTTATCTTTCAACAAGATATTTTAACTCAATTATCTAACTCTAGTTCATTAACATTTGAAGATGCTTATAGTGCAATTATTAATTCAATAACAATAGACACAAATATTGAATCTGGTAATTCTGAACTAAATGATCTATTTAAAAGTGGAGGAATGCTTGGAATGATGAACACTATATGGTTAGTAATTAGTGCAATGGTATTTGGAGGTGTTATGGAATCAATTGGTGCTTTAAAGACAATAACTACATCATTACTAAACTTAGGTAAATCGACTTTTTCTTTATTTGCGAGCACAGCAGGAAGCTGTTTAGCCATTAACTTGACAACATCAGATCAATATTTAGCTATAGTAATTCCAGGAAAAATGTTTGAAAAAGCATTTAAAGAGAAAAATTTAGCACCAGAAAACTTGAGCAGAACATTAGAAGATACTGGAACAGTAACATCTGTGTTAATACCATGGAATAGTTGTGGTGCTTATCAGTCTGGAGTTTTAGGTGTCAGTGTATTAGATTACTTCTTTTACGCTATATTTAATTGGTTAAGTTTCTTTATGACGTTAATAGTTGCAGGATTAAATTATAAAATCAAAAAACTTGAAATTAAGTAAGTTTAATATTATTAAATATAAATATTTACTTTTGTTAAACACCTCTTATGTCTAAAACTAAAAGTAAGTTAAACGGATATTTTTCACTATCAAGAACTCAACAAATCATGTTTGGGGTTTTTTTAGTGTTATTTTCAATTATTATTTTTTCTTCTCTAGTTTCTTATTTCGGAACATGGAGAGTTGATCAGTCTGAATTAACTCAATTCTTTGATAAAGAAGTAGATTCAGTAAATATTGCTAGCAAATTTGGTGCTTTAATAAGTCATTTTTTGATTTATTTAATGTTTGGTGTTTCTTCTTTTATTTTACCAATTTTATTATTTATTTCTGGCTTAACTTTATTTGTAAATGCAGATCTAGCAAAACTTTACAATAGATGGTTTTGGGGCATATTAATAATGATTTGGGTTTCGTTATTTTTTGGATATTATTCTTCAAATTACATTTACTCTGGCAGTATCGGATTTGAAGTAAATGAGTTTTTAAAAATTTATATTGGAGAAATCGGAATAGTTTTAATATTGATTTTCGGATTACTTACATATCTAGTAGTCAGATTAAAAGTAACACCAGAAAAAGTTTTTGATATTTTTAAAAAAATGTATCCCGAAGTAAAGAGTGAATTAATTGATGAAAATCAAACTAATCCAATTGAAGTAGATCTCTCAACTAAATTAAATCTAGAAAAGTCTAAATCTAAATTTAATATCAAAAGTGAAGATTTAAAGCCTACAATTACAAATTTTTCATCATACAACGATAAACCTAATGTTAAGCCAGCCGAAAGTAACGATAGTGAAATTAAAATTGAAATTGAAAATAATGAAGAAGAAGAAATACTAGATGAAGACGCTATTGCAAAAGGATTAGTAAAGAAATTCGGTGAATATGACCACACCTTAGAATTAAAAAACTACAAAACTCCCTCAATAGAATTATTAAACGAATATGATAACGGAGGAGTAATTACTATAAATGAAGAAGAATTAGAGGAGAATAAAGAAAAGATAATTGATACTCTCAAGAATTATAAAATTGGTATTGATCAAATAAAAGCTACGATTGGACCAACTGTTACTCTTTATGAAATTATTCCAGAAGCAGGAATTAGAATCTCAAAAATTAAAAATTTAGAAGACGACATAGCCTTATCATTAGCTGCATTAGGAATTAGAATTATAGCACCAATTCCTGGAAAAGGAACAATTGGAATTGAAGTTCCAAATAAAAATTCAACTATTGTTTCTATGAAATCAGTTTTAGCTTCAAAAAATTATCAAGAAGCTGAAATGGAACTTCCAATTGCTTTAGGAAAAAACATAAGCAATGAAACTTATGTAGTTGATCTGGCAAAAATGCCACACTTACTTATGGCGGGTGCTACAGGACAAGGTAAATCAGTTGGATTGAACGCAGTTCTAACTTCGCTTCTTTACAAAAAACATCCCTCTGAAGTGAAATTTGTTTTGGTAGATCCAAAAAAAGTTGAATTAACTTTATTTAATAAGATTGAAAGACACTATTTAGCAAAACTTCCTGATACAGATGAAGCTATTATTACTGATAATAAAGCTGTGATTAAAACCTTAAACTCATTGTGTATCGAAATGGATAACAGGTACGAAATGTTAAAAAACGCACTTTGTAGAAACATAAAAGAATACAATGCAAAATTTAAACAAAGGAAACTAAATCCAGATTCTGGAAATGTTTTTCTACCCTATATAGTTTTAATTATTGATGAATTTGCTGATCTAATTATGACAGCAGGAAAAGAAGTTGAAACCCCTATTGCAAGATTAGCTCAATTAGCTAGAGCTGTAGGAATTCACTTAATAATCGCAACTCAAAGACCCTCTGTAAATGTTATAACTGGAATTATTAAAGCTAATTTTCCTGCAAGAATTGCATTTAGAGTCACATCAAAAATTGATTCAAGAACTATATTAGATAGTGGCGGTGCCGATCAGTTAATTGGAAAAGGAGATATGCTTTATACACAAGGAAATGAATTAGTAAGAATACAATGTGCTTTTGTTGATACACCAGAAATAAATAAAATTACAGATTTCATAGGTTCTCAAAAAGCATACGCTACGGCCTATGAATTACCAGAATATGTTGGTGAAGAAAATTCAAATTCTTTAGATAATAACATTGAAGATAGAGATGTTTTATTTAGAGAAGCTGCTGAAATTATAGTAATCGCTCAACAAGGTTCAGCATCATTATTGCAACGTAAAATGAAACTGGGCTATAACAGAGCAGGTAGAATTATTGACCAACTTGAAGCTGCAGGAATAGTAGGTGCATTTGAGGGTAGTAAAGCTAGAGAGGTTTTAGTTTTAGATTTAGCTTCACTAAACACTCTACTAGAAAGTGAAAAAAATAAATAATGAAAAAATTTATATTAATAATCCTAATATTTAGTTTAAACTTAAATGCTCAAAATGATCCTAGAGCTGAAAAGTTATTAGCTAAAGTTTCAAATAAAATTGATTCAGCAAAAAGTTATAAAATAAATTTTAAATACACTTTAGAAAATAAACTAGAGGGAATAAACCAAGACGCTAACGGAATTGTGACTATTCAGGGAGACAATTATTTATTAAATTTTATGGAAATTACTCAATTATGTGATTCTAAAAATATCTACTCTATTGTTCCAGAAAATGAAGAAGTTATAATATCAAGTGTTGAAGAAGAAGAAGATCAAACCATAAAACCATCAAAGTTGTTAAATTTTTATAGAAAAGGCTACTTAATTTTATGGGACAAACTTCAGTCAGATTATAAAAATAAAATTCAATTTGTTAAGCTAATCCCAAGTAATTCAAATTCAGATATAGATTACCTACTTCTTGGAATTGATATTTCAAATAATAATATTTCTAAACTTATAGAAATTGGAAAAAATAAAACAAAGACTATTCTTAATGTAAATTCGATTGTTTTTGATCCTGTATTAGAGGAAAATATTTTTATTTTTGATGAAAATAAATATAAAGATTATTACATAGAAAAATTATAAAATGAAGATAATAGATCGTTATATATTAACATCTTATCTAAAGATATTTTTTAGCTTCTTTTTTATATTGATGTTTATCTTTATTATTCAAATAATATGGGTATTTATCGACGACTTAGCTGGAAAAGAAGTTGATTTTGAAATAATATTTAAATTTCTTTTATTCTACTCCCCTAAATTACTTCCGTTAGTAATTCCATTGACAGTTTTACTAGCATCTATAATGACTTTTGGTAATTTATCTGAACAATATGAGTTAGCAGCCATAAAATCTTCAGGAATATCACTTTTTAGGTCAATGAGAAGTCTTCTAGTAGTTAATATTGTTCTATGTATTGGAATGTTTTTTATAGCTAATAGCCTTATTCCCTATGCAGAATTCAAATCTTATAATCTCAGAAAAAATCTTGCTAAATTAAAACCAGCTTTGGCCATTACTGAGGGTGTTTTCAGTGATATAAACAACATGAATATTAAAGTTGAAAGAAAATACGGTCCAGATAATAATCTTCTTGAAGATATAATTATACACCAAAATAATTTTAATTCTAGAAACACTTTAGTTATTAAGGCTGAATCGGGGGAACTTAAAAGTCAAGACTCAAGTGAAATTTTACAGCTAGTTTTAAATAACGGTAAAAGATATGAGGAAATAGAAAGTAGAAGCCCAAACAACAAACAAGTTTCTCCTCATACCCTTGTATCTTTTGAAAAGCACATAATGAATATAGATTTAAGAGAATTCAACAAAGTTGATTTTGATGATGAAAAGTTCAGTAATACTTACAGAATGCAAAATATTTCTCAGTTAAATTTTAGTATAGATTCATTATCAAAAAACTTAGTTTTCAGGTATAATAATTTTGCAAAAAATTTTTATGCTAGAACAGGTATATCAAATTTTGTAAGAAATGTTAGAACAGATGACAGTTACAAAGATTCGGTTTTGTACACAAATTATAATTCACATTTAAAAGATTACCCAAGGAATAAACAATTAGACGTATTAAATGAAACTTTAAATTTAACAAATAGTCATGTTCAGGTTTTATTAAGTCAAAAGGACAATTTTTTTATTAAAGAAAAAATAGTTAATCTTCACAAGTCTAATTTATATGATAAATATGCTTTAGGATTTGCTTCTTTAATACTTTTTTTCGTTGGCGCACCTCTTGGTGCAATAATAAGAAAAGGAGGTATAGGACTTCCAATGGTTGTTTCATTAATATTATTTCTTAGCTATCACTTTATAGGAACTTTTAGTAGAAATGCAGCAGAAGATGGAAGTATTGATGCACTAATTGGTAGCTTAATTCCTAATGCAATAATGCTGCCATTAGGATTATATTTGATTTACAGAGCTAGTTCTGATAAATCTATATTTAATTTTGATAAAATATCATACCCTTTTAGAGTATTTTTGAAAAAAATTAGTTCTATAAAATTTCGATTAAAAAAATAAATATGAGTAAAGTAATATTAGATAAAATTTCAGATGCAATTGAAGATGTTAAGCAAGGAAAAATTATTATCGTTGTTGATGATGAAAACAGAGAAAACGAAGGAGACTTTATTTGTGCTGCTGATCTGGTTACACCTGAGCAAATAAATTTTATGGCTAAACATGCTAGAGGACTAATATGTACGCCAATAACTGAAAAGAGATCAAGAAAACTTAACTTATATCCAATGGTTAGTAACAATACTGATCCAATGGATACAGCATTTACAGTTTCTGTAGATTTGAAAGGTTCTGGAGTAACGTCTGGAATATCTGCTTCTGACAGATCAAAAACTATAAAAGCTATTGTTGACAAGAATACAAAACCTGATGATTTAGCTCGTCCTGGTCACATTTTTCCATTAATTGCTAAAGATGGTGGTGTATTAAGAAGAACTGGTCACACAGAAGCTGCTATTGATTTTGCACGATTAGCTGGATGTTCTCCCGCAGGTGTTATTTGTGAAATAATGTCCGAGGATGGTTCTATGGCAAGAGTACCAGAACTAATCAAAGTAGCTAAGAAATTAGATTTAAAAATTGTTTCGATTGAGGATCTAGTTGCATATAGAATGAAACATGATAGTTTAATCATCAAAAAGCAATCTTTTGTTTTTAATACAAAATTTGGAGATTATAATTTATCGGCATTTCAACAAACAAATAACAATCAAATACATTTGGCATTATCCAAAGGAGAATGGAAAGAAAATGAGCCAGTTTTAGTTAGAATAAACTCATCAATCACTAATAATGATTTACTAACAACTCTTACATCCAAATCAAAAAATAAACTTGATGGAATTTTCAATAAAATTAATGAAGAGGAGAAAGGTGTAATAGTATTTATTAACCAACCTCCTAACCCAGTAAATGTTTTATTTAGACTTAACGAAATAAAAAAACTACAGTCTAAAGGAGAATACAAAACACCTCCTGTCGCAATGGATGAAAAAGATTTTGGGATTGGAGCACAGATTATTCATGATCTTAAAATTAATAAGATAAGATTATTAACAAACAGTACTCAAATAAAAAGAGTTGGGATGATAGGTTATGGATTAGAAATTGTTGAATACATCAATTACTAAAGAACCATAATTTAGCGGACATTACAAGTACCATAATTAAAAGAAAAAATTTAATTGTTTTTTCACCCTTTTTAACTGACCATCTACTTGATGTCCATCCACCAAGAAAATTTCCTGAAGCTAAAAACAATCCATAAACCCAATTAATTTTTTCAGCCAAAGCAAAAGTTATAATAGCACCTGTTGTATATATTAAAACAATAACAACTTTAGTAGCATTAACTTTTACAAGATCTAACCTATTATAATAATGAAGAAACAACATTATAACAAATCCAATTCCTGCATTTATAAATCCACCGTAAATTCCTATGAAAAAGAAAGCAATCATAGAAATAAATAAATATTTACCAGTTAGTCTTTCTGAAAGATTTTTATAATCAATACTTGGCTTAAAAATTATTAAGAAAACTACTACTATCATTATAATAGCAAGAATTTTGTTAAAAAGCTCACCTTCAATGTCAATTGCTATTTGTGCGCCAATTAAAGCGCCTAATAGACCAGCAAAACCTAAATATGCATTAAATGGGTAATTTGAAACTCCTTTACTTTTAAAGCCAGCTGTAGCTGAAAAAGCTGACATAAATATTGCTATTCTGTTCGTACCATTAGCAACTGCAGAGGGTAATCCCATAAAAATAAGCAAAGGAAGAGTTAATAACGAGCCTCCTCCTGCCATTGTGTTTATAAATCCAGCAATAAATCCAGCAAGAATTAAGAGAGGATAATGCCACGAAAACCATTCTAATTCAAACATATTTCAAATGTAACAAAAAGGAATCTATATAATAATTAAATAAAAATTTGTACTAAATAAAAAGGAAGTTATATTTGCATTCCATTGGAGAAATGGCA
>CBFHJJ010000004.1:0-121881 GCA_965655865.1 Flavobacteriaceae bacterium | reverse complement strand
ATGGTTTTAGCTTAGATTAATGAATGATTTTATTATTAATAATTGCTCAAATAAATTAGATAATAATCTTTCACATTTAATACTCAAAAATAGCAACTCTTATAAATTTCACACTGAGCAAGATTACTACAATAAGACTCCGCTTGTTCAACTAAATTCTTTGTCTAATCATTTGGGCTTGAATAATATCTATGTTAAAGATGAATCAGATAGATTTGATTTAGACGCTTTTAAAGTTTTGGGTTCAACTTACGCACTTTATGAGATTTTAAAAAAAAACTCAAACATTGATGTGTTCTGCACGGCTACGGATGGTAATCATGGAAAAGGCTTAGCATGGGCTGCTCAAAAATTCAATAAAAAAGCAATTGTTTTTGTTCCAAGAGATACTTCAAATAATAGAATTAAGGCTATTAAGTCATATAATGCGATTGTATATCAACTTGATTTAAATTATGAAGAAACTTGTGTGTATGCATCTAACAAATGTGATGAAAATGGCTGGCAGTTGGTTCAAGATGCCTCATGGGAAAATTATGAAGAAATCCCATCTCTAATTATGTCTGGATATTTAACTCATTTTAAGGAAATTGAGTTCCCAAATAAAAGTAATTTTAAATCTAAATTTGATATAATTTTTTTGCAATGTGGCGTTGGAAGTTGGGCTTCCTCTTGTATTTGGTATTATCTAAATCATTACAAGGAACATCGTCCAAAAATAGTTTTGGTTGAGCCTGAAGAATCATGCGGTATTTTTGAATCTTTTAAAAATGGTAATAGGATGTCTCCTAATACTTCATTTAATACTATTATGGCTGGTTTAAACTGTGGAATTCCCTCCAAAAATGCTTGGGAAATTATTAAGAGCGGATGTGATGCTGTTATTAAAATTTCTGATGAAGAAGTTAAGAAAGCGATGAGACAATTTTATAATCCAATCGAAAATGATATAAAAATAATCTCAGGAGAATCTGGTGCAGCTGGTTTAGCAGGTTTAATTAAAGTTTTAGACTTCGAAAAACCTAATGATTTAAAAAAACATCTTAATTTAAACCAAGATTCAAAAGTTCTTTTGTTTAATACTGAAGGTGATACAGATCCAGATAATTTTAGTAAAATTGTATCAAAATTTAATTGATTACATCTTTTGGAAATACTATGATACTTTCTTGATTATTAGTGCCAACACTGGAAACTCCAAATAAAAAATTATCTATAACTATTCCCTCTAAAGTAAATTCATTAGTATCTCCAACAAACCTACTGTTTTCCCAAAAAGCTGAGGTGGTT
Organism: Flavobacteriaceae bacterium; assembly: GCA_965655865.1. Lineage (GTDB taxonomy): Bacteria > Bacteroidota > Bacteroidia > Flavobacteriales > Flavobacteriaceae > MAG-121220-bin8. Next base: position 120,591 of record CBFHJJ010000004.1, on the reverse strand, counting down.
TTTCTCCAATATATTTTATAACCTAATATTTTAGAGTTTTTAGGTTTTTCCCATTTAAGCTTCGTAGAAGGTTTTACTGCTCCTCCAATTTTTACATTTATAGGTTCTTCAGGACTCCAAGCTAAGCTTGCTAAATTTATTGCATTTACTGCTGTTAATTTTTTTGCATATTTAAAATTAACACCAGAGATAACATCACCATATTCAATACCATTTTCAGTTCTAATATCTTGATGTTGTCTGTTGTAATTTTCATGAGCCTCCATTATTCTTACCCCTGCATATCCTAAATCATTAAATGGTCTGTGATGCCCTCCTCTTCCAAATCTGTCCAATCTATATATCATCATTGGATTCATCTCTGGCATATACTTACGAACAGTATTATGAATATATCTTGCAAGTTGTCTTGAATTCCCGTCTACTTCTCCACCATAAAATCTTCTTCTTTTAATAGAAACTTCCGATTCATTAGCTGGAGTGGGTTCAGAGAATATTCTAAAACTTAAATTATCAATTACCCCATCTACTCCTTCAATATTTCCAATCATATCATTATTTAATATTCCAATAATTTCCCAATTATTTTTTTTTGCATAATTAGCAAATCCAGCTCCACCGTATAGACCTTGTTCTTCTCCAGACAACCCAACGTATATGATACTATTATCAAATTTGTACTTACTTAATACTCTAGCTGCTTCAATTACCCCAGCCATTCCGGAGGCATTATCATTTGCACCTGGTGATGGTGAGGTATAGTTGTTAGGATCACTGACTCTACTGTCAATATCACCACTCATAATTATGTATCTGTTAGGATTTACTAATCCTCTTTGAATAGCAATTACATTATTAATCCAAACATCTTTGATTAACCTTCTTTTATTTTTAATGAAATAATTTTTTTGATAAAAAACCTCCAGGCAATTATTGCAATTTGAGGAAATATCTTTAAAGGATTTCTTTATCCATCTTCTAGCTGCGCCAATTCCAGTTGTATTTGATAAAGTGTCACTTAATGTGTGCCTTGTTCCAAATGATACTAGTTTTTTAATATCACTTTCAATTCTATTTTCGGAAACTGAATCAATAATATTGTAATAGTTTTCTTCGCTTTGCGAATAACAGAACGAAGTAAAAATTAAAATAGGTATGATCTTGAAATAATTCATTCCTAAATTTAATGTAAAATTTTTTAATTTATTAAAAACAATATTTGTTTTCTTCTTTTAATCTGTCTGCAATACTGTTCTTTAATTTAATGACGTTAGGATATTCGTAATATTTTGTAAATCTTTTAAGCCCCATCAATAATCCTTTTTGTTCATCTCCTGAAGCAAAAGATACTATCACTTCTTTTCCTTTTGATTGTATTATATCGACAGCTTTATATAGATATAACTTAGTCATTGCAATTTGGTTAGTTTGAGTTTCTTTTCCAAGTCTATTACAATTTTTTTCAGTTCTTAATAGTGCAGATTCTGTCATGTATATTTCGATTAGAATATCTGAAACTGCTAACAACATTTGTTGATGCTCTTCTAGTTTTTCTCCGAATTTTTTTATTCCAGCTCCAGCTAACATTAAAAATACCTTTTTAAGATTTTTTAATATTAATTTTTCTTGAGCAAATAATTTTGTTAAATCAGGCACTTCAAATGATGGAATTCCCATTAATTCATCAGCTACTTTGGTAGCCGGATTGATAAAATCAATGTGACCTTTCATTGCTTTTTTGATGAGCATTCCAACGCTTAACATTCTATTTATTTCATTAGTACCCTCATATATTCTACCAATCCTACAATCTCTCCACGCACCTTCCATTGGAGTTTCTGCTGAAAAGCCCATTCCACCGAAGACTTGAATACCTTCATCAGCAATATTCTGCATATCCTCACTTATAGCTACTTTTAACAATGAACATTCAATGGCATACTCTTCTACTCCTTTAAGCTCTGATTCCTGAAAATTATTACCACTATCATGTCTAATCTTAATTCGATCTTCAATGTCCTTTGCAGCTCTGTATGTTGCTGATTCACCTACGTAGGTGTCCGTAGCCATCATTGCAATTTTTTCTTTAATGGCTTCAAAATCAATAATTTTTGTATTGAATTGAATTCTTTCGCTTGCATATTGCACAGCATATGATGTCACTCTTTTTTGAGCATCTAAGCAAGCTGCTGCTAATTTTATTCTACCTACATTTAATGAATTTACAGCTATTTTAAAACCACTTCCTCTTTCTGAAAGCATATTTTCAACTGGCACTTTTGTTTCATTGAAAAATACTTGTCTAGTTGATGATGAATGTATACCGAGTTTTTTTTCTTCGTCACCTAATGTAATTCCATTATCAGATTCGTTTGGAACTATAAATCCTGTTATGTTTTTATCATCTTCAATTCTAGCAAAAACAATGAATAATTTTGCAAATCCAGCATTTGAAATCCACATTTTTTGACCTGTAATTTTGTAATGAGTTCCATCTTCACTCAAAACTGCTTTTGTTTTTCCACTATTAGCATCTGAACCAGCACTTGGTTCAGTCAAACAATATGATCCAAATATTTCTCCGCTTGCAAGTTTTGGAACAAATTTTTTATTTTGTTCTTCATTTCCATAAAGAACTATTGGCATTGTTCCAATTCCAGTATGTGCACCAAATGCTGTTGACAATGAACCTACAGCACCTGATATAGTTTCGCATACTAACATTGTTGAAACAAATCCCATTCCCATTCCACCATACTCTTCTGGAACTGCTACTCCTAAAAAGCCTAGGTCTCCAGCTTTTTTCATAATATCTTCAGTTAATTTATAATCTTTATTTTCAAATCTCTCACGATGAGGCATAACTTCTTTATCAATAAAATCTGAAACGGCTTGCTTCATCATTAGTTGTTCTTCAGAAAAATCCTCGGGTGAAAAGACATTTTCACAATCAGTTTCTTTAATTATAAATTCACCTCCTCTAGTTATATTTTTTTCATTTGTACTCATAACAATATTTTATTTTAAAAATTCATAAATTCCTGCTGCTCCTTGACCTGTTCCAACACACATGGTTACCATTCCATATTTTGATTTTCTATCTCTCATTTCGTTGAACAATTGAACAGATAGTTTTGCTCCAGAACATCCTAACGGATGACCAAGGGCTATAGCACCCCCATTAACATTGATTATTTCAGGGTTTAAATTTAGTTCCCTTATGACTGCTAATGATTGGGATGAAAAAGCTTCGTTTAGTTCGATAAGTTCAATGTCATCAATTTTCATTTTAGCTTGATTTAAAACTTTCGGAATAGCTTTAACAGGACCTATTCCCATTATTTTTGGAGGTACACCAGCAACTGCATAGTTAACTAATCTAGCAATTGGTTCAACATTTAACTCTTTAACCATTTTCTCGCTCATTATCAATACAAAAGCTGCACCATCGCTCATTTGAGAGGAATTTCCTGCAGTTACACTACCATTCATGGTAAAAACTGGTCTAAGTTTATTTAAAACCTTAAGATTTGTGTCTTTTCTTGGTCCTTCATCAGTATCAACAGTATATTCTCTAAATGATTTTTTTCCATTTTCATCAAGATACGTTTCTTCAACTTTTATTGGAACTATTTGAGATTTGAATTTACCATTTGAAATAGCATCAACTGCTTTTAAATGAGAATTTAATGCGAACTCATCTTGGTCTTCTCTATTAACATTAAATTGTTGTGCAACTTGCTCAGCAGTTAAACCCATTCCCCAATAATAATCTTCTTTACCCTGTTGGGCAATAGCATAGTCTGGTACAGGTTTGTATCCTCCCATAGGTATAAAGCTCATGCTTTCAACTCCTCCAGCTATAATACATTCAGCCATTCCAGATTTAATTTTTGCAGACGCCATTGCTATAGTTTCTAAACCTGATGCACAATACCTATTAACCGTTACACCAGGAACATCTTCAACTTTTAATCCCATTAAAGAAATTACTCTACCTATATTTAAACCCTGTTCTGCTTCAGGTGTTGCATTTCCAACTATTACATCATCAATTCTGGTTTTATCAAGTTCAGGAATTTTACTCATCATATGATTTATTGTTTCTGATGCAAGTTCGTCAGGTCTTTTAAATCTAAACAATCCTTTTGGCGCTTTCCCAACAGCAGTTCTATACGCTTTAACTATATATGCTTCTTTCATAATTTAATTTCTTAAAGGTTTACCTGTTTTTAGTATATGCTGAATTCTTTCTAGTGTTTTTCTTTCAGAACAAAGAGAAAGGAAAGCTTCTCTTTCTAAGTCTAATAAATATTGTTCATTTACAAATGTTGCTTTTGATAAATCTCCTCCACTTATGACGTAAGCAATTTTATTTGCAATTTTTTGGTCATGTTCAGAAATATATTTTCCTGCTTTCATTGTGTCAGTTCCAACCATGAACATTCCAAGTGCTTGTTTCCCCAAAACTTTAATATTTTTTTCATTGCAGGGTGGTAAATAGCCATAGTCCGACATTAAAATTGCTTGCTTCTTAGCTATTGAGATTTGATGATTTTTATTCATTATTATTGTATCATTATTTGGCTCTAAATAGCCCAAATCAATTGCTTCATGAGCAGAAGTAGATGTTTTAGCCATTCCAATATTTAAAAAATATTCCTGAAGAACATTAAGTTCAACATCATTTTTGCTAAATTTTTTAGAAGCTCTTAGTGCCATTTCTTTGCAGCCACCTCCACCAGGAATTAACCCGGCACCTACTTCAACTAAACCAATATAACTTTCACTGTAAACTACCGCTTTGTCACAATGCATAGTTAATTCACAACCTCCCCCTAGTGTAAGTCCGTGAGGAGCTGCAATAACAGGAATGTTAGAGTATCTTAGCTTCATCATGCTGTCTTGAAAGTATTTTATTGCCAAATTAATTTCATCGTATTCTTGTTCGGCAGCAGCCATAAATATCGCTCCTAAATTTGCTCCTGCAGAAAAATGGGATCCTTCATTTCCTATCACAATCCCTTTGTAATTTTTCTCAGCTAAATCAACAGCTTTATTTAAACCCATTAATACTCCTTGTCCAAGTGTGTTCATTTTAGTTCTAAATTCTATATTCAACACACCATCTCCCAAATCTTTAATTATTGAATCATTGTTTTCCCAAACGATTGAACTTTTATTTAAATTATTAAGAATTATTAAGGAATCTTGACCTGGTTTAATAAGAAAAGATTTAGAGTTCAAATCATAATAACTAATTTTACCATTTTCAATTTTATAAAAACAGTCAATATTATTATTTATCATTTCAGAAACCCATTTAGCTGGTTTATGCCCTAAAGATTCCATTATTTCAACTCCTTTTTTTATACCAATTGAATTCCAAATTTGAAAAGGCCCGTTTTTCCATCCAAACCCTGCTCTTAATGCATCATCAATTCTATATAGCTCATCTGAAATTTCAGGAATTCTATTTTGGATGTATGAAAACATAGTACCAAAATTGAATCTGTAAAACTCTCCTGCTTTGTCAGTTCCATTAACTAATATTGAAAATCTATCAATGACTTTAGTAATTTTTTTAGCACTATTTAAAGTGTCAAATGATACTTTTTTAACAGGTGAATATTCTAAAGTTTTTAAATCTAGAGAAAGAATAGTTGATTTTCCATTTTCATCTTTAACTCTTTTATAAAATCCACCGTCAGTTTTAGAGCCAAGCCAGTTATTTTCTAACATTTTATAAATGTACTCTGGAAGCTTAAAAGTTTCTCTAAATTCGTCATTTGGACAATTATCATAAATTCCAGTTGCAACATTTACAGTTGTATCTAAGCCTACTACATCACTTGTTCTAAAAGTAGCAGATTTTGGGCTTCCAATAATCGGTCCAGTCAACTTATCAATTTCTTCAATTGACAAATTTAATTTCCCAACATTATTTAAAATGTTTACCATTCCAAAAGTCCCAATTCTATTTCCGATGAACCCAGGCGTATCTTTAGCTAGAACAGAATCTTTTCCAAGGAATCTTTCTCCAAAGTCGTTTAAAAACTCAATTGTTTTTGGCTCGCAATCAGGACCTGGAATAATCTCAAATAATTTTAAGTATCGAGGTGGATTAAAAAAATGAGTTACTGCAAAATTCTTTCTAAAGTCTTCAGATCTTCCCTCATTCATTAGCTTAATAGGAATTCCTGAGGTATTTGAAGTTATAAGTGTTCCTTTCGTTCTGTGCTCTTCAATTTGTTTAAACACAATTTGCTTAATATTTAATTTTTCAGTTACTACTTCAATAATCCAGTCAACTTTACTTATTTTATGTAAATCATCAGTAAGATTACCTAGTTCAATTCTATTAGCAAAATTTTTATGATATAGTGGAGCAGGTTTTGATTTTATACACCTTTGGAACATATCATTCACTATTCTATTTTTGACTTTTTTGTTGTCAAGTGAAAGGCCAAGTTTCTCTTCTTTTTCGTTTAATTTATTTGGGGCTATGTCAAGAAGTAATACATTAATTCCAATATTTGCGAAATGACATGCTATGCCAGATCCCATAACACCAGATCCAATTATTGCAACATTTTTTATATTTCTTTTCATTTTTATTCTTTAGTGATTTAAAAATTGAATATTTTTTTATTTTTGATTAGAGTATTAATTTTTTCAATTGTATTATGAAAATTTTCAAAAGCTTCATCTCCAATATCGTCCTTAATTGCTTGATTGAATTTTAAAACAGCTACTCTTGAAGCGTCTCTATTAACCTTGCCTCTTTCAGTTAAATAAATAAGCACACTTCTCCCATCATTAGGGTTAGGTTTTCTTTCAATTAATTTCTTGTCTTCAAGTGATTTAAGTGTTCTAGATAAGCTAGTAGCTTCCATTCCCATTTTTGGACCTAGTGAAGTGGATGGGGTACCTTTTTTAGGATCAATACTTAAAAGAGTAAAACCAGTAGCCATTGTGGAATCGTACTTTGAGGCTTCCTCATTATACATCCTTGCAATTGCTTGCCAGGTTGATCTTAAAAGGTGGTCTATGGTTTTTTTTTCCATTTGACCAAATTTAATAAAAAAATACTATGCACGCATAGTATTTTTTTATTTTTTTTAAATATTGTTGTTTATCCAGTTTTTTGCACTTTCAAATGCTGTAATCCAAGGAGAAACTTCGTCTTTTCTGTTGTTTGGGTAGTAGGGCCAGTTCCAAGGGAAAGTTGATCTTTCCAAATGGGGCATCATTGCGATGTGTCTTCCATTAGAGCTACTAATTATTGCTGTATTATAGTCCGAGCCATTTGGATTAGCAGGGTAGGAGCTGTATCCATATTTTCCTATTATATTGTAATTTATTTCTTTATATGGAAGTATAAATTTTCCCTCACCGTGTGCTGACCAAATACCTAGTTTTGAACCAGATAAATCTTTAAACATTATTGAATCATTCGTTTGAATTTCAACAGATGTAAAAGTACATTCGAATTTATTAGAATCATTGTGATCCATTTTAGGTTTTATCTCGTGCTCAGGATGAAGTAATCCAAGTTCGACAAATAATTGGCATCCATTACAAACTCCTAATGATAACGTGTTTTCTCTTTTGTAAAAATTCATTAAACTTTTTTTAGCTTTTTCATTGTATAAAAATGAGCCAGCCCAACCCTTGGCAGATCCAAGAACATCTGAATTAGAAAATCCACCTACTGCAACAATAAAATTAATATCCTCTAGATTTTCTCTGCCAGAAATTAAATCAGTCATATGAACATCTTTAACTTCGAATCCTGCTAAAGCCATAGCGTATGCCATCTCTCTTTCTGAGTTACTTCCTTTTTCCCTAATTACCGCAGCTTTTACTTTCTTTAAATTATAGTGATTTATTTTTCCATTAAAATTATTAGGAAATTTAAAATTTAACGGATGCTTTTTAAAATTTTCAAATCTTTCTTTTGCTTTGATTTTGCCACTCTGATTTTGATCTAATAAATAGGATGTTTTAAACCAAATGTCTCTGTACTTTAATATATCAAGAATTATATTATTAGTACCAGATTTCATTTCTAATTTAGAATTATTAGTGACCTTTCCAATATTTATATAATTGATTTTATTTGTATTTAAAACTTCTTCTATTTCTTTTTTACCTTGAAAAACTATACCAAGGCTTTCGCTAAACAATAATCTTATTAAATCTTTTTCTACAAATTGGTTTAGATCAATATCTGCTCCTAGATTATTTTCAGAAAAACACATTTCTAATAGAGTAGTTATTAATCCACCTGAACTAATATCGTGACCAGAAGAAATTAGATTTTCTTTTATTAGATTTTGAAAAATATTAAATGTTTTTTTAAAATAAGAAGAATTACAAGAGTCGATTGTTGAAGATCCTATAAATCCTAATGTTTGACTAAAAGCTGAACCTCCAATATTAAAATTATTATTTGCCAGATTAATATAATATATATCTTGATTATTAGCCTGAAAAACTGGTTCAATTATATTTGAAATATTGTTACAATTTGCAGCTGCTGAAATAATTACTGTTCCAGGTGATAAAACTTCTTGATCTTTATATTTCTGCTTCATTGAAAGAGAATCTTTTCCAGTGGGAATGTTTATTCCTAATCCAATTGCAAAATCTGAGCAAGATTCAACAGCTTCGTATAATCTAGCATCTTCACCAGGATTATTACATGGCCACATCCAGTTTGCAGATAATGTGACAGATTCTAAAGCTTTTTCAAGTGGAGCCCATATTATGTTAGTTAGTGCTTTCCCAATCGCTAACCTAGATCCGGCTCTTGGATTAATTAATGCTGGTAATGGTGCGTGTCCAATTGAAGTTGCTACACCGTTTTTACCGCAAAAGTCCAACGCCATAACTCCACAATTGTTTAGTGGAAGTTGTAAAGATCCCACACATTGCTGTTTGGCAACTTTTCCGGTAACACATCTGTCAACTTTGTTTGTTAGCCAGTCTTTACATGCAACTGATTCTAGACTTAATACATTTTGCAAGTAATTTTCAAAAAAATCTACGCTGTAAGCCTTATCAGAAAATTTTGTAGTTGTAGTTTTATCATTCATTATAGTTTTTGGTGAACTTCCAAAAAAGTCTGATAATGACAAATTTATTGGGGATGTGTTGTTTTTTTTAGATTTAATTTGAAATTTTTCATCATTTGTAATTTTACCAACCTTGTAACATGGTGCTTTTTCTCTATCAGCTATTGTTTTAAGTTTTTCATACTTGTTTTCTGGGATAATTAATCCCATTCTTTCTTGAGATTCGTTTCCAATAATTTCTTTTGCAGAAAGTGTATTGTCTCCGACCGGAAGTTGATCTAAATCGATAATACCGCCAGTTTCTTCAACAAGTTCAGAAAGACAATTTAAATGTCCACCAGCTCCATGATCATGAATTGAAACAATAGAGTTTTCTTCAGATTCTACAAAAGCTCTAATGGCGTTAGCTACCCTTTTTTGCATTTCAGGATTAGACCTTTGCACTGCATTAAGTTCTATTCCAGAACTGTACTTTCCAGTTTCTGTTGATGAAACAGCAGCTCCGCCCATACCAATTCTGTAATTATCTCCGCCTAAAACAACAATAACATTATTTTCACTAGGCTTATCTTTTAAACTCTGATTTTCTTTGGCAAAACCAATTCCTCCAGCTAGCATTATAACCTTATCAAAACCAAGTGTTTTATTGTTCTCAATGTGTTCGAAAGTTAATATTGATCCAGAAATTAAAGGTTGACCAAATTTATTTCCAAAGTCTGAAGCTCCATTAGAAGCTTTTATTAAAATATCAATTGGAGTTTGGTATAACCATGGTCTTTCTTCATGTATCCATTTTCTTTTTTCGTCATACCTTGGGTATGATGTCATATAAACAGCAGTACCAGCAAGAGGAAGTGATCCTTTACCGCCAGCAAGTCTATCTCTAATTTCTCCACCAGATCCAGTAGCAGCTCCATTAAACGGTTCTACAGTGGTTGGAAAATTGTGTGTTTCAGCTTTTAGCGAAACAACTGAATTAAATTTAGATGTACGAAAATAAGAGGGTTTGTCTCCATGTTTTGGTGCAAATTGTTCAACTATAGGTCCCTTAACAAAAGCTACATTGTCTTTGTATGCAGAAACAATTTCATTAGGGTTTTCCTTAGATGTTTTTTTTATGAGTTTAAACAATGAACTTTCCTTTTCAATGCCATCAATTATAAATTTTCCGTTAAAAATTTTATGACGACAATGCTCAGAATTTACTTGAGAAAAACCAAAAACTTCACTATCTGTTAGTTTTCTTCCTAATTTATTTGATAATTCATTTAAATAATTTACTTCTTCATTATTTAATGCAAGACCCTCCTTAAGATTATAATCTGAAATATTATCAATTTCGATAATTGGCTTTGGACTTACAGAAATTTTGAATAAATTTTGGTCAAGAATTGAATAATTCTCAAAAAGCATTGGATCAAAGTCGTCACTAGACTTGTAAGGAATAAATTTTTCAATTCTTAAAATTCCTGTTATTGCCATATTTTCTGAAATTTCCACTGCATTGGTGCTCCATGGAGAAATCATGGTTTTTTTTGGACCTATAAAGTTTGTATTAATAGAAGCTTGATTAATATGTTTTGCTACAAATAACCATTCTAATTTTTTTAAATCAATTTCATTTAATTTAGTTGATGAATCTACGGCGAAAATTGTTTCAAATTTATCTTGAAAATAGAGAATCATTGAAGAACTTATTTAAATTATAAGCTCAAAAATATAAGAAATAAAGCAGAAAACTTCTCTTAAATTTAAATTTTAAATAACGATTTTGAATTACTTATTAACAACATTATTTATAGCTTAATCTAGCCATATAAAACCCATCGAAACCAGTTTGATTTGGACTTACTTTTTTTTCATCTTCTTTCTTAAAAGCTTTGCCAATATCAGATTTTAAAAATTTATCAATTTGTTGTTCGTTTTCAGACGGTAGTATAGAGCAGGTTGCATAAACTAGTTTTCCATCTTTTTTAATCAATGGAGCATATTTTTTTAGTATTTCTTCTTGTGTAGATCTAATTTTTTCTAAGAAATCTAAGGAAAGATTCCATTTAGAACCTGGATTTCTTTTTAATACACCTAAACCTGAGCACGGAGAATCAATTAATAATCTATCTATTTTTCCATACAATCTTTTAATAGGTTTATTATTTTCAATTACCCTAGTTTCAATATTAAATGCACTATTTCTTTTTGCTCTTCTTTTAAGTTCATTTAATTTATTTTTATAAATATCCATGGCAATTATTTGACCTTTATTTCCAGATAGAGCTGATAAATGAAGGGTTTTACCACCAGCTCCAGCACATACATCACATATTTTCATGCCATCTTCTATTTGAAGAAATGGTGCTACTAATTGTGATGAGGCATCTTGGATTTCAAATAACCCGTTTTTAAAAGCATCTGTTAAAAACAAATTTTTTCTTATAATTAACTTAAGTGCTTCGGGATATCCTTTTATTTTTTCAGTTTGAATATCTTCATCAGAAAGAATTGCTTGAAGTTTGTCAATTGTAGTATTTAAAGTGTTAGTTCTTATTATTACTGATGCTTTCTGATTTAAAGCATTTAGTTCCTTTTCCCAATTTTTTTCACCAAGTTCGTATAGTCCAATTTTGTCTAACCAATCAGGAACTGACTCTCTAAATTTTCTTATTTTAATTAGTTCATCAAACTTACCTTTTATTCTTCTGTTCGGTGTTTCATTAAGTTCCGGCCAATTTGGAAGTGGAATTCCTTTTAAAACGGCCCATACTGCAAATATTTTCCACAGTTCTTTGTGCTTAAAAGGACTTTTTGCCTCAGCAATTTCTGAGTATAGTCTTTTCCATCTTATTATCTCGTAGCTTGTTTCAGCTATAAATCCTCTATCTCTACTTCCCCATCTTTTGTCATATTTAAGAACTTTTTCAATAGTTTTATCAGCATACAAGTTCTGATTAAAGACACCATCAAGTACTTTAATAACAGCAACAACTAAATTTTTGTGAAGACGCATTTTACAGTTTTGCGCAAATATAGGTTTTAAACTTAATCTTTATTTGATAATTTAGGCTTAAATGAACTAGATAAAGATTTAGTACTTGAGTCTGATTTATTCTTTTTAGTTCTAAGTTTTTTCATCATCTCTTTTCTAAAATCATCTTCAATTCTAAATAACGATACTGTTTTTTTTAAGGTCATAAATTCCTTTAAATCAACTATTAATTTAGCTCTTAAGTCGATTTTACTTTTCTCATAATCTAAATAATCGTCAATAAATTGTTTGTATTGTTTCTCTGAAAAATCACTGCTATCCAAATTAATTTTTCTGTATTTAAGCCTTTTAGATCTATAAACTGTTCTTAATTTATCTTGATAGTCATTGTAAGCAATCCAAAATTTTGATTCATTGTTTGAGTCAAGATTTAATTTATCAGTTAGATATATCTTTTTAATAGCATCTATTTTTTCTGTACTTAGTTTTGTTTTAGTTATTTGTTTTTTTTGTGCATGTGAGAAGTTACCTAAAAAAAGAATCGAGAAAAGAAGTATTAAATTTTTCATATTAGTCATTATTTATAATTAAATCACTTGAGAAACTAGTTTCAATATAGTATTCAAGATCAAGTTCATTTATTTGTTCAAAATTGATTTCAAATTCATTAACATCAAAAAGGTCAACATAATCAGAGCTGGAATAGCCAATTAGTTCGTAATTCATGTAATCTAGTATTTCAGCTTCCTTAAAAGATCTTGATTCACTAAAAAATCCGTTAATAAAAAATCCGATAATAAGAATTGCAGCTATTCCGCGTAAAGCAAGTTCTCTGTATTTTAAATTAATTATTTTACTCTGGAATTTGTTCTTAGTAATTAAATTAATATTAATTGTTTCAAAATAATTTTGGGGAACTATAAATCCTTTTTTTTCAATTTTTTTTATGTTATCAATTGTAATAGTATCAAAATATCCTTTGGGTATTTTGAATCGATTGGTATTTAAATTTATATTATTTTTTGACATCATTCTATTTCTTTGACAACCAAACGCTTAAAAGGTTTGAATTTTAATTATTTCTTTTTTTATTTTTTTTACCGCTATGTGATATGAAGCCTTTAATGCACCCTCTGATGTTCCAAGAATATCAGAAATATCTTTAAATTTCATTTCTTGTTCATATTTCATTTGAAATACTAATTTTTGTTTTTGTGGAAGTGTATTTATAACCTCTTGAAACTTTAATTGTAATTCATCTCCATCAAAATAAGGATCCTGTTTCAATTTATTGGTTTGAGCAATCATAATTTCCTCAGATGTTTTAAAATGTTTTTTAGCTTTCGATTTTATAAAGTTTAAAGATTCATTTGTTGCTATTCTATAAATCCAAGTATATAGCTTGCTTTCTTCTTTAAAATTTTTAATAGCTTTAAAAACTTTTATAAACGTGTTTTGTAAGACATCATGTGCGTCGTCATGATCCAAAACTATTTTTCTTATATGCCAATATATAGGTTCTTTGTATTTGTTAAGTAAAATCTCAAAATATTTGTTTTGAGTTTCCTCTTCTTTTAGTTTGGCGATAAATTTAGATTCATTTTCCAACTAAATTGAATTTATATATAAGACAATATAATTTTTAAAAAGTTTAAGAAAACGATTGAAGTTTAATCAACTTCGAATAAACCCCATCATTAGAAATTAATTCTGTATGTTTCCCTTTTTCTATAATTTCCCCATCTTTTACAACTAAAATAACATCTGCTTTTTGAATAGTAGATAGCCTATGAGCAATGATTAGCGATGTCCTGTTTTTCATTAGTTTTTCTAGCGCTTCTTGAACTAACTTCTCTGATTCTGAGTCCAATGAGGAAGTAGCTTCATCTAATATCATTATGGGAGGATTTCTTAAAACTGCTCTTGCAATTGAAACTCTTTGTTTTTGTCCACCTGATAATTTTCCGCCTCCGTCTCCAACATTAGAATGATATTTATTTTCTAGTTTTTCTATAAAATCATTTGCATTGGCAATTATGGCAGATTTTTTAATTTCTTTCTTATTATTTTCAGAGTTTGAAAGTTGAATATTGTTGGCTATTGAGTCATTAAAAAGAATAGAGTCCTGTGACACCAAGCCAATTAGGCTTCTTAAATCTTTTTTAAATATATCCTTAATATTTATTCCGTCAATAAATATCTTTCCCGAATTTACATCATAAAATCTAGGAATTAAATTGGCTATAGTAGATTTTCCACTTCCTGATTGTCCAACAATAGCAACTGTTTGACCTTTTTTAATTTTGAAATTAATATTCTTTAAAACAAATGTGTTTTCATATTTGAAACTAACATTCTCAAAGCAAATTTCTGACTCGAATGATTGTTTGTTTACAGGATTTGAAATTTCGTTGATTGAAGATTTTGAATCTAAAATTTCAAGTACTCGTTCAGCAGCTGCATTCCCTTTTTTAATTGAATAAGATGCTTTACTAATTGCTTTAGCAGGAGTTAAAACACCATACGCGAGCCCCATATAAGTAATAAATGCAGCTGGATTTAGTTCTTGATCTATTAAAACTAATTGTCCGCCGTACCAAAGTAGTACACCAATAACAGAAATACCCAAGAATTCACTTACTGGACTAGCCAAGTTTTGTCTATTTATTAATTTATTGGAGTAATTGTAAAATTTATTATTCGATTTATTGAATTTTTCTATAAAAAACAGCTCTGAAACAAATCCTTTAATAATTTTTAAACCGTGCAGAGTTTCTTCGGTAATCGATAAAAATTCAGCTTGTTCATTTTGAACTAAAGTTGAGGTAGCTTTAAGAGATCTTCCTATTAATGAAATTAAGAATCCAGAAATTGGTATAAATATCAAAACAAATGCTGTGAGCTTAAAACTTATTAAAAACATTGCTGAAATCGTAAAAAATATAGTTAATGGCTCTCTAACTATTAACTCAAGAATTGATAAAAATGAATGTTGAATTTCTAAAACATCAGCAGTTATCCTAGATATTACATCTCCTTTTTTCTTTTCTGTAAAGAAAGCGATTGGCATACTAACTATTTTTTTATAAACATCTCCTCTCAAATGGGTTAAAATCCCATTTCTCAAAAAAGTTATAAAATACATTGCTAGATAATTGAAAAAATTCTTAAGAAAAAACAATATGATAATTGCAGCAATCACAAAGATTAAAGCTTTTTGTGGGTCTTCGCCTGAAAAATTACTAACTTGATAATTAAGCCATCCTTCTAAGTTATTTCCAAATCCATAAATTCCATCAAATTCTGGTTTAGTATATGTTTTTTTATTTTCTCCAAATAAAACCTCCAGCATTGGCATCAACGATAAAAATGACAATGCACTAAATAGCGCATAAAGAATATTAAAAAATATATTTAAAAAAATATATTTTTTAAAGGGCTTTGAATACTTGAATATTTTTTTAAAATACTCCAATGCTTAAAAATTAAATTCTTCAGTTAAATTAACTATTTTATTATTCAAAATTTGATTTACTCTATCATAATCTTCTTTTGACTTGAGATCAGTATTTACACTAAAGTAAAATTTTATTTTGGGTTCAGTTCCACTTGGTCTAGCAGCAACAGTTGTACCGTCTTCAGATTCAAAAATCAAAACATTAGATTTAGGAAAATCTAAATTATAGATTTCATCATTAATTTGATTTATTTCTTGAGAAGATTGAAAATCTTTAAAAGATATTAATTTACTTCCGTCCAAAGATTTGATTTTAGAATTTCTTAATTTATTCATTATTGAACTAATTTCTTTGAGACCTTTAGCTCCTTTTTTCTCAATAGATATTAGCTTTTCCTTGAAAAATCCATATTTGATGTAGCAATCAATTAAATAATCAATTAAATTAATCCCCATTGATTTACATTCTGATCCAACTTCGCATGCAACTAGGGCAGAGGTAATAGCATCTTTGTCTCTTACAAAATCACCAACCATGTAACCGTAGCTTTCTTCTCCTCCACAAATAAAATTCTGGCTAGGAAAATCATTTATCATTTTTCCTATCCATTTAAAGCCCGTTAAGCCAACTTTAAAATCAACATTATACCTTTCAGCTATATTTTTAATCATAGCAGTTGAAACAACTGTTGATCCAATAAAAAATGATTTATTTAATTTTTTTCTTTTGCTTAAAATAAATTCTGTTAAAATGATCATCATCTGATTACCATTCAAAAGAGAATATTCGTTTTCATTATTTTTGACAGCTAAACCAACTCTATCTGCATCAGGGTCGGTGCCAATTACAATATCAGCGTTAACTGCTTCTGCTAAATCTATTGCCATACTTAAAGCTTCTGGCTCTTCTGGGTTAGGTGATTTTACAGTATTGAAATTACCATCGGGAATAGCCTGTTCTTTAACAATATGTAAATCATTAAATCCAGCACCGTTCAAAACTTCTGGAAGAATTTTATATGATGTTCCGTGTATTGGTGTAAAAACAATTCTATAATTTTCTCTTTTGGACTCTCCAATTTTTCCAATTGAAATTGAATCATTAATAAAATCAGTATCAATTTGGGTGTCAATTAAATTAATAAGAGAATTATTTCTTTTAAAGTTTATTTCTTTGAATTTTACTGAATTTATTTCGTCAATAAGTTTTTCATCGATTGGTGGCACAATTTGACCACCATCTTTCCAGTAAACCTTATATCCATTATATTCAGGCGGATTATGAGATGCTGTTAAAACAATACCACAAATACATTTTAATTTTAATAATGCATAAGAAAGTTCAGGAGTTGGTCTTATTGAACTAAATAGGTACACATTAATACCATTTGAACTAAAAACATCTGCTACCTGATTAGCCAATTCTTTACTTTGATTTCTGCAATCGTAAGCTATAACAACAGATTCTTTTTTTGATGATATTTTATTTATGAAGTTTGAAATACCCTGTGTATTTTTACCAAAAGTATATTGATTGACACGGTTTGGGCCTACACCAACAATTCCTCTCATTCCACCAGTTCCAAATGACAAATTTTTATAAAATGATTCTTCAAACTCTAATGGATTATTATTTTTTAAACTTTTAACATTTTCAATTGTTGTTGTATCAAAGGGAAATTGAGTCCAATTATTATAATTTTCTTCAATTAATAAGTTTTTATTCATTTATTTTTTCTGTAATTATATATTGTTTTTTAATTTTTCTATTTCGAAGAATGATTTCACCTAAAAATCCGGCAAGAAAAAACTGAGAACCCATTATCATTGTAGCTAATGAAATATAAAATTCAGGTCTTTCTGTAATTAACCTTCCTGAAGTTTGGAGAAATAATTTATCTATTCCTAGGTATGCAGAAAAAAAGAAGCCAACTAATAACATTATGGTCCCAATAAGTCCAAAGAAATGCATGGGTCTTTTTCCAAACTTGTGAATAAACCATAATGTAATTAAGTCTAAAAAACCTTTTATGAATCTGTCAATTCCATATTTTGTTTTTCCGTGTTTTCTAGGATGATGTATAACAATTTTTTCAGTAATTCTGTTGTAACCTGCGTTTTTAGCAAGTACAGGAATGTATCTGTGCATCCCTCCAGTTAATTTAACCTGTTGAATTACCTCTTTTTTATATGCTTTTATTCCACAATTAAAATCATTAAGTTTTATTCCAGAAGTTATTCTTGCAGCCCAGTTAAAAATTTTCGATGGAAAATTTTTAAATATTATTGAATCGTATCTAACTTTTTTCCATCCAGAAACTAAATCAAAATCTTCTTCACTAATTTTTTTGTAAAGCTCTGGAATTTCATTTGGATCATCCTGTAAATCGGCATCCATTGTTATTACTACATTACCATTACAGGCTTTGAAGCCAGCAGAAAGTGCTTGAGATTTACCAAAGTTCTTTAAAAATCTTATTGCCTTTATATTTTTATTACTTGAGCAAATTTTTGAAATAATTTTCCATGAATTATCTGTGCTTCCATCATCAATTAAAATGATTTCATATTTAAGATTTAAATCATTAATAACAGAGGATGCTGAGCTTGTTAATTCTTCAAGAGAATTTTGCTCATTTAAAAGTGGAATAATTACAGAAATATTCATTTTCAACTAATTATAGCTGTTTTTTTGTCTTGATGACTAGACCGAGAACAACACTATATAAAAATCCAAATAAAAGCGTAGAAATTAAAATCGCTGGGTAAGTTAAAAAAGTGAATGGTTTGGAATTTTCTATAAATGTATTAAGATCCATTCCGTTAAGGGCTTCAGGGTAATCCTGCATGGTTTGATTATATGAAATTTCTAACACTTTGTCCATGAAATCAGGTTCCATTACATTAGTTAAAAATAATGTATAAAATATAGATACAAGCGCTATAACTAAAGATATTCCTGTACCCATTTTTCTTACTGTGCCGGCTTGGATCTTATTATCATTAGCTTTCTTGTAGGCTAAGCATCCAAGAGTTATTCCTGCATATGTTATTACAATATTTACAATTTGCGCTACAGAATCCTGTTCATAATGAGACTCTAAAAAAAATAACATTAAACTAAAAGATACTAACACTGAACTTGTAATTAAGCCATAGTTAATCATATATTGTTTTATACTGATTTGTTCCATAATATTTTATTTTAATGTAAAAATAGCTAATATTTGAATACTTGATTAGTAATAAATTAGATAAAGTTGCAAATTGATAAAAAAGAATTAAATTTGCATCCAATTATTATAAAAATGAAACAAGGTATACACCCAGAAAATTACAGATTAGTTGCTTTTAAAGATATGTCTAATGACGATGTTTTTATTACTAAATCAACAGTTGAAAGTAAAGATTCAATTGAACATGAAGGTGTAACATATCCTCTTGTAAAATTAGAGATATCTAGGACTTCTCACCCGTTTTACACTGGTAAAACAAAACTTATAGATACTGCTGGTAGAATTGATAAGTTTAAAAATAGATATGCCAAAATAAAAAAGTAGTTTATTTTTTATAAACCTTTTTTAAATTCAATTGATTTACTGGATTAGTTGTCATTCCTTCAACATTTTTTTGACTAAATCTCATGACTTTGTCATAGTATAGTGGAATAATTGGTGAATTTTCTAACACTAAACTGTCTAGTTTTTTATATAGATTCTTTCTAATTACACTATTTTGCTCTTCATAAGTTCTTTCAAATAGCTTGTCATATTCAAAATTTTTAAAGTGTGTGTAATTTGGTCCATTTGGCGCTAAATTTTTTGAATAAAATAAACTTAAATAATTTTCGCTATCCGGATAATCAGCTATCCAGCTAGCTCTAAACATTTCAAATTTTCCATTCGATTTACCTTGTCTTAATGCAGAAGCAGGAACAATATTTATTGATAAATCTATACCAATTTTTTGTAATTCTCTTTGGATAAATTCAACTATATCTAAATAATTTGCATCACTGGTTAGTTTAAGTTCTATTTTCTCTTTATTATTTTCTGCTTTGTATTCTTTAATTAATGTTTTAGCCTTTTTCAAATTGTATTTAAATCCATTTACCGGATTCTCCATATTTAAACCTAACGGAACAAAACCATTATTTGCTGCGTATCCAATATTATTTCTTAAATATTTCATCATTTTTTTTCTGTCTATTGCATAGTTAATAGCTAATCTTAGTTTTTTTGAATGAATTTGACTTTTTTCATCACCAAGATAGAATCCTATATATTCTGTGTTTAAATATGGTCCTGAAATGAGTTTTATTTTTCTGGAATGTTCTTCTTTTAAATTTCCATCTAAAGAGATTAATTGATCTTTAAAAGATGAATCAATTGAGTTAATAAAATCAATTTTATTTTGAGCAAATTCCATAAATTCACTTTTCTTGTCGGGTAGAAATGTAATTGAAATTGCTTCAAGATATGGCAGGTTTTTTCCTTTACTATCTTTTTCAAAATACAAATTGTTTTTTCTTAACACTAATTTGATGTTTTCTTCCCATTTTTTAAATTTGAATGGACCAGTTCCAATAGGATTTTTACCAAACTTGTCTCCGTAATAATTTACTGCCTCATAAGGAACAGCTGAAAAATATTTCATTGATAGTAAGCCCAAAAATGCTGCAAAAGGTTTTTTCAATTTTATAACAAATACGCTGTCATTTTCTGCTTTAAAACTACTCACATTTTTCAAAGCCCAAGATCCAGGTGATCCTAACTGGGGATCATTTATTCTCTTAAAACTATACTCAAAATCTGATGCATTAACCACTCTTGTAGAATCTGTTCCAAAAGTTTTTGAATTGTGAAAGAAAATTTGATCTTTTATTAAAAACTTATATTCTAAACCGTTTTTTGATATTATCCAACTTTTAGCTAAATCTGGTTTTATTTTTAATGAATCGTCTAACTGAACCAATCCATTAAAGATCTGGTTTATTGGCCAAATATTTCTTAAGGTGCTTGAGTAAATTGGGTCTAAGGATGAAATATTTGAATGTTCATTATATCTAAAAACTTTATTATCATCAATCAAAATATCCTCAGAACAGCCTGAAATTGTTAATAATATTATTATTAAAAAGGATATTGAAAATTTTGACTTGTAAATCATAAATATTGATTCCTATATTTGCAAGCTAATTTAAGAGTTTAAATCAATATGAACCAAAATCAGAGGGTTGCTTTAACTACTTTAGGTTGTAAACTTAATTTTTCTGAAACTTCAACTATTTCAAGACAATTTGAAGATGTAGGCTATTCTGTGGTAAAGTTTGATCAATTCTCTGATATATATGTAATAAATACTTGTTCTGTTACCGAAAATGCAGATAAGCAATTTAAATCTTATGTCTCAAAAGCTTTAAAGTTAAATCCAGAAGCTTTTTTAATTGCTATTGGATGTTATGCACAACTGAAACCAGAAGAATTAGCCAAAGTAAATGGGGTAGATTTAGTTCTTGGAAGTAAAGAAAAGTTCAAAATATTAGATTATTTAAATGACTTAAAAAAAAACAACAAAGGTTCTATTCATTCTTGTGAAATAAAAGAAACTGATTTTTATAAATCAAGTTACTCAATTGGTGAAAGAACAAGATCTTTTTTGAAAGTTCAAGATGGGTGTGACTATAAGTGTACTTATTGTACAATACCTTTGGCCAGAGGGATTTCAAGAAGTGATAAGCTAGATAACATTGTAAATGCAGCAAAATCGATTTCTAGTTCTGGAATCAAAGAAATTGTGTTAACTGGAGTTAATATTGGAGATTATGGAAAAGGGGAATTTGGTAATAAAAATCATGAAAACACTTTCTTGGATTTGGTTAGTGCTCTTGATAAAGTTGACGGGATTTCTAGAATTAGAATATCTTCAATTGAGCCTAATTTATTGTCAAATGAAATTATAGATTTCGTTTCTACAAGTTATAAATTTGTCCCTCATTTTCATATTCCTATGCAAAGTGGAAGTGATTCTGTCTTAAAACTTATGAAAAGACGATATCTCAGTAAACTTTATAAAAATAGAATTGATCACATAAAAAAAGTCATTCCAAACGCATGCATTGGTGCAGATGTTATTGTAGGTTTTCCAGGAGAATCTGAAGAAGATTTTTTAAAAACCTATAATTTTATTAAAAGTTTAAACTTATCATATCTTCATGTTTTTACTTATTCAGAGCGTGATAATACAGAAGCAATTAATTTAAAAAACGTTGTTTCTAAAAATATTAGATCAAAACGTAGTAAGTTGTTAAGATCTCTTTCTGTTCAACTAAAAAGAAAATTTTATGAATCTCAATTAGGAGACACAAAAAATGTATTGTTTGAAACTGAAAATAGAAATGGTTTTATTTATGGCTTTTCTAATAATTATGTCAGAGTCAAGACTGCTTGGAGAAAAAGTTTAGCAGACAAGATTGTTTCTTTTGATCTGGAGGGTATAGATAATGATGGATTAGTAATTGGAAAAAAGACAGAACTAAAAATTAAAGTCTAACACCTATAGGAAGCATATCCTTAAACTCTTTATTTTTTTTGATAAATTTTCTCACTTGAGGAGAAGTAGGCATTATCCTAATATTTTTTTCCTTGATAATTTCAAATACTTCTCTTATAAATTTTTCTTCAAAATCTTCATCTTTATTTGAAGACGGTATAATAAGTTTTGTTAAAAATATTTTTCTGTCTTGAAGAGCATACTCAATTATAGCTAAATCATCTTCAATTTCAACCTCGTATTGCCGCAAGAACAAATTATCGTTAATGATCATATTTAATATTAAATATCTATTAGCTAGTTTTGTAAATATTTTACAAAGATAATAAAAATAGATTTTAATGACTCTGAAAAATAAAATTCATGTTTATTTTATGCCAGGAATGTGTGCGAATCCATTGATTTTTGAAAGAATTAAACTAAATCAAAATTTTAAGCCACATTATTTAAGTTGGATTCCTCCTCTCAAAAATGAATCCCTTAGCAATTATGTTGTGAGACTTTCTGAAACTATAAAGCATGAAAATGCAATTCTTATTGGAGTTTCTTTTGGAGGTGTAATTGTTCAAGAACTATCAAAAATTTTAAAGGTTAAAAAGGTTGTAATTATTTCAAGTGTGAAATCTAGTAATGAATTATCAAATTCAATGAAATTTGCAAAAAAAACAAAGAGTTATAAGCTCCTGCCATTAACTTGGTTAAATGATTTTGAATCTTTGTTGGCTTTTGTTTTAGGGCCAAAAATTAAACGAAAAGTCAATCTATATAGAAAGTATCTTTCAGTAAGAGACGAAAATTATTTAAAATGGGCAATTAGGGAGATGGTTAATTGGAATCAAACCACACCGTTAAAGAATGTTATTCATATTCATGGAACTTATGATTTAGTTTTTCCTGTACTTAATATAAAAAATTATATCCCTCTAGAAAGAGGGGATCATACAATGATACTTAAGAGAGCAGATTGGTTAAATGATTTTTTTCAAAAAAACTTAAATTAAATTCTTTTCATTTGTTGTTGCATCATTTTTATCTGATCCAATAACATTTTTTGCTTATCTAATTTTTTAGCTTCATTTAATAAGGTCGTAGCTTCTCTTTTTCTTCTTTTTTGAATTAGTATTCCAGCTAAACTTAATTTGGCCATTGCTAAGTCATGATCCATTGATAATCCAATTGAAATTGCTTTTTTAAAATATTTTTCAGCTTTTGTAAGGTTTGTTTGAGAACACACAATTCCCCACAAATAATTGTAATAACCAACTTGTTTTTTTGTTAAAGAACTTTCGGGATTTTTAATTTTTTTTAACCATTTTTCTGTTCCGTCAAAATCTTGTTTTCTCAATTTAAAAAAAATTACAAGTATAATTTCATTTTTAAAATAAAGAAAAATAAAAATTATTGCTAATAAAATTAATGCTATTCCGTTGCCAATATTGTTTTCATAAAATTGATAAATCGAATAAATTAGTGTAGAAATTGTTAATATTAGTTTTATATTTTTTGGATACATTGATTATCAGTTTTTTAATTAAATTTTAAACTTTAAATTTTTTAAACAATACATTTGAGTTAGTTTAAACTTATTGTATATTTGGCCTCAAATTTTAGTAAAAATAGTTAATTAATTCAAATGAAAAGAACTTTTCAACCGTCAAAAAGAAAAAGACGTAATAAACACGGATTTAGAGAAAGAATGTCATCGCCTAGTGGCAGAAAAGTTTTAGCTAGTCGAAGAGCTAAAGGAAGAAATAAGATTTCTGTTTCATCTGAACCAAGACATAAAAAATAAGTGAATAAAAACTTTAAAAAATTAAGGTGTTACTTTTTTAGTAACACCTTTTTTTATATATATTCATCAACCAAATTAATATTACTTAAATGCCATTAAGAAAAGATTTAAAAAGTATACTTATAATAGGATCTGGTCCAATAGTTATCGGTCAAGCATGTGAGTTCGATTATTCAGGTTCCCAAGCTTTGAGGTCTCTTAGAGAAGACGGTATAGAAACAATTCTAATCAATTCTAACCCAGCCACAATCATGACGGATCCTGTTATGGCAGATCATATATATTTAAAACCTTTGAATACTAATTCAATCAAGGAGATTTTATCAAATCACAAAATAGATGCAGTCTTACCGACAATGGGAGGACAAACTGCACTTAATTTGTGTATCGAGGCTGATGAAAAAGGAATCTGGGAGCAATATAATGTTGAAATTATTGGAGTTGATATTGACGCTATAAATATTACAGAGGACAGAGAGAAATTTAAACAATTATTAAAAACTATTGATATACCTGTTGCACCAGCTAAAACTGCTACATCTTTTTTGAAAGGTAAAGAAATAGCTCAGGAATTTGGGTTTCCTTTGGTTATTCGCCCCTCATTTACGTTGGGTGGAAGCGGAGCTTCTCTAGTTTACAAAGCTGAAAATTTTGATGAATTATTAACTAGAGGTTTGGAAGCTTCACCAATTCATGAAGTTTTAATTGATAAAGCTCTGATGGGTTGGAAAGAATATGAATTAGAACTGTTGAGAGATAAAAATGATAATGTAGTTATCATTTGTACGATTGAAAACATGGATCCTATGGGTATTCATACAGGAGATTCAATCACAGTAGCTCCTGCAATGACATTATCTGATTCTGCATATCAAAGAATGAGAGATATGGCAATAAAAATGATGAGAAGTATTGGTGATTTTGCAGGTGGTTGTAATGTACAATTTGCTGTAAGTCCAGATGAAAAAGAAGATATAATTGCAATTGAAATTAACCCAAGGGTTTCAAGATCCTCAGCTTTGGCTTCTAAAGCATCAGGCTATCCAATTGCTAAGGTTGCTAGTAAGTTAGCTATTGGATATAGTTTAGATGAATTAAACAATCAAATTACAAAATCAACTTCAGCTTTATTTGAGCCAACTTTAGATTACGTTATAGTAAAAATACCGAGATGGAATTTTGATAAATTTGAGGGGTCTGAAAGAACTTTAGGTCTTCAAATGAAATCAGTTGGAGAGGTTATGGGAATAGGTAGGTCTTTTATTGAAGCATTACACAAAGCAACTCAGTCTTTAGAAATTAAAAGAAATGGTTTGGGTGCAGATGGGAAAGGATATACTGATTATCAACAGGTAATAGATAAGCTTACTTATGCAAGTTGGGATAGAGTTTTTGTTATCTACGATGCTATTAAAATGGGAATTTCATTGGAAAGAATTAATGATATTACTAGAATAGATATGTGGTATTTAAGACAGTATGAATCACTTGTCAATTTAGAAAGAGAAATTTCTGATTTTAACATAGATACTATTACTAAAGATTTGATGTTAGAAGCTAAGCAAAAAGGTTTTGCTGATCGTCAAATTGGTCATATGCTAGGATGTTTGGAAAGTATTGTTAATAAAAAACGAAAAAGTTTTAATATTAATCGAGTGTATAAACTTGTAGATACTTGTGCTGCAGAATTTAAAGCTCTAACACCTTATTATTATTCCACCTTTGAGGAAGAGATTCAGCTTTCGAATGGAACTGTTTTTACTCAAAATGAAAGTAAATCATCTGATAAAAAAAAGATTATTGTTTTAGGTTCTGGTCCAAATAGAATTGGACAAGGAATTGAATTTGACTATTGTTGTGTTCATGGAGTTTTAGCATCTTCTGAGTGTGGTTATGAAACTATTATGATTAATTGTAATCCTGAAACGGTATCAACTGATTTTGATACCGCTGACAAGCTTTATTTTGAACCTGTTTTTTGGGAGCATATTTATGATATTATTGAGCATGAAAAGCCTGAAGGTGTCATTGTGCAGCTTGGTGGACAAACTGCATTGAAATTAGCTGAAAAGTTGGATAGGTATGGTATTAAAATTATGGGTACGACTTATCAAGCTTTAGATTTAGCTGAGGACAGAGGAAGTTTTTCAACTTTACTTAAAGATAATAACATACCTTATCCAGAATTTGGTGTAGCTGAAACTGCAGATCAAGCCTTAAAATTATCGGATACATTAAATTTTCCTATTTTGGTTAGACCCTCATATGTTCTTGGCGGACAAGGAATGAAAATTGTTATAAATAAACAAGAATTAGAAGCACATGTTATTGATCTTTTACAAAAGATTCCAAACAATAAGTTATTGTTAGATCATTATTTAGATGGTGCAATTGAAGCAGAAGCTGATGCTATTTGTGATGGTGAAAATGTTTTAATAATTGGTATTATGGAACATATTGAACCTTGTGGAGTTCATTCTGGAGATTCGAATGCAACTTTGCCACCTTTCAATCTAGGAAAATTTGTGATGCAACAAATTATAGATCACACAAAAAAAATTGCAATTTCATTAAAAACTGTAGGCCTTATCAATATTCAGTTTGCAATAAAAAATGAAATTGTTTACATAATTGAAGCTAACCCTAGAGCTTCAAGAACTGTTCCGTTTATTGCCAAAGCTTATCAACAACCCTATGTCAATTACGCAACTAAAGTAATGTTAGGAAAACTTAAGGTATCTGATATAAATTACAAACCCAATCTAAAAGGTTTTGCAATAAAGCAGCCTGTTTTTTCTTTTAATAAATTTCCAAATGTTAATAAAAATCTGGGTCCTGAAATGAAAAGTACGGGTGAAAGTATTCTCTTTATAGATAATTTAAAAGACGATCAATTTTACGAGTTATATTCAAGAAGAAAAATGTACTTAACTAAATAATAATATTTCTATATTAGATATATGGATATAGTTCTTCTAGTACTTCTTTTAGTTTTAGTAGTTTTTTTAATTTTTATTTTAAAAAACAAAAATGATAATAGTTCTAATGAACTATTAATTCAACTTACAAATAACTTAAGTAGTGAAATCCAAAATATTCGAAAGGAAGTTGGTGAAAATTCTGAAAAAAGTAGATTAGAATTGGAATCTAAATTATCTTCAATAAATAAGGAAATTAATAACTTTCATAAAACATCAAAAGAAGACATTCAAAAACAATTTTCTGATTCAAATAAAGTGATAAAAGATGTTACTGTCGAATTAGAAAAAATAAAAGGAACTAATCAACAAGTTCTAAGTTTTGCCAACCAAATGAAATCTTTAGAAAAAATATTAGGAAATCAAAAACAAAGAGGAATTTTTGGGGAGATTCAATTAGAAAATTTATTAGCAAATGTTTTACCACCTGAAATTTTTAGAATGCAATATTCTTTTACCAATGGTGAAATTGTTGATGCTATAGTTAAGGTCAATGATCATATAATTCCTATTGATGCAAAATTTTCTTTAGATAATTATAATAAAATGATAGAAAGTTCTGATGCTTTAGAAATCGAGAATTTAGAAAAAAAATTTAGAATTGATATTAAAACTAGAATTGATGAAACCTCAAAATACATAAGACCCTCTGAGAAAACACTAGACTATGCTTTTATGTTTATTCCTGCCGATGGACTTTATCAAGATTTGTTAAATAATAGAGTAGGTTCACTTCAAATAAATTCTAAAGATTTAGTTTCTTATGCATATGAAAAAAAAGTTATGATAGTCTCTCCAATGAGTCTTTTTCCAATGCTTCAAATTACGATGAAAGCTTTAAATAATTTAAAATTTGAAAAATCTGTTGATGAAGTAATTAAAAACGTACAAAAACTGTCTAATCATTTAAATTCTTACCAAAATTCTCACAACAGATTAGGCAAATCTTTAAGTGCGGCGGTAAATCATTTCAATGATACATCAAAAGAATTTGGAAAGATTGATAAGGATGTTACTAAAATTTCTAATGGAGACTTTAAAATTGGTATAGAAACTAATCTAGTAGATAGACCTGTAAGTGGGGAATAGCTATTTTAGATTCCTGTATAATTTGAAGGATTTATTTTTTTTAATTCTTTTTTAATTTCTGTGCCTACATTTAACCTATCTATGAAATGATGAATAGTCTCTTGATTAATAACTGTGTTTTTTCTAGTTAATTCTTTTAATGTTTCATATGGATTGGGATAATTTTCTCTTCTTAAAATAGTTTGAATAGCCTCAGCTACAACTGCCCAGTTATTGTTTAAATCATTTTCTATTTTTTCTCTGTTCACTATCAATTTATTTATTCCTTTAATTGTCGATTTGATAGCTATAGAAGAGTGACCAAAAGGAACACCAATATTTCTAAGTACTGTACTGTCTGTTAAATCTCTTTGTAATCTTGATACAGGAAGTTTTGAGGACAGGTGTTCGAATAAAGCATTTGCAAGCCCTAGATTACCCTCAGAATTTTCAAAATCAATCGGATTTACTTTATGAGGCATTGCAGATGAACCAACCTCATTTTTGTTTATTTTTTGTTTGAAATAATCCATAGAAATATATGACCAGACATCTCTGTTAAAATCAATAATTATGGTATTTATTCTTTTCAAACAATCAAATAAAGAAGCTAGATGATCATAGTGTTCAATTTGAGTTGTAGGAAATGAATGATAAAGCCCTAAATCAGTAACTAATTTATTAGCAAAGTTTTTCCAATCTATAGATGGAAAAGCAATAATATGTGCATTAAAGTTACCGGTTGCTCCACCAAATTTAGCTGCAAATGGAATTGAATGTAAATGTTTTAATTGCTCATCAATTCTAACTTTAAAAACGTTAATTTCTTTACCTAGTCTTGTTGGTGAAGCTGGTTGGCCGTGAGTACGTGCTAACATAGAAATATCATCATATTCTAAAACTTTTTCACCAAGCAACTTTACCAATTCATTTAATTCAGGAAGATAAATTTTTGATAAAGCGTCTTTAATTGAAAGAGGAACAGCTGTATTGTTTATATCTTGAGATGTAAGACCAAAATGTATGTACTCCAAATATTTATCTAATTTTAAATTTTTAAATTTATTTTTAATAAAGTATTCAACTGCTTTAACATCATGATTAGTTTCCTTTTCTATCTCTTTAACAGAAATAGCATCTTTATAAGAAAAATTTAAATATATATTTTTTATATTTTGAATAGATTCTTGAGGAAAACCTTTGAAAGCAGGAATTTTAGTTTTTGTTAATGCTATAAAGTATTCAATCTCTACTAAGACTCTATATTTAATAAGAGCCTGTTCTGAAAAATAGTTTGAATATCCTTTAGTTTTATTATAATACCTACCATCAATTGGAGTTATGGCATTAAGAGTATTTAAGGTCATGACAATTCATTTTAATGGGGTACAAATGTAAGCTTTTAAAAATAGTTATTTTCTATTAAGAACTTTAAATTCTTCGTAACAACCGCTGATAGCATCAAGAATTTGTAAATCATTAGCGGTCAGAATAAAGCTATCTGAAAAATTACAGTTTCTTAAAATTTCATCAATATCAATTTTTTGAACTTGAAGTAATTCAACTAATGTTTCTCTATCAAATTTTGAGGATAAAAGTTCGCGTATTCTGAAATCTTCTTTCATTTGTTGTAATTTTTTAAACTGTCTAGGTTGTTTTCCAAATAAATTATAAAGAAAATCAGCTGGATTAAAAATAGCATTAATTACTTTTGAAAATGCTCCTGAATTTCTGGATCCGCCCTCATATCCACGCGAGGGTAATCCAGGTATACTGTAGCGATAAGATTGACTTACCGGAACATTTTTAGCATCTATTTCAAGATATCCAGTTAATTCATATGGTTTTACTATAACCTCTTCTAAAGCATATGCTAGTTCAGTTAATTGAATTTTTGAATTTTTAAATTTTAATAAATCGTTAGTCACTCTAACTTTAATTGATTTAAATCCTAAATAAGATAGATAAAGCGTGTCATTTAATTTTGCAGGAATCTCAAACTTACCTTTCTTGTCTGATATAACACCTATCACTTGACTTAAATTGATTATGTGTACACTTGGGATCGGTTTGTTGTCTGAAGAGTTTTCAACAAATGCTGTTAGATTTTGATTTTGTGAAAAAGTTAAGTTTGAAAAAAATCCAAAAGCAATAGCGAGAAATAAAAATTTAAAAAATTTATTCATGGATTTCAAAAATACAAGTAATTAAAGATATACTATCATTTTAAATAAAATTTAACAAAAAAATTATGCTATAAAGTTTATCAATTTTTTTATTGCTAATGATCTATGACTTATTAAATTTTTTTCTCTTAATGTAAGTTCTGCAAAAGATTTATTATATCCTATCGGTGAAAAAATCGAATCATATCCAAATCCGTTTTTTCCAATAGGATTTTTCAAAATCTCACCTTCAACTATTCCTTCAAAAGTATGAATTTTGTTATCAAGAATTAACGCTATTACAGTCTTGAATCTTGCATTTCTATTTTTTTTATTCTCCAATTCTTTCAACAGTTTTTCGATATTGTCTTTTGAATTACATGCAGTTCCTGCATATCTTGCAGAATGAACACCAGGTTTTCCATTTAAAGTTTCAACCTCCAATCCTGTATCATCAGAAAAAACATTAATATTGAATTTATTATAAATATATTTTGCTTTGTAAATTGCATTTTTCTCAATAGTATTTTCATTTTCTGGAACTTCTTCATCAAATTTTAAATCTTTAAAACTTATAATATTTACATTTTTTGGGATAATTTTATTTATTTCTATCAATTTATTTTGATTTCCTGTTGCGAATATTAAGTCCATATTTTAATCATTATGATAAGGGTGGTTATTTAAAATTGTATAAGCTCTGTACAATTGTTCCATAAAAAATAATCTGATTATTTGATGTGAAAATGTCATTCTTGATAAAGATATTAGCCCTACAGACTTACTGTATAAATCTTTGGAAAATCCAAAAGCTCCTCCAATTACAAAAACAATCGTTTTACTTTCTTGAAATTTAATTTTTAAAAATTCAGCGAACTCTCTAGAATCATAATTTTTACCTTTTTCGTCAAGTAAAAAAAGAATTTCATTCTTTTTAATTTTTTTTAAAATATTTTCACTCTCAATTTTTTTTATCTCGCTTGCATTATTTTTTTTTGTTTTTGAAGAGTTGACCTCAATTATTTTGAAATTATTAAAAAAATTAATTCGTTTAACATATTTTTCTATTATGGTTATTAATTCTTGATTTTTAGTTTTTCCCACAACGATTAACTTAATCTGCATAAACCTAATATTTGATGAATTTTAATTTTATATTTATTTGTAAATATATGTTAATGATTACTATTGTTTTTTCAATGTTAATAAAAAACTGATGATGAATTTTATTGATGTAATTATTCCACTTCCAATAAAATCTACTTTTACCTACAGTATTAATAAAGATGAGTTTAATTTTATTAAACCTGGATTTAGAGTTATGGTTCCCTTTGGTAAATCTAAATTTATTACAGGAATTGTTATTCAAAAACACAATGAAGTCCCGATTTCTTATGAACCTAAAGAAATTGAATTTATAATTGATAAAGAGCCATGTGTCACCCAAAGTCAACTGATTTTTTTCAAATGGATTTCAGAATACTATATGACTCCAATAGGTCAAGTTATAAAAGTCGCTTTACCAAAGCTATTGTTACTTAAAAGCGAAAGCGAAATAATATTATTAAAACAAGATATTTCAGATTTTAATGTCAATATAAATTCAAAATTTGTTTTTGATTTATTGATGATAAATAAAAAATTTTCATATAAAGATTTAATTGGAAAATTAGAAAAATCGAAAATTAATAAAGCCATAAATGAACTATTATTATATTCAATAATTTCTGTAAAGGAAGAAGTTTATGATTACTTTAAACCCAAAATAATTAATTTAATTTCTATTGACAAAAATATTTCTCTAAATGAACTAGAGAAGAAACTAAAAAGAAAAAGATCTCAATTAATTGTTGCAAAAGGATTGAAATTTAACAAAAAACAATCACAATTTACTTTTGATGAACTAATTAATTTGTACAGTGTTTCAAGAGTAACTATTAATAATTTAATTAAATCAAAAATATTATTAAAATCTGAAAAAGTAATTAATAGAACTCAATTTGAAATTGAAGAATTAATTAAACCTAAAAAATTAAGTGTTATTCAAAACAATGCATTAACTGAAATAGAATCAAATTTTTTAGAAAAAAATGTTTCTCTTCTACATGGAGTCACGTCCTCTGGAAAAACTGAGATATATGTAAATTTAATAGAAAAAGAGTTAAATAGGAACAATCAAGTGTTGTATTTAGTTCCTGAAATCTCACTAACAACTCAGTTAATAGTAAGATTAAAAAAATATTTTGGAGACAAATTATTAGTTTATCATTCAAAATACTCATTAGACCAAAGAACTGAAATTTGGAAAAATGTTTTAAAAAGCTCTGGTAAAATAATTTTAGGTGCTAGATCATCAATTTTTTTGCCCTACAACAGTTTGAGTCTTATTATAGTTGACGAAGAACATGAAAATGCTTTTAAACAATTTAATCCAGCACCTAGATACAACGCTAGAGATTGTGCAATTTATTTAGGAATGCTTCACAGTGCCAAAACATTGTTAGGATCTGCAACTCCCAGTGTTGAGTCTTATTTTAATGCTATTTCAAATAAATATGGATTAATAAAAATAATTAAAAGATATAATGATATCGAGTTGCCTAATATTCTTTTGAACGATTTAAAAGAATCTACTATAAAAAATAAAATGATTGGAAGTTTTTCTGAAACTTTATTATCCAATATAAAATCAACTTTGATAAATAAAAAACAAGTTATTATTTTTCAAAATAGAAGAGGTTATTCACCTTATCAAGAATGTGAAGCATGTGGTTATGTCTTTAACTGTAAAAACTGTGACGTTGCATTAACATACCATAGAATTTCTGACGAATTAAAATGTCATCATTGTGGGTACTGTGTTAAAAATGAAAACAAATGTTTGAAATGTTCTTCAAATTCACTTACCAAAAAAGGGTTGGGTACTCAGAAAATTGTTGAAGAATTAAGAGAGTATTTTCCAGATTACAAAGTTGAAAGAATGGATCAAGATTCAACCAAAAATAAAAATTCATTTTTTAAATTAATTAATGATTTTGAAGAGAATAAATTTCAAATACTTGTCGGTACTCAAATGCTCAGTAAAGGATTAGATTTTAAAAATGTTGAACTGGTTGGAGTTATTAATGCTGATAATTTAATTTATTTCCCTGATTTTAGATCCCAGGAAAAATGTTTCCAATTAATTCAACAAGTTGCTGGAAGATCTGGCAGAGACAAATCTAGAGGAAATGTAATAGTTCAGACTTTTAATCCTAAACATAGTATTATGGAGAAAATAAAGAACAATGATTATTTAGGCATGTTTAATGAGCAATTGAAAGAAAGACACCTATTTGATTATCCACCATATTCAAGAATTATAAAAATCATATTAAAACACAAAAACAAAGAAACTTTAAAAAATGGTTCATTATGGTTTTTTAAAAGTTTAAAAACCAGATTTAAAGACAAAGTTTTTGGACCTGAATTTCCTTTAATCCCTAGAATTCAAAACAGATATATAAATATTATACAAATAAAAATTCCTGTAGACAAAAACTTAGTAAAAAGTAAAAAAATTATTTTAAAAACACACTCTAGTTTCGAGTCTGTATCAAAATTTAGAAGCATACAGGTTTCTATTGATGTAGATCCTTATAATTAAATACGAATAGAATTTTGTTAGTGTATATTAAAAATGTATTTTTGCGACCAATTTTTAATAAAATATATGAATCATTACGAGGCTGTTTTCATTTTAAATCCCGTTTTATCTGAAGATCAGGTAAAGGAGACAGTGAAAAAATTTGAAGACTTTTTAATTAGCGAAGGATCTGAAGTTATCTCAGTTGAACACTGGGGTCTAAAAAAACTAGCTTATCCTATCCAAAACAAACAAAGTGGATTTTATAATCTTATTGATTTTAAAGCTGCTAACACTACAGTTGAATCATTTGAAACTGAGTTAAAAAGAGACGAAAGAATTATGCGATACTTAAACGTTAAGTTAGATAAATACGCTGATGCTTGGTCTATCAAAAGAAGAGAACGAAACACTAAAAAAGCTTAATTATGTCAACATTAGAACAAGCAGGTAAAGCAAATCAAGGAGAAATTAGATACCTTACTCCATTAGATATTGCAACAAAAAACAGCAAAAAATATTGTATGTTTAAAAGATCTGGAATCAAGTATGTTGATTACAAAGACCCGGATTTTCTTTTGAGATTTATTAATGAACAAGGTAAGATTTTGCCAAGAAGATTAACAGGGACATCTTTGAAATATCAAAGAAAAGTTTCAGTTGCTGTTAAAAGAGCAAGACACTTAGCACTTTTACCTTACCAAGCTGACATGTTAAAATAATATTATGGAATTAATTTTAAAAAATGACGTACCTAACTTAGGTTTCAAAGACGATTTAGTTTCTGTTAAAAATGGATATGGAAGAAATTATTTAATTCCTCAAGGATTAGCTATACTAGCTACACCATCCTCAAAAAAAGTTTTAGCTGAAAATATAAAACAAAGAGAGTTTAAAGAAAAAAAGGCTGTTGATGAAGCCAATAAATTAGTAAAAAAACTTAGTAAGTTAGAACTAAAAATTGGAGCTAAATCTGGAACAGGTGGAAAATTATTTGGTTCTATTTCTAGTTCGGATTTAAATAGTGAATTATCCAACCTTGGATTTGATTTTGATAAAAAAATTATTAAAATCATGGGAGGATCTGTTAAAAGACTTGGTACCTATGTAGCTACTTTAAGACTACATAGAAATGTCATTCACGAATTATCTTTTGAAGTAATTAAAGCTGTAGATTAAACATATTTAATAATATTTTAAAATCTGATTCTATTTTCTTAAAAAAATCAGATATTTGTTTTATTATTAATTATACATAATGTCTAACACACCTTCTAATCCTAAAGGAACTAGAGATTTTCTGCCATCAGAGCTTTCTAAAAGAAATTATATTATAGATATTCTTAAAAAGAATTTCAAGAGATTTGGCTTCTCTGAAATTGAGACTCCAGCTCTTGAAAAAACTAGTACTCTCTTAGGTAAATACGGAAATGAAGGTGATAGATTAGTTTTTAAGATCCTAAATTCAGGAGAAAAAGTAAAAAAAGCAGATATTAATGCATTAAAGTCTAATGATTTAAAATCATTTACTAAGTCAGTGTCTGAAAAGGGTCTAAGATATGATTTAACAGTTCCTTTAGCAAGATATGTTGCACAACATCAAAATAACTTAACATTTCCTTTTAAGCGTTTTCAAATTCAATCTGTTTGGAGAGCGGATCGCCCTCAGCATGGAAGATTTCAAGAATTCACTCAATGTGATGCAGATGTGGTTGGAAATAATTCAATTTTTCAAGAAATTGAATTAATAAAATTGTATGACAGAATTTTTAGTGAATTAGGTTTCGATGATTTAATCTTTAAAATTAATCATAGGCTTATTTTAAAAGGAATTGCAGATTATATTGGTCTTGATGATAATTTAAATGAATTTGTTTCAATAATTGATAAACTTGATAAAATTGGTCTTGATTCAGTTATTGATGAAATTAAAGAAAAGTTTAAATATGTTTCAATTTCAAAACTTGAAAATTTATTAAAAAACAAATCTTTAAGTTTTGAAAATATTTCACTAATATTAAAAGATATTCCTCTAGCAAAAAAAGGGTTAGAAGATTTAAAAAGTGTGTTTGATTTCATTTCTAGTAAATCTATAAAAAATGAAATTAGATTTGATTTAACTCTTGCAAGAGGTCTTAATTATTATACAGGAACAATTGTTGAAGTTGTTTCAAAATCTAATACAAGACTAGGTTCACTTGGTGGAGGTGGAAGATATGACGATTTGACCTCTTTGTTTAACATGAAAAATACTAGTGGGGTAGGAATTTCCTTTGGCCTTGATAGAATTTTTATTTTAATGGAAGAAAAAAAAATATTTCCTAATCACTTAAAAAATAGTTTTGATGTTATTATTATCAATTTTGGAATCAAGTATTTAAAAGAAATCTACTCTTTTATTGATTTACTTCGAAATGAAAATAATAAAGTATTGATTTTCCCCGACAAAGTTAAACTTAATAAACAATTTTCTTATGCCAATAAACATAATGCTCGATATGCTATTCTTTTTGGCGAAGATGAATTTAATAATAATGAAATTATAATAAAAAATATGATAAAAGGGACTCAATCTGTCCATGATTTAAAAGATTTGAATACAAATATTTTACAGTAATTTTTTTTAATTAAATAGTAATATTTTCAGTTAAGATTTCTAAAATGAAAAACATAGCTGTTATTGGTGGTGGAGCTGCAGGTTTTTTTTCTGCAATTTCTGTTAAGACACATTATCCAAATTATAATGTAGTACTATTTGAAAAAAGTCCTAAAATTCTTTCAAAAGTAAAAATTTCAGGTGGTGGAAGATGTAATGTAACAAATTCAACAAGTGATGTTAGTGTTTTAACTAAAGCTTATCCCAGGGGAGGTAAAAAATTAAAAAATATATTTCATCAATTTGGAACTAAACATACCAGAAATTGGTTTGAAAATAGGGGTGTTCCATTGAAGGTTGAGTCTGACGGTAGAGTTTTTCCAATTTCCAATAGTTCACAATCTATTATTGATTGTTTGGTTAACGAATGTGAAGAAAATAATATTAAAATAGAATTATTAAAATCTGTGGTAGGTTTATCAAAAGTAAAATCAAAATGGATTATTGATTTTAAAGACACTAGTAGCTCAACACCTTATGATAGTGTTATTGTTGCCTCTGGTGGATCTCCTAAATTAAAAGGATTTGATTGGTTAAAAATCATTGGTCATAAAATTATTAATCCCATACCATCTCTTTTTACTTTTAATATGCCCAACGAATCAATTACAAGTCTGTCTGGAATTTCATTAAAGAGAGTAAAAATAAAAATTCTAGATACAAAAATTGAAATTTCAGGCCCTCTTCTTATTACACATTGGGGGATGAGTGGTCCTGTTATTTTGAAAGCATCTTCATTTGGTGCACGAGATTTATTTGAAAAGAAATATTTTTTTGAATTACAAGTAAATTGGTTAATTGAAAGTAATACTGAAATTTTATTTAATACGCTAGAGAAGTATTCAATACTACATTCAAAAAAAATATTAACTAAACAAAACCCATTTAAACTGCCTTCACGTCTTTGGAGTTTTTTAATTTCAAAGTTTAATTTGTCTGATGATAAAAAGTGGGGAGAACTTGGTAAAAAAAATATGAGAAAGCTTATAGAGTTCTTAACAAAGGATATTTATAAAGTTTCTGGTAAAACAACCTTCAAAGAGGAATTTGTAACCTGTGGTGGAGTTTCTTTAGAATCTATTGATATCAAAACTTTACAAAGTAATACTACAAATGATCTTTATTTTGCCGGAGAAGTACTTGATATTGATGGTATTACCGGTGGATATAACTTTCAATGTGCGTGGTCTACAGGATATATAGCAGGAAAGTTAGGGAATTAATTTAATCTTAGTAGCGAGAGGGAGATTTGAACTCCCGACCTCCGGGTTATGAATCCGACGCTCTAACCAACTGAGCTATCTCGCCATTATAAAATGCGCGTAAATATATAAACAAATTATATAGGGGCAAACTAAGAATAAAAAATATTTAAAATTCTTTTTTAGAATTAATTTAATCTATATATTGCCATTTATGGATTTAAAAGAAAAGTTCGAAATAGAGTTTCCTATTCAAGCCTCTCCACATATGTTATATCAATACATATCCTCTGCATCTGGTTTGTGTGAATGGTTTGCTGACGATGTGAATTCTAGAGGAAAATCCTTTTCTTTTTTGTGGGATGGCTCTGAGGAAATTGCTGATTTAATCTCATCTAAATCTGATACTTTTGTTAAATATAGATGGATGGATGAATCTGAAGATCAAGACAAATGCTTTTTTGAAATTAGGATTGTTGTAGACGAGATAACAAAGGATGTTTCATTGATGGTAACTGATTTTGCATATTCGGATGAAGTTGAAGAATCAAAAATGATTTGGGAAAGTCAAATAGCTGATTTAAAAAAATTAGTAGGTTCATCTTAATTATTCAATGATAAATTATAACGAAAAATTTATTTATGAATCTGAACACGATTTATTAAATAGAGGATTTCTTTACGGAGATTCTATCTTTGAATCTATAAAAATCATAAATAATAAAATTATTTTTTGGGAAGACCATTACATGCGTTTAATGTCCTCAATGAGAATTGCAAGGATTGAAATTCCTCAAAATTATACCCCGGAATTTTTCAGATCACAAATTTTAAATACTATTTGCAAAGTAAATTCTGATTTTTGTGGAAGAGTTAGATTATCTATTTTTAGAGAGGGTGGTGGATATTACACTCCAGTCTCAATGTCACCAAGTTTTATAATTCATTGCGCCTTTAGTGAAAGCAACAATTTTTTAATAAATGATTGTGATTTTAAAGTTGACTTATTTAAAGACTATTATATTCATGATAATTTATTGTCCAACCTAAAAACTAATAATAAATTAATTAACGTTCTTGCTGGAATTTATTCAAAGGAAAATAATTTAGATAATTGTATTTTGTTAAATAATAAAAAAAATGTTGCAGAATTTTTAAATGGTAATTTGTTTATTGTAAATCAAAAAAATATTATAACACCAAGCTTAGATTCAGGATGCTTAAAGGGTATTATGAGAAAAAAAATTATTGAATACTCCAATTTTTTTCCTGAATATAATTTAGAAGAAACAACAATATCTCCTTTTGAATTACTTTCGGCACAAGAGATATGGTTAACTAATTCTGTTATGGGAATTGTTCCTGTCACCTCATACAGAAATAAAACTTTTACTAATGATTTAGCAAAGGTTTTTATTGATTTTTTGAACAAAAAAGTGACTGATTTTTAATTATGTTGCGGATTTTCAGGCGAATTAGACCATAGTAAATATTTACCTCCAATTTTTTCGAGTTTATCTTTCCAAATACTAATTTTTTCTTGAAAAGGTAATTTTTCTACATTCTCATTTTTAGCTAAAATCCAGGACTTATTTTCTATTTCATTATTTAGTTGTTCCTTTTCCCAACCAGAATAACCTAAAAAAAATTTTATTTCATTTTTTTTTATTTTATTTTCATTTATTAATTCTACTAATATATCAAAGTTCCCTCCCCAATAGAGATTGTCTTTAATCTTAATAGAGTTTTTTATTAATGATGGAATTTTGTGTATAAAATAAAGATTTTCTTTCTCTACTGGTCCTCCATTATATATAGGAAAATTGATGTTAAATTCTGGAAGTAAGTCTACGGTAGAGTAATCGGATTTTTTATTTATAATAAAACCAACTGTTCCAGATTCATTTTGTTCAGCAATCAATATAACTGATCGATTAAAAGTTAAATCGTGTTGAATTGTTGGTTCAGCAAAAAGAACGTAACCTTTTTTCAACTTAAATTAGTATTATTAAGTGATTTGAATCCGTTATTGAATTCTATATTAGTCATCATTTTTTTTCCTTCCATTTTTAACTCTAATACTTCTATCATTCCAGAGCCTGTTGTTATTAATAATGTATTTTTACTCATTATAATAGTACCAGGTTTATGCTTTTTATTTATAAAGGCTGAGTACTTTCTTGATTTATAAATTTTCAATATTTTTTTATTTTCGTTGATTGAAGTCCATGCCGATGGATAAGGATTAAGTCCTCTTATAAAATTATGAACTTCGTTCAAGGGCTTGCCCCAGTCGATTTTTGTGTTTTCTCGATTTAATTTTGGAGCTTTTAAATATTCTGTACTTTCTTTTTGTTTAATACTTTTAAAACCTTTTTTATTTATTTTTTCTAATGTTGAAAGAATTGTGAGAGCACCAATTTTTTTTAATTTGTTATATAATTCTCCAGTATTTTCATTTTCTAAAATTGAAACCTTTTTTTGCTCTATAATTTCACCACAATCAATGTTTTCATTTATATAAAATGTAGAAACACCTGTCTCTTTTAACCCATTAATAATCGCCCAATGTATCGGAGCAGCTCCTCTTAAGTTCGGTAATAATGAGGCGTGCAAATTTATAGTTCCCTTTTTTGGAATTTCCCATAAAATTTTAGGAAGCATTCTAAATGCTACAACTATAAAAATATCAGGATTTAATAATTTTATTTTATTAATAAAATCGAAATCTTTTAAATTTCTAGGTTGTAGAATTTTTAATTTATTTTTTATTGAATATTTTTTTATTTCAGATATTTTTATTTTTTTCCCCCTCCCAGCTGGTTTGTCTTCAGAAGTTACTACTGCTATAATATTATGGTTAGATTTTACCAGAACGTCTAAGCATTCAACTGCAAATTCAGGTGTTCCCATAAATATAATATTCATAATTATTCTTTTAATAATTTT
Organism: Flavobacteriaceae bacterium; assembly: GCA_965655865.1. Taxonomy (GTDB): domain Bacteria; phylum Bacteroidota; class Bacteroidia; order Flavobacteriales; family Flavobacteriaceae; genus MAG-121220-bin8. The sequence goes on along the minus strand of CBFHJJ010000004.1, from coordinate 80,084 downwards.
AATATGGAGTTGATTCTCTGTTTTACACTATCTTTTTCAAGGGTAATAATTTCTATCTCAAAATCCTTGTAAATTTTAACTATTTCACTATGAATTTGCTTACATTGTTCAAAGCTTTCATAACGCTGTGAATCATTTACATAAATTTCTTTCCATGGTGGAAGAATGAAAATTTTATCATAAACTATTTCTTTTGCTCTTTCAATAAAAAAATCATCATATTTAATTTTTATAAAATTTAAATAAGCAATTATCTCATGTACTCCTCTGTCAAAAAATGTATATTCTTCATTTTGAATTTTCTTATATTGATTTGATCTTAAAACCATTAACCTCTTACTAAACTCAATTGGGTCTTTTAAAAAAAACTGCTCAACTCCTTTTTTCTGCTCATTCTCTGTAATTTCTCTACTAATTTCTTTTTCACAATTAAAACCTTGTTTTTCTAATCCTTTTATAAGTTCAGTTTTTCCTGTTCCAGGACCACCAGTTATTAATATTTTTTTATTCATAATATGAACTGCAAAATAAACAATTAATAGTACTTTCTGCATATATTTGTACCGTGATTGATGATAATAAAAGTTTTTATGAAAGATTAGAAAAGCAATTGTCTGAATCTTCTAAATGGCCTAGTATATATAGGTTTAAGTTCATTGTTAAGTCTGAGACTAAAAATTTTGATCAACTTAAATCTGTTTTTGCTGATATTGAAAATATTAAAATTTCGTCTAGAACTTCCTCAAATAATAAATTTACAAGCTATTCGATCACAGCAAAAATGAAATCACCTAGTATTATCATAAAAAAATATAAATTAGCTTCAAAGATTGAAGGAATAATTTCATTATGATTTAATTTTATTAAATTTGTTAAACTTCATTTTTTAAATTACCCGAACATTGATAGATAACTTACAATATAACACGGAACGCACTAAACTTATAATTCCAGAATATGGAAGACATTTACACAAGATGATTGACCAAGCTTTAGCCTGTGAAAACAGAGCTGATCGAAGTAATTTGGCAAAAGCAATTATTGGTGTAATGGGAAATATGAACCCTCATTTAAGAGATGTCCCTGAATTTCAACATAAACTATGGGATCAATTATTTATTATGTCTGACTTTGCCTTAGACATTGATTGTCCATATCCTCTTCCCTCCAAAGAGGTATTTAATCAGAGGCCTGATAAATTAAAATATCCCCAGAATTTTCCTAAATATCGTTTTTATGGAAATAATATTAAACGAATGATAGATATTGCTGTAAACTGGGAAGAAGGAGATATGAAAAAAGAACTTATTTATGTGATAGCAAATCACATGAAAAAGTGTTTTTTAAATTGGAATAAAGATACAGTAGAAGATGATGTAATATTTAATCATTTAAATGAGCTTTCAAACGGAAAAATAATTTATTCCTCTGATAATAAACCATTATCTGATTCTCAAAATTTGATTAAGCTTACAAATAAAAAATTTGGTAAAACACCTGTTCATAAAAACAATAAAAAGCATTATCGAAATTTTAAAAAAAGAAATAATAATTAATTGCTTTTAAAATGGGTACTTTTTCAATACAAGGTGGTGTTAAATTAAAAGGAGATGTAATTCCTCAGGGAGCAAAAAACGAAGCATTACAGGTTATTTGTGCTTGTTTACTTACAAAAGAGAAAATTGTAATCGAAAATATTCCTGAAATTATTGATGTTTTAAAATTAATCGATTTATTAAGTTCCTTAGGAGTTAAAGTAATTAGAATTAATAAAAATAAATACTCATTCCAAGCAGATGATGTTAATGTTGATTACTTAAGTTCTAAAGAATTTAAAACCAAAGGAAGTAGCTTAAGAGGATCGATTATGATTGTTGGGCCTCTTTTAGCTAGATTTGGAAAAGGTTATATTCCTAAACCCGGTGGTGATAAAATTGGTAGAAGAAGATTAGATACTCATTTTCTAGGCTTAATAAAACTTGGAGCTTCGTTCAGATATAACAAAGAAGAATATTTTTACGGGGTTGAAGCTAAAGAGCTAAAAGGTTCGTTTATTTTACTTGATCAGGCATCTGTTACAGGAACCGCTAATGTATTGATGGCATCTGTTTTAGCTACAGGAAAAACTGAAATTTATAATGCAGCTTGTGAACCCTATATACAACAGCTTTGTAAAATGTTACAAGCTATGGGTGCAAATATTTCTGGAGTTGGTTCAAATTTATTGATTGTAAATGGAGTTAAAACTTTAAAAGGCTGCGTTCATAAAGTTTTGCCAGATATGATTGAAATTGGAAGTTGGATAGGTTTGGCAGCTATGACTAAAAGTCAAATTACTATAAAAAATGTTAGTTGGAAAAACCTTGGTCAAATACCAAACGTTTTTAGAAAGCTAGGTATAAAGATAGAAAAACGTAATGATGATATTTTTATTGACGAACATAAAGATGGCTATGAAATTCAAAATTATATTGACGGATCTGTACTAACTGTTTCTGATGCCCCTTGGCCTGGATTTACACCCGATTTATTAAGTATTGTCTTAGTAGTTGCTACGCAAGCAAGAGGAAGTGTTTTGATTCATCAAAAAATGTTTGAAAGCAGATTGTTTTTTGTTGATAAATTAATTGATATGGGAGCTAAAATAATTTTGTGTGATCCTCACAGAGCAAATGTAATCGGTCATGATTTTAAATCACGATTAAAGGCTACTACGATGGTATCTCCTGATATAAGAGCGGGTATTTCATTGCTAATAGCTGCACTTTCAGCTACAGGAGAAAGTGTTATCCACAACATTGAACAAATTGATAGAGGATACGAGAATATAGATCGAAGATTAAGAGCTCTTGGAGCAAAAATCGAAAGAATTTAATTTCTCTTTGATATTTTATTTCCTGTAGACCTTTGCCTAGTGCATTTAAATCTATTAACAGTGTTGTCTCTTAGTTTAAGATGTTTTGTTTTTCTTCCTTGAACTCTTTTTCTCCACATTGCAAAACTTTTTGATTTCATCTCTCTTCTCATCAGTGTGATGACTTCTTTTTCATTTAGACCAAATTGAAAATTGATAGCTTCAAAAGGAGTTCTGTCTTCCCAAGCCATTTCTATAATTCTATCAATTTGAATAAGATCAAGTTTATTCATATCATAAATTTTTTATAAAATTATCCGCATCTAAAAGTAACTTCTCTTTTTTTAGTACATCCATTTTGTCATAACTACTTAAAAGCATTCTCATTCTAGGATTTTTTTTAAAAAACTCTCTTTGCTTGTCCATAAATGACCAAAACAAACCATCCCAAATTTCACTCCAATCACCTTTCTTGTAGTCACTCATTTTAATTATATAATTGCTGCTGCTTATATAGGGTTTCGTAGACATAAGTCCTCCATCAGCGAATTGACTCATACCATATACGTTAGGAACCATAACCCAGTCATAAGAATCTATAAAAAGTTCCATAAACCATTTGTATACTTCATCAGGGTCAAATTCACATAAAACCATAAAATTTCCCAAAATCATAAGCCGTTCTATATGATTTGCATATCCAGATTTGTTAACTTTCTTAATGGTATCATCAACAGGGTCTATTCCAGTAGATCCAGTATAAAATGATTTTGGAATCTTTCTTTTAAAGTTCCAATAATTCTTAGTTCTTTCCTCTGACCCTTTACATACATACACACCTCTTATAAATTCTCTCCATCCAATTATTTGTCTAATAAATCCTTCCACAGAATTCAATGGGATATTATTTTTTTTATAGAAATTTATTGATTCTTCTAATACATATTTTGGGTTTAATAAACCTGAATTTATCAAAGGAGATAAAATACTGTGGTTTATTATAGATTCTTTTATTAATATAGCATCTTCATAAGTTCCAAATTCATTGTATCTGGTATTTAGAAAATTTGAAAACCATTTTTTGGATGTTTTAAAATCTGTAGGATATAATTGAGAACTATTTAATTCTCCATAATTTTTAGAAAAATACTTAGAAACATATTTTAATGAATCATTGTGACTTTTACTATTTAAAAAGGTATAATCTATAATTGGGGTATGTTTATTTTTTGGGTATTTCTTTCTATTTAAATCATCATATGTCCATTTACCTCCCTCTGGTTTGTTTTCATTATCTAAAAGCACACTAAATTTAATTCTCTGATTTTTATAAAAGGACGTTTGAAAAAGTTTTTTTTTAGTCGGACTAAAAAAAGGAATCAACTCACTTTTTTTAGTAAGAAATAGAGGATTTTCATGAATATTTATATTTATTTTTTCTTTTAAACAGGAAGAAATAATTCTTTTTTCTAACCAATTATCGACAGGATTATAAATATTAATCTCTTTAATATTAATATTTTTTAGAAAAACTCTTACATCGGATTCATTGTCGAATGAATTTATATATTTTACATTTTTCCCTTTGCCTTTTAAATAACTATAATAATTTATCATAGAATCTCTATGAAATAATATTTTTTGCTTGTGAAATTTGTATTGATTAAAAAACAAATATTCTTCAATTAAAAAAGTTGTGTTCGAGTTCTCTAAGATTGTACTTTCCTCGAAAAGTTGGTTTGGAAAAATTAAATTTATATTCAATTGTTTAAAGCTTTTTTATAAGTTGATAGACATCTTTCTCTGGCTTTTTTATGATCTACTATTTGATTTATATATTTATTGCTTTCAAATTCAGGAACCCATTTTTTTACGTATTCAAAGTGTTTGTCAAATTTTTTTAGTTGCTCGTGCGGATTAAATATTCTAAAGTATGGTGCTGCATCTACACCACATCCTGCAACCCATTGCCAATTACCAACATTACTAGCAGTCTCATAATCAAATAATTTTTCTCTAAAATATGCTTCTCCCCATCTCCAATCAATAAGTAAATGTTTACATAAAAAGCTACCTACAACCATTCTAACTCTGTTGTGCATGAATCCAGTTTTATTTAATTCTCTCATACCAGCATCAACTAAGGGGTATCCAGTTTTACCTTTACACCATTTTTTGAAATCATTTTCATTATTTAACCATTCTATTCTTTCATATTTTGGTTTAAAACTTTCTGTAACTGTTTTTGGGAAATGATAAAGAATTTGTTGAAAAAACTCTCTCCAAATCAATTCTTTTAAAAACGTATTGTTGTTTGATTTACACGCTTTCGTTATTAATTTTCTTGTACTAATAGTTCCAAATCTTAATTGCACACCTGCTTTTGATGTTCCGTTAAAACTTGGGAAATTTCTTTTTGATTCGTAATTTTTAATTATTTCATTAGACGTGTCACTTTTTAAATACTTAATCTCAGATTTTGTGAATCCAATAGATTTTGTTTCAAATTCATTGTTATTAATTAGTAATTTATCAATTAAATTTTCTGATGGATAACTAGCAACACCTTGTTCATTCATTTTATTAATCCATTTTTTTGAAAAAGGAGTGTATACTTTATAAGGTGTTCCATCATCTTTTACAATTTCATTTTTTTCGAACAAAACATGATCTTTGAAATCGCAAAATTGTATTTTATTATTTTCCAGCAATTTTTGGATAACAAGATCTCTTTTGATTGAGTAGGGTGTGTAATCCCTGTTAACATATACTTTTTTTACATCAAACTTATTTATTAGTTTAGAAAAAACTTCCTTTGGATATCCATAAAAACTAGAAATTGACTTATTCTTTTTTGAAAGTGAATTATTTATTTCTGAAATCGAATAATTTATATAATCAATTCTATGATCAATTTTTTTTAATTTATCTAATATGTTTTTATCATATATAAAAATTGGAAGCACTGAGTCATTATCTTTTAAGGCATAGTATAAACCTTTATTGTCATCTATTCTTAGATCTCTTCTAAACCAAAAAATTGAAATTTCTTTTTTCAATTATGAGAGATTAATTGATGACATTCCACCATCTATTCCAAATATTTGTCCAGTAATCCATGAGCTGTTGTCACTTAATAAATGTACAACAGTGTTAGCTATATCATTAGGGTTTCCGTGCCTCTTTAGCGGATGCTTTTCTCCAACTTTTTCTTTTTTTAAATCATTGTTTAAAAATCTTTCAGCCATTGGAGTATCTGTTAGAGACGGTGCAATGACATTAACTCTTAAACCTGGAGCATATTCAGCTGCTAATGACCTGGCAAAACCTTCAATTGCACCTTTAGATGCTGAAACGCTAGTATGAAACGGCATTCCAACTTTTACAGCAACTGTACTGAATAAAACAACACTGGAATTTCCAGATTTTTTTAGATTATTTATAACTTTTTGAAGAGATTTTACCATTGATAAAAAATTTATATTCAAATCTTCCTCAAATGTGCTAAGTTTTAAGCTTCTAAAAGGTCTTAAGTTAATACTGCCAGGACAGTATACAAAACCATGTAACTCTTCAGGAATTGATTCAGAATTTAATTCATCGCACAAAACATCATATTTAATGTGATTTACATTTAAATCTTTAAAATTATTATTAGTTCTGCTAGCAACATAAATGTTATGTTGAGTATGTATTTGTTTAATAGTTTCATATCCAATTCCGGATGAACCTCCAATGAACAAAATATTTTTTTTCATAATTTTATAATTTACCAAAAAGTTTTACTAGTTTTTTTTCTCTGAATTTAAAAATATCTCTGAGCTTATTTTTTATAAATAAAGGATGGGCAATTTGCCCTAAAATTCCAAAAGGTATTTTATAATCTACAATATCTTCCATTTCTATGCCACCATCAATTTCTTTTATAAAGTGTTTATGGTGCCACAAGGAGTAGGGGCCAAATCTTTGTTCATCTACAAAATATTCATTCTCTTTTACATGGGTTATTTCTGTTACCCATTTTAAGGTTATTCCTAAAATAGGAGTGACTTTGTATTGAATTATTTGTCCGGCAAAAATTGATCTATCAGCTCCACTAAGAATTTTGAAATTCATGTATTTCGGAGTTATTTCTGCAAGGTTTTTGGGATTGCTCAAAAACTTCCAAGCTTCAGAGGCTGAAATTGGTAGTTTTTGTTTTGTTTTAATTTGAAATATTTTCAAGTTTAATTTTTATTAATATAAACAAAGATCATTCCAAATTATGATTATGAATAAAAATTATATTTCTAGTTATTAATTATTTTTTGCTGATTAAGCTTGAAATTGTTATCGTTAAAACAGCTCCAATAAAATTTAACCACAAGTAACCTATTCCTATAAATCCGTAAATAAAAAATATTGCTATTTGAGAAATGCACGCTGCATAAAATACATGATTTCCTTTTACATTTTTAAGAAAGAAAGCAACTATAAAAATACCTAAGATAGTTCCATAAAAAATAGACCCAATTATGTTTACAAGTTCTATTAAATTTTCAAATAGCGATCCAAAACTTGCGAAAATAATTGCGATTATTCCCCACATGACAGTAAACCATTTGGAAGCTTTTAAATAATGATTGTCAGATTTTATTTCTTTTTGATTTCTCTTATATAAATCAATTACAGTTGTTGTAGATAATGCATTAAGTTCAGAAGCAGTTGAGGACATTGCTGCACTTAGAATTACAGCAAGTAACAAGCCTATTAATCCTTTTGGAAGATAGTTAATAATAAAAAAAATGAAAATATAATCTAAATCATTTGTCTCAATTGATGATGGTGCAATTTTATTAGTTATTTCTCTAACGTTTTGTCTAATCTCTTTTTCTTTACTGTGAAGTTGTATTATTTCTTTTTCTAAATTTTTGGTAACTCCCGTTTTAATTTTTTTAATATATTTTTCCTGTAAACTTCTTTTTTTGTCTCTGGTAAAAATGAAGTTTTCTTTTTCGTTAAGATAATCTTGATTTTGAACCTGTTCTAAATAATTAGTTACTTGTGGATTAAAGTTTATGGGCGTGTCATTGAATTCAAAAAAAACGAATACCATTACCCCGGTAATTAGAATAAAAAATTGCATTGGTATTTTTAGAACAGCATTAAACATTAAGCCTAATTGACTTTCTTTAACTGACTTACCAGACAAATACCTTTGAACTTGGCTTTGATCAGTTCCAAAGTAAGAAAGTGCTAAAAAGAATCCGCCTGTAATGCCACTCCAAAATGTATATTTTTTTTCTATATCAAAAGAAAAATTTACAATTTCCATCTTTCCTCCAATTCCAGCCATACTAAGAGCATTACTAAAATTAATATCTGGTGGAAGAGAATTAAGTATTATAAAAAAAGTTATAATCATTCCACTCATTATTACAAACATTTGTTGTTTTTGAGTAATGCTTACTGCTTTAGTTCCCCCACTGACAGTGTATATTATGACTAATAATCCAATGGTAAGTATTAAAAGTTTTAAGTTCCATCCTAGTATAGTGGATAAAATAATAGCTGGAGCAAAAATTGTAATTCCAGCTGCTAAACCTCTTTGAACTAAAAATAAAATTGCAGCTAGTGTTCTAGTTTTTTTATCAAATCTTTTTTCTAAGTATTCGTATGCTGTATATACATTTAGTTTGTGGTAAATAGGAATAAATACCATGCAAATTACAATTATAGCCAAAGGAAGTCCAAAGTAAAATTGTACAAACCCCATACCTTGATCATAAGCTTGACCTGGTGTCGACAGGAATGTTATCGCGCTTGCTTGAGTGGCCATAACGGAAAGACCAATAGTTAGCCAGTTAGCTGATTTACCACCTTTTAAGTGATCTTTAATTGTATTGAACTTTCTAGTTTTGTATATGCCATAAATAACTATAAAAGATATTGTACAAACAAGAACTAACCAATCTAAATTAGACATCTATAAAAAATATTTGTTAGTTAAAATTGTAAAATAAATTATGTACAAAAAATTTATTATTAAAATTAGAGAGTAAGGTTTTAACCATTTCATAGATTCATAGATTTAATTGTCTTTACAAATAGATTTGTTGGAAATCCTAATACATTATTGTAAGAGCCTTCAATTTTTGTTATACCAACATGTCCAATATAGTCTTGTATTCCATAGCTACCTGCACGATCTAAAACATCAGATGTTTTTGTGTAATATAACAAGTCATTATCATCAATACTATCGAAAAATACTAAAGTTTTTTCATTAACAATAACTTGAAGATTTACAGTTGATATGCATAAAGAAGTAATTACTTCGTGAGAAGAATTTTCTAATGATTTGATCATTTTAAATGCTTCAGTTCTGTTTTTGGGTTTACCAAGAGCAATATTTTTGTGCCAAACTATAGTGTCTGATGTTATTAGTAAATCATTTTTTTTTAAGCTTTTAACTAATTTTGATGATTTTTTTTTTGCCAAATAATCTGTAATCATACTACTTTTTAAATCATTTGAAAAAGACTCATTTACATCTTGATTAATGATTTTAAATTGAACACCAAGTTGGTTAAGAAGTTCGTGTCTCCTTTTCGAATTTGAAGCTAATAAAACGTTATAGTTTTTTAAATTTTCAAAAAACATCTATTAAATGTTTTGATTTTTTTTGCTAAAATTCCAATTTCTTTGAACTTTAAGTGTTTGTTCAATAATATCTCTTACACATCCTTCTCCACCTTTTTTATGGGAAATATAGTCAGATATTTCTCTAACCTCGGGGGCAGCATCATATGGACATGTTTTTAAATAAACTAATTTCATTGGGAATATGTCAGGAAGATCATCTCCCATATAAACAGTTTTTCCAAGATTAATATTATTGGTTTTTGAGTAATTTAAGATGTCTTTTACTTTGTCATTTGAGTTTAGAAAAACATTTTTAATACCTAGTCTGTTCAATCTAGCTTTTATGCCATCATTATTAGCACCTGTAATTATAGCTATATTATATCCTAAATCGTTTGCAATCTTTATAGCAATTCCATCTTTTGTATTAAATGATCTAGATTCTTTTCCTTGGCTATCTACTACAATTTTTCCGTCTGTAAATACACCGTCAATGTCAAAAACGAATGTTTCAATTTTATTAAGTTTTTCTTTATAGTTCATTGTTTAGTTTTGTAATTTCAGTTGAAATAATTTTGTAAACTTTTTCATAATCTGTTCCTTTCAATAAATTTAAGTGTTTTTTTATTGTTTTTAAATCATTTCTTAATGCAGGTCCAGTTTGAGCATCTTTTGATGATAAGTATTTTAATTTATCTGATGTTTCAAAAGCTAAAGGATTTAAAATTTTAGTATCAATTTCATTTGATTTTAAAATTTCATCTGCAACAATTCTCATGTAATTAGTGAAATTGTTTGTAAATACGGCAGAAACATGAATCGCTATTCTTTGTTTACTAGTAGTCTCAAATACTTTTTTAGAAAGCATTAATGCTAAATCTTTTATTTTATTTAAACTCTTATTAGAATTTCCTTCAATAATGATAGGAATATTACTAAAATTTATACTTTTTTTTATGCTAAAGGTCTGTAAAGGATAAAATACACCATATGAATAATGATTTGATAATTCATTTATATGTGTAGATCCAGAACAATGCAAGACTGTACTACTGTCGTCGACATTTAAATTTTTTGAAATAGTTTCAATTTGTTCATCTGAAACACAAATTATGTAAAAATCTGATTTTTTTAGTTTAAAAATACTGTTAGAGTAATTGATTAATTTATTAAATTCAGAGGGTAAGTTCTTTTTTCTTCCACATATCTCAACCAAATTAATCTTTTGATTTTTTGAAAAGGCTTCACTAAGGTGGAATGCTAAATTTCCAGTACCAATAATAGTTACATTTATCACTTTATAAAAATACAAATTATGTTCATTACAATTAAATTCATTTTTTTCTTAGGTTTGCAGAAAATTATAAAAAAATGAGTAATAGAACTTTTACAATGATTAAGCCCGATGCTGTTGAGAATGGCCATATAGGCGCAATTTTAGAGAAAATTAATGGTGCTGGCTTTAAAATCATTGCAATGAAATTAACTAAGTTAAGTAAAGAAAAGGCAGAAAAATTTTACGAAGTTCATAATGAACGTCCATTTTTTGGTGAATTAGTTTCGTTTATGAGCAGGGGGCCAATTGTAGCTGCAATTTTAGAAAAAGATAACGCCGTCAATGAGTTTAGAAAATTAATTGGATCTACAAATCCATCTGAAGCTGCAGAAGGAACCATCAGAAATTTATTTGCAACATCCATGGGTGAAAATGCAGTTCACGGATCTGATAGTGATGAAAATGCTGAAATTGAAGGTTCGTTTCATTTCTCAAAAGAAGAGATTCTATCTTAGTACGATTTTCTGAATAATCTTTTTACCAAGCTCTTTGTTTAACAAGTCAACTATTTTTTGTTTTCCATAACTAAGTTCTTGCCTTAGGATAGATGAACTCAGATTAACGTACAATGTTTTATTTTTTAATACTACTTCTTTAGTGTAAGAATTAACATTTGAACCCATAACTTCTATCCATAATTTTTGAACTTTTATATTATTGAGTCCAGAATTTAAATTTGAGGAGCTATCGATTAATTTTCCGAGAATATTTTTTATACTTTTTGATTCAAAATTTCTTTTCATAATTTAAATATTTTATGGGTTGAATCTATTTCTCTAATAATTTTACTTGTTCTATCATAATCTGTGTCAGAAATAAAAATTTGTCCAAATAAATTATTATTAACTAATTGAATTAATTGTTTAACTCTTCCGTTATCAAGTTTATCAAAAATATCATCAAGTAATAAAATTGGTGATGAATTACATTCTGATTTTAAATAATCAAATTGTGCTAATTTCAAAGATATTAAAAATGATTTTTGTTGACCTTGACTGCCGTATTTTTTTATTGGATAACCATTAATCTCCATTACTAAATCATCTTTATGAATACCACAACTAGTGTACTGAAGAATTCTGTCTTTTTTGATACTATTTTCTAATAATGACTCTAAAGATTCAAATTCTAATTGACTTTGAAAAGAGATATTTATTTCTTCTTTGTTTTGACTAATTGAATTATAATGCTTAAAAAACACCGGAGAAAAGTTTTTGAAAAATTTTTTTCTTGTTTCGTAAATAGGTATACTTAATTCAAATAATTGATCATTGTAAATATTAATATTGACTTTATCGAAAGAATTAGTTCTGTTAAAATATTTTAATAAAGCATTTCTTTGATTTAAAACTTTATGATAATTTATAATTTGATTTAAATAGACTTTGTTGTTTTGTGAAATAATACTATCAATAAATTTTCTTCTATACGAACTCCCTTCTTGAATTAAATCTCTGTCAGACGGAGAAATCATTACCAGTGGAATTAAGCCTACATGTTCTGAAAGTTTTTTATAAACTTTTCCATTTCTTTTTAATGTTTTCTTTTTACCTCTTTTTAAACTACAAATTAAATTTTCTTCTTGATCATTTTTTATAAAACTTCCATCAATAAACATAAAATCTTGATCGTGATTAATAGTTTGTGAACTAATAGAATTAAAATAGCTTTTCCCTGCACAAAGGTGATAAATCGAATCTAATATGTTAGTTTTTCCAATTCCATTATCCCCAACAAAACAATTAATTTTTCTATCAAGATTATATTCAGCCGCGGTAATATTCTTATAGTTTACAACGCTTATTTTATCTAGATACAGAGAATTCATTAGTTATTTTTAAAAAATTAAAGAAAACAATGCAAATTATGTAAAATAATTAGTTTTTATCTCTAATTCATTGGAATAAAATTTTATTTTTACCCATTATTAAAATTCATTATGGCAACGTATAAGAAAAAGGGTTTAAAACGAAAAGCGAGTAATACTGTTACTAATCAAAGTACGACAGCTGAAGTATTTGATACATTAGACCAAAGTGCATCTACCACTGAAAAGATTGTGGCTAAATATCAAAACTTTATAGTGGGAGGTGTAATAACTATAGTAATTATGGTTTTGGGGTTTTTAGGTTATTCTAGTTTAGTTTTAGAACCCAATTCAGAGGAGGCTAATAATGAATTATTTACTGCTCAAACTTATTTTAGCCAAGCTCTTAATGATAATGAAAAAAGTGATTCTTTATTTTTACTGTCACTAAATGGAGGAAATGGTAAATATGGTTTTTTAGATATTATTGAAAATTACTCTGGAACTAATGCATCACAACTTTCTTATTACAGTGCTGGGATGGCTTATTATAATTTGAATGATTTTGAAAATGCCATTAAATATTTAAAATATTTTGACAGCGAAGATGATGTTTTGAAATCATTAGCTTTAGGGGGAATTGGTGATTCTTTTGCTGAATTAGATCAATTAGATGATGCTTTGAGTTATTATGAACTTGCGTTTAAAGTTTCGAATAATAATTTTACTGCTCCAAAATTTTTATTAAAGGCAGCCAATACCGCATCTGTTTTGAAACAAAATTCGTTAGCTAAAAAATATTATAACTCTATTTTAGAGGATTTCCCTAAATCATCAGAATCTTTTTATATTGACATTCAAATTGAAAAAAATTCATCGAAATAGTAAATAATGTCATCATCTAATAACAATCTCAGTTCTTTAGATTTAAATGAAGTACCGTCTGCAAAAAATTTAAAATTTGGTATTGTTGTTTCAAAATGGAATAAGCAAATTACTGATAAATTGCTGGAGGGTTGTTTAGACTTGCTTTCTCAAAAAGAAGCAAATATGGAGGATACTGAAGTTATGTACGTACCTGGTAGTTTTGAACTAGTTTACGGATCTAAAGTTATGCAAAATAAAGATTTTGATGCAATTATAGCTATTGGAAGTGTTGTTAAAGGAGAAACAAAACATTTTGATTTTATATGTAATTCTACATCAATGGGAATAATGAATTTAAACTTGTCCGGAAAATCTCCAGTTATCTTTTGTGTTTTAACTGATGATAATATTCAACAATCTATTGATAGAAGTGGAGGTAAGTACGGTAATAAAGGAACTGAAGCTGCTATTGCTGCTATAGAAATGTCACTTATTTAAAATATTTTTTTGGAACAACTAACATTCCAAAGCATTCACCATCTTTCTTTCCCAGATGTTTGTGATGAATCTTGTGAGCTCTTCTAAGTCCTCGAGCATATTTATTATCAATATTTCTTAATATTTTAAATCTTTGATGAATAAAAACGTCATGAACAATAAAATATGCTAATCCATACATAAATATTCCAATTGCTATTGGTAAACCTAACCAAAAATTGTATTCTCCCCACAAGACAGTAAAAAACATGCTAATAGCAGCATATTGTAAAAAAAACATATCGTTTCTTTCAAACCAAGATTTGTGATCTTTTTTGTGGTGATCTTTGTGTAGAAACCACATGAAACCATGCATGATATATTTGTGTGAGAACCATGCTATAAATTCCATAAAACAAAATGTTGCAATCACAGTAAAAATCCAAATAGCTATATTCATTTATAAAATATTTAGTCTGTATCGAATATAAGATCTGGCCAATACGTTAATTTTTTGATAGTTAGGCACTCTTATTCTTGTAGATTTAATTTTTAATGGATTAGTATTTCTAAGCTTATTTAAAAGTTTTAGATAATACTTATATGCGGTGTAGACTCCAAATCTTGCAGAGGGCGGTAGTAAGAAAATACCTTTTAAAGCATGAGAAAAATCTTTATTAATCTCATTTAAAATTATTTTTTTTGATTCTTCATCAAACTCTTCAATATTTAAATTTGGGAAATAACTCCTGTTTAATCCGTCATGATCAGCTTTTAAATCTCTTAAAAAATTAACCTTTTGAAAAGCAGAACCTAAAGACATTGCATAAGGTTTTAAGTCATTATACTGTTTTTGATTTCCATTAACAAAAACTTTCAGACACATTAGTCCAACAACATCTGCAGAGCCATAAACATATTCGTCAAATTCCTTTTTATTTAAATATTGTTTTTTATTTAAATCCCACTTCATGCTTTTTAAAAAGCTATTAACTAATTCATAATCGATTTCATATTTATTAAAAGTTTTTTGAAAAGAATTAAGAATTGGATTAAGGCTTATTTTATCTTTTATAGATTTTTTAAGATCTAACTCAAATAAATTTAAAAGATCTTGTTTGTCAAAATCATGGAAGCTATCAACAATTTCGTCAGCAAATCTTACAAAACCATATATATTATAAATGTCTTGTCTTATTGAACTGTCTAGCATTTTAGTCGCTAAAGTAAAAGAAGTACTGTAAGATTTAGTAACAACTTTTGAGCAGTTTTCAGAGACTTGATCAAATAATTTTTTCATTTTTTATAATTAAATCACTAACTAATTTTCCTGATACTATTGCAGGTGGAACACCAGGGCCTGGAACAGTCAATTGACCACTAAAATACAAATTTTTAAGTTTTTTACTTTTTATTTTGGGTCTTAAAAATGCCGTTTGAAATAATGTATTTGCTAAACCATATGCATTCCCGCCATATGAGTTGTAATCTTTGATAAAATCATTAACACAAAAACTTTCTTTAAATATTATATTATTTTTCAGTTTTTGATTTGTTAATTTTTCAAGTCTATCTATTATTATATTAAAATATTTTTCTCTAAATTCTTCATTGTCCTCTAAATTTGTTGCAAGTGGAATTAAAAAGAAACCATTTTCACAACCTTCTGGTGCTGTTGCAGAATTAGTTTTTGATGTAAAGTTTGCGTAAAAAAGAGGATCTGTAGGCCATTTTGGTTTGTCGTAAATGTCAACAGCATGATCATCAAAGTCTGTATCAAAAAACAAGTTGTGATGGGCTACATCAGAAATTTTTTTATCAAACCCAACATAGAATAAAAGAGATGATGGTGCCCAAGTTTTTTTTGACCAATATTTATTTGAGTATTGTCTATATTTAGAATTAAGTAATGTTTCGGTATGTGCATAATCAGCACCTGAAAGTACTATATCACTTTCAAATTTAGAGTTGTTGATTGTCAATGATTCAACTTTTGAATTTTTAATATTTATAGAGCTAATTTCATGATTGGTCAAATATTTAACTCCTAAAGATTTTCCAAGATCAACCATAGCTTGAACAACATCATAAAAACCATTTTCTGGTTGCCAAGTTCCTAGACCAAAATCAGCATAATTCATGAAATTATAAAAAGCTGGAGTATTTGATGCTTTTGCTCCTAAAAATAGAACTGGAAATTCTAAAATAGATCTTAACTTTTTGTTTTTAAATCTTTTTCTAACCTCTCTTCTAATGTTACTTAAGAAAGATTGTATTTTTAAAACTGTTTTCTTGGTAATCAGCTCTAATGGACTTAAACCAGGCATTTTGTATAACAAATCTGTTACAGCAATTTCATAATTTTCCTTAGCGTTTGAGATAAATTCCTCCAACTTTTTGGCACTACCTTTTTCCTCTGACTCAAAAACTTTTTTAATCTTTTCTAATGAATCTTCAATAGAAATACTTTCGTTTTCTCCAAAGTAAACTTTATAAGCAGGATTTAGTTTTTTAAGTTTATAAAAGTCTTCTCTTTTTTTACCAAAATCATTAAAAAATTTATCAAAAACATCAGGCATCCAATACCAACTTGGCCCCATATCAAATGTAAATCCTTTTTTTGAAAATTGTCTAGCTCTACCTCCTAATGAACTGTTCTTTTCGAATACTGTAACTTCAAATCCGTTTTTAGCTAAATAGCATGCAGAAGCAAGTGAAGAGAATCCTGAACCAACTATAGAAACCTTTTTTTTAACCATTATAAATTATTAGTGCGCACGAGAGGATTTGAACCTCCACGAGAAATTAATCCCACTAGGCCCTCAACCTAGCGCGTCTACCAATTCCGCCACGTGCGCTAAATGGAGTAGTGACCTGGCTGGGGCTCGAACCCAGGACCCTCTCCTTAAAAGGGAGATGCTCTACCAACTGAGCTACCAGGTCTAAAACTGTGACTTGGCTGGGGTTCGAACCCAGGACCCTCTCCTTAAAAGGGAGATGCTCTACCAGCTGAGCTACCAAGTCTAAATATATTTTAGAGGATGCAAATATAGCTTCAATAAATTTATTAATCAAAGAGATTTTCTTATAAATTTGTCTATTATATTTCTTTAATTAATATATTCACATTGATGAATAATTCACATATAGTTCTTCTTGGTTACATGGGCTGTGGTAAAACTACTATTTCTAAAAAATTAAAAAATATCCTTAACCTTCCATTAATTGATCTTGATCAATTTATAGAAAATAAATTAAAGATGTCAATTTCTCAAATTTTTGAAAATAAAGGTCAGATTGAATTTAGAAAAATTGAAAATAGATTTCTTAAAAAATTATTAAATAAAAAAATAAAAAGTATTATTTCTCTTGGTGGTGGAACACCCTGTTATCATGATAATATGGATCTTATACTAAATTGTTCTAAAAATGTATTTTTTATTAAAACTAGTGCAGAGGTTCTTTCTTCCAGATTGTTTAAAGATAAATCTAAAAGACCAATTATTGAATCAATATCCTCGATTTCTGAGCTAAAAGATTTTATTTCTAAACATTTATTTGAAAGAATGATATTTTATAG
This sequence comes from Flavobacteriaceae bacterium, assembly GCA_965655865.1. Lineage (GTDB taxonomy): Bacteria > Bacteroidota > Bacteroidia > Flavobacteriales > Flavobacteriaceae > MAG-121220-bin8. Next base: position 62,539 of record CBFHJJ010000004.1, on the reverse strand, counting down.
ACAAGCTCATCATGTAATCGACGATAGTGATAATGGAATAGATTCTGTATGTGAAGAAATAGTTAGTAAGCTTATTTTATAAAAGCATAGCTATTATTATCTTCAAAAACAACTTCAACATGATCGCTTATAAATGTTGATAATGAAATTCCTTTAAAATCAACTTTAATTGGAAATTTTTTATGATTTCTGTCTATGAGCACCACTGTATTGAAGTTTTTAGGGATTATTTCTAGTAGATGTTTAACACAATAGATAAGGGTTTTGCCTGTATGAAGAACATCGTCTACAAGAACAATTGCTTTGTTTTTCAAATATTCCTTTTTACAATCCAATTCAATTTCTTCAGAAGGATTTTTTTTGTTTATTTTGATAGAGGTCAGTTCAATCCTAGAGTTGGAAATCTGTTTTAGTTCTTTATTAATTTTTTCAGCTAGTGTATAGCCGTTTTTATGAACTCCTATTAATATTATTTGTGGGTATTCTAAATTGTTCTCGTGAATTTGATAGGCTATTCTTTTTACAATTTTTTTAATTTGGTTAGTATTTAATATTTTATTTTTCAAGCTTAAATTTTATTAAATATAATTATTCATTTAGAAATTCAGTGATATCTCTTCTTTCTTTTTTGCTAGGTTTCCCTTTGAATTTAAAATTATTTTTAGTTTTCAATAGTATTTCTTTTTTTTCATTCTCAGACTGTGGAGTCAAATCTTTTAAATAAAGATCCACAATTTTAGCGCCAACTCTTGATGAGGGTAAATCTTTTATGTAGAAATTATGTAATATTTGTTTTTTTTTCACACTAAATAATGACCCGTTAAAAACATCAAAGGATGGTTTGACAGATTTGCCATCAATTTTTATATGACCTTTTTTACAAGAATTACTCGCAATAGTTCTTGATTTAAAAATTCTTGTATACCAAAGAAATAGATCAATTCTCATTAATAAATAAAATTTATAATTTATATCAGAAATATAAGAAAATTGTATCTTGCGGCATATTTATTTTAAATGAAAAAATTGTTCAGAAACATTATATTTTTTTTATCGATCGTTATTTTATTTAATTCTTGTGGTGGAACTGATGACGAAGAAACCGATTCTGTCCCTATGGAACCAATTTCGACTCAGTATGTAATTGAAAACGATTCCATAATTGAATTTATGCAAACACATTTTTACAATTATGAAGATTTCACTAATCTTTCTTCAAACAATACTGTTGAATTGGTTATTGACACAATTTCAGGCGATAATAGTGATAAAATTTCCTTGTTTGATCAGGTAACTACTCTGAGTATTGATATTCTTGATGAAAATGACGAAGTTGTTCCTCACAATTTATATTACATTATTAATAGAGAAGGAAGTGGCCAAAGCCCTACTGTTGCCGATTCAGTTTTTGTTTCATATAAAGGCTTAACCTTGGGTAATAATGTTTTTGATTCAAGAAAGAATCCAATATGGTTAGACAATACAACTGTAGTCAGAGGGTTTAAAGAATTTAATGCATTATTAAAAAGAGGTGATATTTCAACAAATCCAAACGGTACTTATGAATTTAATAATTTTGGAGTAGGGTTTGTTATAATGCCCTCTTTTTTAGGTTATTATGAAAATAATACCGCTACAATACCAGCTTATTCACCACTAATTTTTCAAGTTAACATGCATACTATGAATACCGCTGATCATGATGCTGATGGAATAAACTCTATTGATGAGGATTTAAATGGTGATCACATATTCAGCAACGATGATACGGACTCAGATAATATACCAAATTACAGAGATAGAGATGATGATGGAGATGGTGTTCTAACTGAAGATGAATATGATGAGGATGGAGATGGTATTCCTGATGATACTGACGGAGATGGTGTTCCTGATTATTTAGATAATGATGAAAATTAGTATTTACAAATAATAAGATATTCCTAAAAGATACAAGCGTCCTTGTGATGTTATATATTGATTTTTGATTTCCGCTTGGTTTTCCATAAAATTAATTTCATTTTCAGAAAAACCTCTTTCAGCTCTGAGGTCAATTTCAAATTTTCCAAATTTCAAACCTATTCCGTATTGAAGACCTAATCTGTATTGATTTTTTAAATCATTTATATCAATATTTTCATAATTTACATTTTTAATAAACTCGAATCTTGGGCCAGCAAATATATTCACAAATCCAAAAACTTTATAGCCTAACATTACAGGGACGTCAATTTTATGTTGATTAAAATCTGTAATAACGTTTTGTGTTTGAACTAGAACATATGGGATGTCATAGCTGTTTTTTATTTTAGAATAGATTATTTCAGGTCTAATGAAAAAGTCAGAAATTGATAATTTGAGAAACACTCCAATATGTTGTCCATTTCTGGACTCAAAAATGTTTATACTATTATCAATTGATTCGATTTTAGAATTTATATTTAAATTGCTATTAAAACTTATACCACCTTTTAAACCATATTCAAATTGTGAAAATCCACTAAGAGAAATAATTAAGAATAATATATTAATTTTTTTCACGTTCTTTTTCTTTTAATAACTTTTAAACTTAAATCTATTATGGATTTGTAATTAATCCCGTATTTATCCATTAGTTGGGCTGGTGTTCCAGATTCACCAAATGTATCGTTTGTTGCTACAAATTCCTGAGGAACTGGTATGTTTTTGACTAAAACCCTAGCTACACTTTCTCCTAGTCCACCTAAAAAATTATGCTCTTCAGCAGTTACTACACATCCTGTTTTTGAAACAGACTTTATAATAGCTTCTTTGTCTAAAGGTTTTATTGTGTGTATGTTTATTACCTCTGCTGAAACACCTTGTTTATTCAAAATTTTTGAAGCTTCTAAGGCTTCCCAAACTAAATGGCCGGTAGCTATAATAGTAACATCACTACCCTCAATTAATTTTACAGCTTTTCCTATTTCAAAAACTTGATTTTCAGCTGTAAAGACAGGTACTGCTGGTCTCCCAAATCTTAAATAGACAGGACCGACGTAATCTGCAATAGCAATTGTAGCAGCTTTTGTTTGATTATAATCACATGGATTAATGACTACCATACCAGGAAGCATTTTCATAAGTCCAATATCTTCAAGTATTTGATGTGTTGCACCATCTTCACCAAGTGTTACCCCGGCGTGAGAAGCACAAATCTTTACATTTTTTCCAGAGTAAGCAATTGATTGTCTTATCTGATCATAAACTCTTCCAGTAGAAAAATTAGCAAAAGTTCCAGTAAATGGAATTTTACCTCCAATCGTTAATCCTGCTGCTATCCCCATCATATTTGCTTCAGCAATTCCAACTTGAAAAAATCTATTAGGATTTTCTTCTATAAATTTATTCATTTTTAATGATCCAATAAGATCTGCACAAAGCGCTACAACATTTGGGTTTTTCCTTCCCAATTCAGCTAAGCCGGCTCCAAAACCACTTCTTGTATCTTTTTTTTCTGTGTAAGTATATTCTTTCATTGTTTTGTTAAGTGATTTTATTAATAATCTCCAAGAGTTTCTTTATTTTGAGATAAGGCTGAAATCAATTGTTCATCGTTTGGTGCTTTTCCATGCCATGCATGGGTATGCATCATGAAATCTACTCCATTGCCCATCATAGTATTAAGTAATATACAAATAGGTTTTTCATTACCGCAAAGTGATTTTGCAGTTAACAATCCTTTTGAAATATCTTCAATATTATTTCCCTTTTTAATCTCTAACACATCCCATCCAAAAGCTTCAAATTTTTCTTTGATACTTCCCATCGGAAGAACATCGTCTGTGGAACCATCAATTTGTTTTCCATTTAAATCAACTGTAGCAATCAAATTATCAATTTTTTTTGCAGAAGCATACATAATAGCTTCCCAGTTTTGACCCTCCTGTAATTCTCCATCGCCCATTAATACATAAACTAAATTTGAATCGTTGTTTAGCTTCTTCGCTTCTGCACTTCCAATAGCCACAGATAAACCTTGACCAAGGGACCCAGAGGCTATTCTAACTCCGGGAAGACCTTCGTGTGTTGTAGGATGACCTTGTAATCTGGAATCCAATAATCTAAATGTGTTTAATTCATTAATGGGAAAATATCCAACTCTTGCTAAAACACTGTAAAAAACAGGTGATATGTGACCATTAGATAAGAAAAAAACATCTTCATCACGGCCATTCATATCAAATCCTTTTTTTCGGTTCATGATCTCATTGAATAATACAACTAAAAATTCAGCACATCCTAATGAACCTCCTGGATGCCCAGAATTAACTTTATGAACCATCCTAAGAATGTCTCTTCTAACTTGTGTAGTTAAATCGTTTAAATTGATTTGCATTTAATTATTTTTTGATAATTATCAAATTTAATTATATGAGACTCTATTGCAAACCAATTTTAATAATTAAATACAAAATTAATTAACAATTTTAAATAGATATTATTAATAACTATAGATGATTATCTTTGACCTTTTATTTATGAAATTTAAATTAGAATATAAAGATTCTGAATCTAAAGCGAGGGCATGTACTATTGAAACTGATCATGGAGTCATTCAAACCCCAATTTTTATGCCAGTCGGAACTGCTGCAACAGTTAAAGGCGTAGATCAGTTAGTTTTAAAAAAAGAAGTTAACCCTGATATTATTTTAGCTAATAATTATCATTTGTATTTAAGACCTGGTCCTGATATTATTTCTGAAGCTGGAGGAATTCATAAGTTTATGAACTGGAATTCTCCTATTCTTACTGACAGTGGAGGCTATCAAGTTTATTCTTTATCTGCAAACAGAAAAATTAAAGAAGAAGGTGTTAAGTTTAAATCTCACATAGACGGTTCTTATCATTTTTTTACACCTGAAAGGGCAATTAATATTCAGAAATCAATAGGAGCTGATATAATAATGGCTTTCGATGAATGTACACCTTATCCATGTGAATATAATTATGCTAAAAAATCTATGCACATGACACATAGATGGCTAATTAGATGTATAAATGAGTTTAAGAAAACTGATCCAATTCATGGCTATTCTCAAACTTTATTTCCTATAGTACAGGGCAGCGTATATAAAGATTTAAGGTTGCAGTCTGCAGAATTTATTTCTGAGACCAATGCTTTTGGAAATGCTATTGGAGGTTTATCAGTTGGTGAACCTGCTGAAGAAATGTATGCTATGACAGAAGTTGTGTGTAATGTCCTTCCTGAAGAAAAACCTAGATATCTAATGGGAGTGGGTACTCCTATTAATTTATTAGAAAATATTGCTCTTGGTGTTGATATGTTTGATTGCGTAATGCCAACAAGAAATGCAAGAAATGGTATGCTATTTACAGCTCAGGGAAGAATTAATATTAAAAATAAAAAATGGGAAAATGATTTCAGTCCTTTGGATAATGACAATTATTCATATGTTGATACATACTATTCAAAAGCATACTTAAGACACTTATTTACTGTGAAAGAGTCAGTAGGAAGACAAATTGCAACAATTCATAACTTAGCCTTCTATTTATGGTTGGTTAGAGAAGCTAGAAATCAAATTTTAAATGGTACTTTTTTAGCTTGGAAAAAACTTATGGTTAGACAAATGGAAAATAAATTATAATTTTTTGAAAATTTTAGATAATTACATAATTAAAAAATATTTGATAACATTTACTGCAATGTTATTATTATTTATTCCAATTGGAATATTAGTTGATTTATCTGAAAAAATTGATAAATTAAAAGAATTCGACGTGCCGTTTAATGAAATTGTAGATTATTATTTAAATTTTGTTTGGTATTTCGGAAACACTCTTTATCCAATTTTTGTTTTTTTAGCCGTAATATGGTTTACGTCAAAAATAGCCAATAATTCAGAAGTTATTGCCATTCTAAGTTCTGGTATTTCTTTTAATAGATATCTAAAACCATTTATGATTGCAGCTTCAATTATAGCTGTTTTTGCTCTTTTTTCAGGGATGTTTATAGTTCCAGAAAAGAATAAAAAATATAATGAATTTCAATATAAATATTTGAAAAAAAATAAAAAATCAAGAGAAACTTCTAAGATTTACAAACAGGTTAATGATAATGATTTTGTTTATGTGAGTAGTTATAATCCTACAAGAGAAATGGCTTATGATTTTTCTTATGAAAAATTTATCGATAATTCTTTAAGTTATAAAATAACTGCCCGAAACATCAGATGGGTTTCTGAAGATAGTATATATCGTTTGAACGATTATTTTAAAAGAACTTTTAAGAACAACAGTCAGTTAATTGAATCAAAAAGAATTAAAGACACAATTTTTTCCTTTAAAATAGATGAACTTTCTAGTCTAAATTATATGGCAGAAACACAAAATTTTTTTCAGCTTAATGATTTTATTAATAAAGAAATTGAAAGTGGATCTCCATTAATAAATAATCATTTATTAGTTAGACATAAAAGATGGAGTATACCTTTTTCTGTATTTGTATTAACATTGCTAGCTGTCTCTGTTTCATCATTTAAAAGAAGGGAAGGAATGGGAATTAATTTAGCATTTGGTATCATTACTGCTTTTACATTTGTTTTTTTTGATAAGTTTTTTGCAGTTATGGTAAGTAAATCAAATTTGTCTCCTTTTTTAGGTGCATGGACACCAAATTTTGTTTTTTTATTATTAGCTATTTATTTTTTAAAAAATGCAAAAAAATAAACTTAATAGTTTTTTACATTTTCATTTTATAGTTTTCATTTTTGGATTTACTGCAATACTAGGTTCATTAATTTCTGTAAACTCTTTAAGTCTAGTATGGTATAGAATGTTAATTGCTTTTCTTATTTTGATACTTTTCTCTGTAATTTTTAAAAAAAAAATAAAAGTTTCTTTTAGGCTTCTATTTAAATTGCTTTTTTGTGGAGTATTAATTTCTTTACATTGGATTACTTTTTTTCAAGCCATAAAAGTTTCTAATGTCTCAATTACTCTAAGTGTACTTTCGTTAGGGGCATTTTTAACTTCATTTTTGGAGCCTTTATTTTATAAACGAAAAATAATTCCTTATGAAATTTTTTTAGGAATTTTCGTTGTTATAGGAACTTCTTTAATTTTTAAATCCCAATATTATTATGTTGAAGGAATATTTTATGCCTTGATTTCAGTTTTTCTAAGTGCAGTTTTTGGATTAATTAATGGAAAACTTATTAAAGAATCAACTTCTTTAATAATAACTATCTATGAACTTTTTGGTGGTGTTGTATTAATTACTTTGATCTTAATTTTTGTTGGTGATTTTAATACTGAATTTTTTAAACTTTCCACTTCTGACTGGTTTTGGCTATTGTTACTTGGATCAGTATGTACTGCTTATGCTTTTGTCATTTCTGTTGATGTATTAAAACATTTAAGTCCTTATTCATTAATGATATCCATTAATATGGAACCGGTTTATGGTATTGTTTTAGCAATAATTATTCTAAATGAAAACAGTCAACTTTCTACAGAATTTTATATAGGCTTTATTATAATTTTTATTTCTGTTATTTTAAATGGAATTATAAAGCTTCGTAAAAATAAAATTTTTTAATTTTTATTTATTTATATATTTGAAAAATATTTTAATAACATGGAATATTTAGACTTTGAATCTCCTTTAAAAGAATTAGAGGACCAGCTAGCTGAATGTAAATCAATTGGTGATAAATCTGAGATAGATGTTTCTGAGACTTGCGAAAAATTATTAACAAAAATTGATATTACTAAACGTGATATTTATAATAATATTACTCCATGGCAAAGAGTTCAACTTTCCAGACATCCTTCTAGACCATATACATTAGATTATATTCAAGCTTTAACAAATGGATCATTTTTAGAATTGCATGGTGATAGAAATATTGGTGATGATAAAGCCATGATTGGTGGATTTGGTAAAATTAATGATCAATCGTTCCTGTTTATTGGTCAGCAAAAGGGATATAATACAAAAACACGTCAATATCGTAATTTTGGTATGGCTAACCCTGAGGGTTACAGAAAAGCTTTGAGACTAATGAGGTCTGCAGAGAAATTTAATATTCCTATAGTTACTTTAATTGATACACCAGGTGCTTTTCCTGGATTAGAAGCTGAAGAAAGGGGACAAGGAGAAGCTATAGCACGTAATATTTTTGAAATGTTTAATATTAGAACTCAAATTATTTCAATTGTAATAGGTGAGGGAGCTTCTGGTGGAGCTTTAGGTATTGCAATAGGAGACCATGTAATGATGCTAGAAAACACGTGGTACTCTGTTATATCACCTGAATCTTGTTCTTCGATTCTTTGGAGAAGTTGGGATTATAAAGAGAAAGCTGCTGAAGCTTTAAAATTAACCCCCAACGATATGAAAAAGAATAAGTTAATTGATAAAATTATACCTGAACCATTGGGAGGTGCTCATAACGATAGAGAAAAGATTTTTAAATCTGTCAAAAAGGCTATTATCAATTCATTTAATTTATTATCTCAAAAAAATATAGAAGAGCTTATTAACGATAGAATGGATAAGTTTACTTCGATGGGTGTATTTGACGAATAAAAACTTCCTGATATTAACAATTATTATGATTTATTAACAAATTCTTGTTTGTTATATATTTCTCTTTTGTAGCTCAATCTATTTTACTTTTTCTAAGTTAGATGTATGGAAAAAGTCAAACCAAATTTTGATAGATCTTTTAAAAACCCTCAGGTTGTTCCTTTTGAAAAAGGAAAACTTCCTCCTCAGGCTTTAGATTTAGAAGAAGTTGTTTTGGGTGCTATGATGATAGATAAGAAGGGTGTAGATGCAGTTATAGATATTTTACATTCTGAAGCCTTTTATAAAGAATCTCATCAATATATATTTCAAAGCATAGTAAAGCTATTTGAAAACACTGAACCAATAGATTTATTAACCGTTTCAACAAAACTTAAATCTGATGGAAAATTAGAAAAAGCTGGAGGGGATTACTATTTAGTTCAACTTACACAAAAAGTTTCATCGTCTGCTCATATTGAATATCATGCCAGAATTATTTTACAAAAATATATACAAAGAAGTTTAATCAGGATTTCAACCGAAATTATTGAGGAATCTTATGACGAAACTAAAGATGTCTTTAATTTATTAGATAAAGCAGAATCTAAATTGTATGATGTTACTCAAGGAAATATTAAGAAATCTACCGAAACTGCTCAAAGCTTAGTAATACAAGCAAAGAAAAAAATCGAAGAAATATCAAATAAAGACGGTCTTAGCGGAATTCCCTCTGGTTTTTCTGATCTTGATAAATTGACCTCGGGATGGCAACCAAGTGATTTAGTTATTATTGCAGCCCGACCTGGGATGGGTAAAACTGCTTTAACATTATCTATGGCTAGAAATATTGCCGTAGCTCAAAATATTCCAATAGCTTTTTTCTCTCTTGAAATGTCTTCGATACAGTTAATTACAAGACTTATTTCCTCGGAAACAGGATTGTCCTCTGAAAAATTAAGAACTGGTAATTTAGAAAAATTTGAGTGGGAGCAATTAAATGTTAAAGTATCTGCTCTCGAAAATGCTCCTTTGTTTATTGATGATACACCATCATTGTCTATTTTTGATCTAAGAGCTAAAGCTAGAAGGTTGTCTTCTCAACACGGAATTAAACTTATCGTAATTGATTATCTTCAATTAATGACAGCTGGAGGTTCAAATAAAAATGGTAACCGTGAACAAGAAATATCAACTATTTCTAGAAACTTAAAAGCCTTAGCTAAGGAACTTGATGTTCCGGTTATTGCTTTATCTCAATTATCAAGGGCAGTTGAAACAAGAGGAGGAAGTAAAAGACCTATACTTTCAGATTTAAGAGAATCTGGTGCTATTGAACAAGATGCTGATATTGTATCTTTTATTTATAGACCTGAATATTATAAAATTGATGAATGGGACGATGAAGAACGAACTCCATCTGCAGGACAAGCTGAATTTATAGTTGCAAAACACAGGAATGGAGGTTTGAATAATATTAAGCTTAAGTTTGTTTCTAACCTAGGAAAATTTGAAAACTTAGATAATTTTGAAACGCCATTTGAATACCAATCAAAAATTAACAAGGATAGCTTAAAAGTTAATCCGGATCAAGCTTTTGAAAGTGGTGGATACAGAGACGATAATGAGGATATGCCTTTTTAAAAAAATGCCCTTATTTTACTTTATTTACAATTTCTGTAAAAGCTTGAGGATTATTCATCGCTAAATCAGCTAAAACTTTTCTATTAATATCAATATTATTAGCTTTTAATTTACCCATTAACTCAGAATAAGATAATCCATGTAATCTAGCTCCGGCATTTATTCTTGTGATCCAGAGCGCTCTAAATGTTCTTTTCTTATTTTTTCTATCTCTGTAAGCATAAGTAAGACCTTTTTCAACAGCATTTTTAGCTACTGTCCAAACGTTTTTTCTTCTTCCGAAATATCCTTTAGCTTGTTTAAGAATTTTTTTTCTTCTCTGTCTTGATGCGACAGAATTTACTGATCTTGGCATTTTATTTATTTTTTTGGATTAGGTGTCAAAATTATGAACTTTATACCTTTTTCCTGGTTAAACTTATTTTTATAAACCGTTCTATTTCAAACGTAATTGTTGTTTAATATTATCACTATCGCTGTCACTTACGAGTCCAGAGTGAGTTAGCTTTAACTTTCTTTTTTTAGACTTTTTTGTTAAAATGTGACTTTTGAAAGCGTGCTTTCTTTTAATTTTACCTGTTCCAGTAACTTTGAATCTTTTCTTAGCACTAGATTTTGTTTTCATTTTAGGCATAACTTCTTTATTATTTATTTCTTAGGGGCAACAAACATAATCATTTTTTTTCCTTCCATAGTAGGTAAGGACTCAACTTTTCCATATTCTTCTAATTCCTGAGCAAGTTTTAACAACAATATTTGACCTTGTTCTTTAAAAATTATCGATCTTCCTTTAAAAAAAACATAAGCTTTTAATTTAGCACCTTCTTTAAGAAACTTTATTCCATGTTTCTTTTTAAACTGATAATCATGTTCATCTGTTTGAGGACCAAATCTTATCTCTTTTACAATTACTTTAGTTGATTTTGCTTTTAAAACTTTATCTCTTTTCTTTTGTTCATACAAAAACTTTTTATAATCTAATATTTTACAAACTGGGGGTGAAGCTTTTGGAGAGATTTCAACTAAATCCAATTCTAATTCATTAGCTAACTCAATACCCTTTTGAAGCGGGTATACACCAACTTCAACATTATTGCCTACGAGTCTAATTTCATTAGCTCTTATGAATCCATTTATTTTATGAGGATTCTCTTTAATTATTCTAGCAGGTCTTCTGCTTCTTTTTCTTCTAATTGCTATAGCTGTAAGTTTAAATTATTTAAAAATCTTTAATCTTTTCAGATGTTTTTTTCTTTATAAATTGAACAAAATCATCAATATTCATTTTACCTATGTCAATTCCGCCATGAGCTCTGATAGGAAATATTTCTTGCTTAATCTCTTCATCACCAACAATTAACATAAAAGGAACTTTTTTAAGTTCAGATTCACGTATTTTTTTTCCAACCGTCTCACTTCTGTCATCAACAGTGGCGCGAATTTCGTCATTTTCTAGTAATTTTAAAACTTTTTCGCTATATATTTTGTGTTTTTCTCCAACAGGGATTATAGATACTTGATTCGCAGTTAGCCATAATGGAAAATTACCACCCGTATGTTCAATTAAAATAGCTATAAATCTTTCTAAGCTTCCAAAAGGAGCTCTGTGAATCATAACTGGTCTTTGTGATTCATTATTTTTATCAATATATGTTAAATCAAATCTTTCAGGAAGATTATAATCAACTTGTATTGTTCCTAGTTGCCACTCTCTTCCTAAAGCATCTTTAACCATAAAGTCTAATTTCGGTCCGTAAAATGCAGCTTCTCCATATTCAATTTTATAATTTAACCCTTTTTCTTTAGTTGCATTTAAAATAGCATTTTCTGCTTCCTTCCAATTATCATCAGAACCAATATATTTATCTTTATTTTCAGTATCTCTCAAAGAAACTTGAGCTGTAAAGTTTTCAAATCCAAGTGATTTAAAAACATATAGTACTAAGTCTATTACATTTTTAAATTCAGAATTTAATTGATCTTGAGTACAAAAAATATGTGCATCATCCTGAGTAAAACCTCTAACTCTTGTTAATCCATGTAATTCACCACTTTGTTCGTATCTATAAACTGTTCCGAACTCAGCATATCTAGCAGGAAGTTCTTTATAGCTCCATTGTTTTGCATTATATATTTCACAGTGGTGCGGACAATTCATAGGTTTTAATAAAAACTCTTCTCCATCTGCAGGTGTAGTTATTGGTTGAAAACTACTTTCTCCATATTTTTGGTAATGACCAGATGTCATGTAAAGTTCTTTATTACCTATATGCGGTGATATAACTTGTTCATATCCAGCTTTTTTTTGAGCTTTTTTTAAGAAATTCTCTAATCTTTCCCTTAACTCGGCTCCTTTAGGAAGCCATAAAGGTAGACCTTGTCCAACTTTATTTGAAAATGTAAACAATTCTAGTTCTTTCCCAAGTTTTCTGTGATCTCTTTTTTTAGCTTCTTCAATAAGTTCTAAATACTCTGTTAATTCTTTTTGTTTAGGAAAAGAAATTCCATAAACTCGAGTAAGTTGTTTGTTTTTTTGATCAGCTCTCCAATAGGCACCTGCCACACTCATTAGTTTGACTGCTTTTATGTATCCTGTGTGCGGAATATGACCTCCTTTGCACAAATCGGTAAAATTATCGTGATCACAAAATGTTATTTCTCCATCTGTTAAGTTTTTTATTAGCTCTACTTTATATTCATTGTTAATGTCTGAATAATATTCTAAAGCAGATGTTTTTGAAATTGTTCTGAGTTTAAATTCGTGTTTTTCTCTTGCAATTTCAATCATTCTTTTTTCAATTTTAGAAAAATCTTTTTCTGACATTATATGCTCTCCAAAATCTACATCGTAATAGAATCCATTATTTATTGCAGGACCAATAGTAAGTTTAATATTGTTATAAAATTCCTTTAAAGTTTGTGCTAATAAATGTGCTGAAGAGTGCCAGAAAGCTTTTTTACCTTCAAAATCATTCCACGTGTAAAAAGTTAAATCTCCATCATCTATTAGCTGAGTAACTGTTTCAATTATTTTTCCATTGAATTTTGCAGAAATTATATTTCTAGCAAGACCTTCGCTAATTGAAGTTGCAATTAGAAAAGGTGTTACACCAGATTCATAAGATCTAGTAGCTCCATCAGGAAATTTTATTTGAATCATTTATAAAAATATTATTGCAAAGATAATATCATTGAATTACTTAACAACTTAACTGTCTTTTTTTTTAAAAATAGCTTTCATGATATTTTTTAATCCATTAAAACCTTGATAAATTGCAGTGAAACAAATAATTATACTAACGATAAAAACAATTAAAAACCAAGGATGTTCCTCATTTTTTAGGGATTGAAACATTAGAGTAGGGCCTAAAAACATAAAAAAGAAGGACAGTATTATCTGTTTAAAACCTTTGCCAAATAGATTTTCTTTCATTTTGAATGACTATTAATTGCTTTCCTAACACTTTTATGAATACTTAAAAGCTCATTTGCCTTTTTTTCATTTACCCTTAAGGTATTCATAATAATATTTTTTGCTCTGTTTACTAATTTGTCATTTGAAAGTTGCATGTCTACCATTTTATTTCCTTTTATTTTACCAATTTTTATCATTGATATTGTGGAAATCATGTTTAACACCATTTTTTGCGCTGTTCCAGCTTTCATTCTTGAACTTCCAGTTACTACTTCGGGTCCAACATTTATTTCAATTGGGTATTCACATGCTAAAGATAATGGACTGCCTGGATTGCATGTAATGCAACCTGAGGGTATGTTTTTTTTAAAACAATTGCTTATGGCACCAATTACATATGGTGTAGTTCCTGATGCAGCAATTCCAATTACAAAATCGTTTTTATTTATATTAAAATCTAATAAGTCTTTCCAACCCTTCATTGGTTCATCTTCAGCATTTTCAATACTTTTTCTTATGGCGTTATCTCCACCTGCTATGATTCCATTGAATAGTGTACTTTCAACTCCAAATGTTGGAGGACATTCAGATGCATCAACTACACCTAATCTTCCGCTTGTTCCAGAACCAATATAAAATATTCTTCCTCCATTACTAATTTGTTCAATTACTTTTAAAATTAAATTATTTATGTTACCTAATTCTTTTTGAACACTGAAAGCAACAGATTGATCTTCCTTGTTTATTATTTTCAACAATTCTATAGACGATTTTAATTCTAAATCATCATAATTTGAATTCGATTCTGTTATCCTTTCAAAACTCATAAATTACTTTTTAATCAAAAAAATCTGCAGGAGCATCTTTTTTTGATAATCTAAAGTAATCAAATTCAGAAACTATGTAATATCCCAAAGGAAAATTTTCAGGATTTGATTGATTTATGATATTACCTTTAATAACTGAATTTGCCGTAGAAAATGGCCTTCCGCTTTGCGCTCCAGCTTGAGAAGTAAGTATGTTAAGATAATTATAATAGTCTTCACTTATTCCATTTATTTCAATATTGATAAAATCTACTTCTTTTAAATATTCAGTTTTATCAATAAAAAATGAAAAAGTAAATTCATTTCCGTTTATATATTTATCTAGGGCAGGTAAATAATCAAATTTGCCATTTTTTTTAGGGCCAAATTTCCACAAATAATAATTACCTGTCTCTGGTGGATCATTAAAAGTTATAAGTAATTCAACTTCATCTTCATTTAATGACTTTCTATCACCAAATTTTACAGAGTTAATTTTTGGTGTTTGAATTAATTTTTCAGTTGAAATATAAATGTTATCATCATGCTTTATTGATAAAATATAATCTTCATTTTCAATATTATTTATTTTGGACCAATAATATGATTTAACATTATCAAAATTTAAATTAAAATTTTCTTCATTTACTTTAATAGAAACCAGTGCATTTTCTACATTACTATTATTATCAGAAAAATAAGGCATGGTTTCGCTTAGCTTCACAACAGCTCTTCCATTGATACTATCTTTATGTTTTGATATACTAGCATCTATTACAAGTCTTTTATCCTCAAACTCTGTTTCAAGTTCTATTACTTTTTCACAACTTAATGTGAATGCTATTAAAGTAATTAATATAAGTTTTTTCATCAAAATTTAAAGTTGTAAGTTATGCTTGGTACAATACCAAAAATAGATAGTTGTACCGCCTCATTTTTCAAAGTTTCGCTATTCTCTCTAAAAAAAATAGAGTTTGCATTATCTCTGTTATATATGTTATAAAAACCAAAAACCCATTCGCTTTTGTATTTTTTTATTTTTTGAGAATTCAATGTTACTGAAACATCTAATCTATGATAATTTGGTAATCTTCTAGAATTTCTAGGTCCATAATTTGGAATATTTAAATCCATATAAGTGTACTGTCCAACCGGATAATTAGTGGGTTGACCAGTTTGAAAAATGAAATTAGTATTTAATGTAAATTTATTTGAAATTTTATAATTTGAAACAAAACTAATGTCGTGGGTTTTATCATAAGGAGTATAATACCATTCACCATCATTTATCCCTTTTTCAAAACTTGTTCTTCCTTCAGTTTTTTGCTCAGATTTAGAAAGAGTATAAGCTAACCAATAAGTGTGTTTACCTTGGCTTTTTTTAAATAAAAATTCCCACCCATATGCTCTTGACTTTCCTGATAATAAAACACGTTCTACCGCTTCATTAGCTACTAAATCTGCTCCATCAATATAATCAAGTCTGTTTTTAATTTTTTTATAAAACAATTCAGTTTCTAAATTAAATTTATTTTTAATTTTTGATTGAAATCCTAATGCCCATTGATCTAGTTTTTGGGGTTTTAAATAAGGGCCACTAGGTGTCCATACATCCAAAGGAGCTGGTGCACTTGTATTTGAAATTAAATGTATGTACTGATTTAATCTATTATAGCTAGCTTTTATTGATTTATTATCGAAGTTGTAAGCTAAATTTAATCTAGGCTCTATATTTCCATATGCTTTTAAAGTATTTTTATTTTTGTTAAATTCTCCTATTGGTTCAGCACCTTTATATATACCTAGATTAGAATCATAATCTACAGGATTGTCATTTAAGTAACTATTGAGACCATTTTGTTTAAATCTGAGAAACTGATTAACTCTTAAGCCATATCTTAATGCAAATCTTTTTGAAATATTATGAATAACATCAAAGTATGCAGAATTTTCCAATGCATACTTTTTATTTAAATTTTTATAATTAATTCCTGAATCATTAATCGGTTTTATCTCGCCGGGATTAAATTCATAATATATAGAATTAAGTCCATAATTAAATTGAATTTTTTCAGAATAATAATTTTTTAGATCGAACTTTATATTTAAATTTTTAATTCCTGAATTCCAATTAAATCCTATGAAATCAAGAGTTAATCCATAATAATAATCACTATATATAACTGATGTGTTTGTGAATGTTTTGTCACTCAATAAATGATTCCATCTTAAGTTAATTGTGGAATTCCCATAAGTGTTAGAAAAAGTATTATTTAATCTAAATAAGTCTCTTCCAAAATAACCTGAAAAGTATAACGTGTTTTTATCGTCTATTTTAAAGTTAGATTTTGTATTTAAATCATAAAAATATGCCACATTTTCAATATCAGTTAATTTTAAAAATAAATGTGCATAAGATCCTCTACCTGCAATTAGAAATGAACTTTTGTTTTTTTGTATTGGACCTTCAAAAAGTAATCTACTTGAAATTAGTCCGATACCACCACTAAGTTTGTTTGATTTACTATTTCCATCTTTCTGATATACATCTAACACTGAAGATAATCTTCCGCCATATGATGCAGGAATTCCACCCTTGTAAAGTTTTAATTCTTTAATTGCATCTGAATTAAATACCGAAAACAGTCCAAATAGGTGTGAGGAGTTATAAATAATAGCTTCATCAAATAAT
Source organism: Flavobacteriaceae bacterium (assembly GCA_965655865.1). GTDB lineage: Bacteria > Bacteroidota > Bacteroidia > Flavobacteriales > Flavobacteriaceae > MAG-121220-bin8. The sequence continues at coordinate 45,428 of CBFHJJ010000004.1, read as the reverse complement.
ATTAAATTTTGATCGCCTGCACCACCACGAACATTAAATCCCCCAGTTCCTTCACCCGAATTTGAAACTCCAGGCAAAAGTTGAATTGTTTTTAACAAATCAGATTCTCCAAATAATACAGGAGTTTGTTTTATAGTTTGATTGGATAAGATATTTAAACTCATCACAGGTTTTTTTATATCTATTTCTTCAACGTTTTTAGTGACAACTACTTCATTTAAATTTTCAATATTTTCTTCTAAATAATAGTTTACTTTTAAATCTTTTTGAAGTAAAATCTTTTCTGAAATATTCTTAAATCCAATTGAACTAATCTCTACTTTGTAATCTCCCTCAGGAATTGTTATTGAAAAAAAACCGTAACTGTTTGTGATAGCCCCGGAATTAATTTCTGGAAAAACGATATTAGCTCCAATAACAAGTTCGTTGCTTTCAGAAGACATAACATATCCACTTATAGTAAAATTGTCTTGAGAATAAATAAAATTAATTGATAGGAAAAGAATTAAATATAAATACTTTTTGAACATTAATAAAATTTAAAATTATTTGAATAATTTCTAACTAATTAATAACAAAAAATATGCCAGTATATTTATTAATTAAAGCTTGAGTCCAAACCTTTCTTGATGGCATCTAAAAATTCTTGTGTATTTAAATAATGAGATCTATTTAAGCTTTTACCATGAATTAACAGAGCTAAATCTTTTGTCATTTGACCATTTTCAACTGTTTGAACACAAACAGTTTCTAGTGTTTTACAAAAGTCTATGAGTTCATTATTGTTGTCAAGTTTTCCCCTATGAGCAAGACCTCTTGTCCAAGCAAATATAGAAGCTATGGGATTGGTAGAAGTTTCATTGCCTTTTTGATGTTCTCTGTAATGTCTAGTTACAGTTCCATGTGCAGCTTCTGCCTCCATTGTTTTTCCATCAGGTGTGACTAAAGTCGAAGTCATTAAACCTAGTGAACCAAAACCCTGAGCAACTGTATCAGATTGAACATCACCATCGTAATTCTTACAGGCCCATACAAACCCACCATTCCATTTCATGGCGGCTGCAACCATATCATCAATTAATCTATGTTCGTATGTTATTCCAGCAGCTTCAAATTTTTCTTTAAACTCGTTAGTATAAACTTCGTGAAAGACATCCTTAAAACGTCCGTCGTAAGCTTTTAAAATAGTGTTTTTAGTAGATAAGTATAAAGGCCATTTTTTGGTTAAAGCTTGATTCATACAAGACCTTGCAAATCCATAAATTGAAGAATCAATATTATACATGCTCATGGCAACTCCATTTTCTTGAAAATTATAAACTTCCCAAGTTTTAGGTTTATCACCGTTTTCAGGTGTAAAAGTCATTGTTAATTTTCCTTTCCCGTGGGTAACTATGTCAGTAGCTTTGTATTGATCACCAAATGCATGTCTTCCAATACAAATTGGTTTTGTCCAACCTTGAACATACCTTGGAACATTATTCATAATTATAGGTTCTCTGAAAACTGTACCGCCAACTATATTTCTAATCGTTCCATTTGGGGATCTCCACATTTTTTTTAATGTGTATTCAACAACTCTATCTTCATCAGGTGTAATAGTTGCACATTTTATACCAACATTATATTTTTTTATAGCCTCAGCTGAATCAATTGTTACTTGGTCATCAGTGAAATCTCTGTGTTTAACACTTAAATCATAATATTTAATATCTATGTCTAAGTAGGGTAGTATTAATTTGGTTTTGATAAAATCCCAAATAATTCTAGTCATTTCATCTCCATCTAGTTCAACAACTGGATTATTAACTATAATTTTTTTCATGAAGTTTGTATGAGTATTAAGTTACCTCTTAATTTCCTTTATTCTAGCCTTTTTACCTCTCAATTCTCGGAAATAATAAATTCTCGACCTTCTAACTCTTCCTCTTTTATTAATTTCTATTTTTTGGATAGCAGGAAGATTAAAAGGAAATATTCTTTCAATACCAATCGTACCAGACATTTTTCTAATAGTAAAAGTTTTAGTGAGTCCAGTTCCTTTGATTTGAATCACAACACCTTTGAAAAACTGAGTACGGACTTTTTCACCTTCTCTAATTTCATAATAAACTGTTATTGTGTCTCCGGATTTGAATGTTGGGATTTCTTTTTTAGTGACAAATTCGTCTTGAACGAATTTTATTAAAGATTCCATTGTGTAAGATTTTAAATTAATTTATTACAACATACACGATTATCGTCAGTGGTTATAATAAAATCGAATGCGAATTTACATTTTTTTTTTAATTTATAGAAAGAATTTACTCAAAAATGTCTGGTCTTAAATTTTTAGTCCTTTCTAAAGCTTTTTCCTCTCTCCAAAGTTCTATTTTCAACTTATCTCCAGAAAGAAGAATTTCAGGAACATCTAAGTTCTCAAAAGAGGAAGGTCTAGTATAGACTGGTGGAGCCAATAAGTCATCTTGAAAAGAATCAGTTAGTGCTGATGTTTCATCTCCTAACACACCAGGAATTAATCTAATTATTGAATCACAAAGTACTGCAGCAGGCAGCTCTCCGCCAGAAAGCACGTAATCCCCTATAGATATTTCCATAGTTATTAAACTATCTCTAACCCTTTGATCTACACCTTTATAATGTCCACACAAAATAATTATATTTCCTTTTAATGAAAGTTTATTAGAAATTTTTTGATTTAACATTTCACCATCCGGTGTCATGTAAATTACTTCTTCATATTTTCTTTCTTTTTTTAGTGAATCGATACATTTTTTTATAGGTTCAATCATCATTACCATTCCCGATCCTCCTCCAAACTGATAATCATCTACTTGCCTTCTTTTACTAGAAGCATAATCTTTTAAATCGTGAAAATTAACTTCAATTAGTTTTTTGTCAATTGCTCGTTTGAGTATTGAAGCATTAAAAGGACTTTCAATTAGTTTAGGAAGAACACTTATTATATCAATTCTCATTACTCAAAAATTAGTCTTTCTTTTTCTCCGTTTGGACTCACAAATATCATTTGGTTAATTTTTGTATTTGAATTAAAATTTAACAGATCTTCAGTTTTTTTAATTTCTTTATTATTTATTTCTGTTAAGGCATAACCTGGTTTTACTCCCATTCTGTAAAGAGAACTATTTCTTAAATTTGATATCTTAACACCGTGTGTTATTTTATAAGACTCTAATTCATTTTTAGTCATATTTTTTAACTGCATTCCTAAAAAACTTACATTATTATTTTTTTCTAAAGTCACACTTAACTTAATAATATTATTATCTCTGATTATACCAACTGAAATTTTATCACCGGGTCTTTTGGTACTTAAATATCCTGATAAATCAGAAAATTTTTCAATTTTAATATTGTCAAGACTTATTATTACATCACCTTTTGTAATTCCAGCTCTTTCTGCTCCCATTTCAGCTTCAGTATCATTTACAAAAAAACCTTCAGTTAAATCTATGTTAAGTTCATTTGCAGATTGAGAGTTTAATCCAAATCCTGTCACACCAAGTAATCCTTTTTGTACATTTCCAAATTCAATTATGTCCTCAAAGATTTTTCTAGCTACATTACTTGGTACAGCAAATGAGTATCCAACAAATCCGCCTGTTCCACTTGTAATTGCAGTATTAATTCCAATTAGGTCTCCATTAGTATTAACTAAAGCGCCTCCGCTATTTCCTGAATTGACTGCAGCATCGGTTTGAATAAATGATTGATTTTTTGAATCAAAATCATTTAAGTCTCTTGATTTTGCACTTATTATTCCAGCCGTTACTGTTGAAGTTAAATTGAATGGATTTCCTACTGCTAGCACCCATTCTCCAATTTTGGTTTGGTCAGAATCTGCAAACCTGATGTAGGGAAAAGATTCATCTCCAACAATTTTTAAAACAGCAATGTCTGAAACTTCATCGCTTCCTAAAAGTTCAGCATTGTATGTCTTGTTATTATTTGTAGTAACTTCAATTGTGCTAGCATTTTCAATCACATGATTATTTGTGATTATGTATCCATCTTCTGAAATTATAACTCCAGAGCCCATTCCAACTCGAGTTTTACCTCCAGAATTATTGAAATAATCCCATAATGAAGAATTTCCTCCACTAATACTAGTGTTTTTTACATGAACAACAGAGTGAATAGTTTTTTCTGCAGCAGAAACAAAATCATTTTCACTACTTAAATTACTATTGGATAAGGGATTAAATGAAATATTAACCATATTATCTTTTTCCTCTGTGATAATACTATTTGAGTGGTCATAATAAAAATTGTGAACTAATAATGCCAAAAATCCACCAAACAATGAAACTAAAAAAGTATAAAGTAATTTTTTCATAATTAAATTTTAATTCAAAATTATATTTTTAAATTTTAGAAAAATATATTTTAACTACTTTTTAACAACTTTTTCTTTTTATATATTCGTGATATTATAAAAATGAAGATTAAATTTCAAAAATATCAAGGAACCGGAAATGATTTTATAATTGTTGATAACACTAATTTAACTTTTCCCTCTGAAAATAATTCTCTAATCAAAAGACTTTGTGATCGAAAATATGGAATTGGATGTGATGGATTGATATTAATTGAACAATCAAAATCTTCTGACTTTTCAATGAATTATTATAACTCAGACGGAAATTTAGGATCTATGTGTGGAAATGGTGCTCGTTGTTCTGTAAAATTCGCTCAAAATCTAAACATTATTAATGATAATACAGTTTTTACTGCTTTTGATGGATTACACGATGCATCAATTTTTGATGATATAATCACTTTGTCCATGAAATCTGTTAGAAATATTAAAAGTTTTGGAGATGATCTTTTTCTAGATACTGGATCACCTCATTATGTAAAAATAGTTCAAAATCTCAATGATTATAAAGTATATGAAAATGGTAAGAAAATAAGAAACAGCAGTTTATTTGATAAAAAAGGAGTTAATGTGAATTTTGTTGAACAAATCTCAGAAAATGAATTTTTAGTAAGAACATATGAAAGAGGAGTAGAGGGTGAGACGCTTTCTTGTGGAACGGGAGTTACAGCAGTAGCATTGGCTATGTTTAAATCAGGAAAAACAGATTCTAAAGAGGTTAAATTGAAAACAAAAGGAGGAGAATTATCCGTTAAATTTGATTGTAGTGGAGAAAAGTACTTTGATATCCAATTATCTGGAAAAGTTGAAATGGTATTTTCAGGTGAAATTGAAATATAAATGGTAAATAAAAAAATATACAATACAATTATATACATTGGATTATTGAGTTCTTTGTTGGTTTCAACAGCAGTTATTTATAATTATTATAAAACTTACTATTCTGATAATACAAAATTTGAGGATGAATCAGTTTTTGTATACATCAAATCAGGTTCAGGATTAGATAATTTAAAAAAACAAATCTTTCCTTTTTTAAAAGATTCTTCATCTTTTTTCGATGCAGCATATAAAAAAAAATACGTTCTCAATATTAAAGCAGGTAAATATGAAATAAAAAAAGGTTTTTCAAATAAAGAAATTCTGAACTCATTGAAATTTAACAATATTCCAGTAAAAGTAACTTTTAATAATATTGAAAGGTTAGAAAATTTAGCTTCAAGAATATCAAATTACATAGAAGCTGATAGTTTAAGTTTGATGAATTCATTTAATGAAAAATTATTTTTAAAGACAAATAATTTAAACTCTGAGTCTGTTTTTGCAATTTTTCTTCCAAACACCTATGAATTTTATTGGAATACAAGTGCAGATCAGTTTCGTGATAAAATGCTTGATCAATATAATTTATATTGGAATAATTTGAGAAAAGAAAAAGCCAAGTTATTAAATTTAAGCCCTGTTGAAGTTTCTGTTTTAGCTTCAATAGTTCAAAGAGAAACCCCGAAAGTTGATGAAAGACCAACCATTTCAGGAGTTTATTTCAATAGATTAAAGAAAAGAATGAAACTACAAGCAGATCCTACTGTTGTTTATACAATTAAGCAAAAAAAAGGGTTTGATAAAAAAATTAGAAGGGTTTTGTATAGAGATTTAAAGATAAAATCACCTTACAATACTTATGTTAATAAAGGATTACCCCCTGGTCCGATTTACATGCCTGATTTTTCATCAATTGAATCTGTTTTAGAAATGGAAACTCATGAATACTTGTTTTTTGTTGCAGATGTAAAAAGACCCGGATATCATATTTTTGCAAAAACATACAGGCAGCACAACAAAAACAAACGTCAGTATACAAATTGGCTTAAAAAAAACAATATAAGAAGGTAATACATTGAATATCAGATAATTAATATTTTATGTATGTTTGCGGCATATTTTAAATTGATTTTAACTTATTATCGTACACAATGCATAGTATTTTCAAAAACAATTTAGTGCTTACAACCTTATTTGTATTTAGCACTTCTTTTATCTCTACTAATCACAATAAAACATTTGACAACTCATACATTGACTTAGAATATTTGGTATCAACCGAAAGAAATATTAAAATACCTAATTATGTTTTTTTAATAGATGACTTCACCGGCTTTAAAGAATTACTTGGCTTTAAAGAGTCTAGTGGGCGTTACAATCGTATTAATAAATTTGGTTTTATGGGTAAATATCAATTTAATTTGAATACTCTTAAAATGTATGGAATTAAAAATTCTAAAAATTTTATTAATGATGCAAAGCTTCAAGAAAGAGTTTTCTTAATTAATGTTCAGAGAAATAAATGGATTTTAAGAAAAGACATAAAATGGTTTGTTGGAACCATAATCAATGAAACTAAAATAAGTGAGTCTGGTATAATTGCAGCTGCTCACTTGGCTGGTCCTGGAAATGTAAAAAAATATTTGCGTTCAGGTGGAAAGGATGATAAAAAAGATGCTTTTGGAACTTCAATTTCAAAGTATATAAAACATTTTAAAAATTTTGACTTATCAATGGTTGAAGCAGTAAGAAAGCCTAAGGTTTAATTACTTTGTATTAAAAAAATAGTGGGTCTTTTATGAATATCAACTTTTTTTGATTTCCAATTTTTAACTTCTTTTGTTTCTATATATTCACTACTTAGAGTTAAATCACAAGCTATGCACAATTTTGTTTCTGGTTTTAAAGTATTAAGTAACGTAGATAAAAATTTATTATTTCTGTAAGGAGTTTCCATAAAAATTTGAGTTGTAATTAGTGATTTATTTTCTAAAATTTTTATTCTTTTTTTTCTTTCGCTTTTCTCTATTGGAAGGTAACCATTGAACTTAAAACTTTGACCGTTCATGCCAGAACCCATTAGCGCCAATAATATTGAAGATGGTCCAACTAAAGGAATAACTTTTATTTCATTTTCATGTGCTAATTTCACAATTTCAGATCCAGGATCTGCAACTCCAGGACATCCTGCGTCTGAAATTAAAGCAATATCATTTCCATTTAAACAAGGACTTAAAAAACTCTTAATATCATTTTCGGCAGTGTATTTATTTAATACAGATATATTTAATTCGGATTGATTTCTTTCAGGGTTTATGTCTTTTATAAAAGCTCTTCCTGGTTTTTCATTTTCAAAAATAAAATATTTAATTTTCGTAATTAAAGTATATTGATGTTCAGGAAAATTATAAGTTTTTGACTGACCGAGTTTGTTAGGAATTAGGTAAAGTTTTCCTAATCTCATCTCAACAAATTTTATACTGTAAATTTTTTGGATAAATCTTCAACATATTTTCTGAACTGTTTATCTGTAAAAGATAAATTATCAACAGTTTTACAGGCATGAAGGACTGTTGCGTGATCTCTTCGACCTATTTGGGATCCAATACTTGCAAGTGATGCTTTTGTGAATTTTTTAGCAAAAAACATTGCTAATTGTCTTGCTTGAACAATATGTCTTTTTCTTGTTTTTGATTGAAGAGTAGAAACATCCATTTGGAAATACTCAGAAACTATTTTTTGAATGTAATCTATAGAAACTTCTCTTTTTGTGTTTTTAACAAATTTCTCAACAACTCCTTTTGCTAATTCAACAGTAATTTCTTTTTTATTAAAAGATGATTGTGCTATTAGTGAAATTACAGCACCCTCCAGTTCTCTAACGTTTACTTTTATATTTTTAGCTACATAATCAATTACTTCATCAGAGATTTCCACGCCATCTCTATAAAGTTTATTTTTTAAAATAGAAACTCTTGTTTCATAATCAGGTCTTTGAAGTTCAGCAGATAATCCCCATTTGAACCTAGATAGTAATCTTTGTTCAATATCTTGCATGTCAACCGGTGCTTTATCTGATGTCAGAATAACCTGCTTACCATTTTGATGTAAATGATTAAAAATATGAAAAAATACATCCTGAGTTCCTGTTTTTCCAGAGAAAAATTGAACATCATCAATAATTAAAACATCTATTATTTGATAAAAATGTATGAAGTCATTTCTGTTATTTTTTTTGACTGAATCAATATACTGTTGTGTAAATTTTTCAGCTGAAATATAAAGAACTGTTTTTTCTGGAAATTTTTCTTTTACATTAACACCAATTGCATGTGCTAAATGTGTTTTACCTAATCCTACTCCTCCAAAAATTAATAAGGGATTAAATGATGTGCCTCCAGGCTTGTTGGAAACAGCTAGACCTGCTGATCTTGCAAGTCTGTTTGCGTCTCCTTCCAAGAAATTGTCAAAAGTATAATTTGGATTTAGTTGAGATTCTATTTTTAGATTCTTTATACCAGGAATTACAAAGGGATTTTTTAACTCGGTTTGAAGATTTCCAATGGAAAGGTCAACTTTTTGAGAAGGGATATTAGTCTTATATTGACTAGGTATTTTTTCAGTAAATGGACTAAGGTTGCCAAATGTATTTTCCATTTTAATAACATATATTAATCTGGCATTTTCTCCAAGTTCTTTGTTTAACGCAAGTTTTAATAATTTGACATAATGTTCTTCAAGCCATTCATAAAAAAATTTGCTTGGAACTTGAACACTCAGTACATTGTTTTCGAATTTAATTGGTTTAATAGGTTCGAACCATGTTTTATAAGCTTGAATCTGTATGTTGTCTTTTATGAATTTAAGACAGTTTTTCCAAACGGATTCAGCTGTAATCATTTAAATTGTAATTTTTGGTTGTTGAAAATCAATATAATTTGATTAAACTTTATTGATTATTATTATATGACAAATATGTGCAAAATTTTATTAAAAAAAAATCATTTTGCTATTGAATATTAAATATTTTTTGCTCATATTATAAACTGATTAAATATAAGTTTCAAATTACATTTTTGGAAGATAAAACTGAAATTATAGTAAGGTATAGCGAAACTGACCAAATGTCATTTGTATATCACGGAAATTATGTTAAATATTTTGAAATAGGAAGAATTGCTTGGCTAAAAAAATTAGGTATTTCTTACAAACAGATGGAAAATGATGGTATCTTATTACCAGTAATTGACGTTAAAGTAAATTTTAGGAAACCTGCTCTATTTGACGACAAACTTATTTTATTGACAAAATTGAAGGAAATACCATCTTACATGATTGAATTCGAATACAGCATCCATAGAGAAAATGAGTTAATAACTAAAGGATACACAAAATTAATTTTCTTAAATTCAAAAACAAATAAACCTGTAAGATGTCCAAAGTTTATTTTAGATAAAATTGTTTTGGATAAATAATTTTTAGTTCATCATCCCCTATTTTATATTTTGATTTTGTTTCACCCTCTATTTTAGGACTGGAAACACCATTATTAAGTTTTATTCCATTTGTAAATATTCTTGCCTCATCCCAAATATTATTGTTTATAAATAGATCTAATGTTTTTTTGCCACCTTCAATAATAACAGATTGAATTTTATTTTTATATAAAAACTCACTTATGAATTTTTCTAAATTGTTTTCATTGAAATTTTTTTTAATTACTAATGTTTCAGCTTCATCATTAAAAACATTCAAATTTTTATCAAGTGAATTTTTGTCATCAATTATTATTCGTACGGGATTGTTGCCTTTAACATGTCTCACTGTCAACGTGGGATTGTCACTAATAACAGTATTATATCCAACTAATATAGCATGTTCTTCAGATCTCCATTTGTGCACTAACTGTCTGCTTTCAATACAACTAATCCAAAATGGTTTACTATCAGACTTATTTAATGGAGCAATAAAATTATCCAATGTTTGTGCCCATTTTAAAATTATATATGGTCTTTTATGAGTGTTGAAATGAAGGAAATTTCTATGAAGATTTTTACACTCTTTTTCTAAAATACCAACTGTTACTTTTATGCCCTTATTTTTAAGGAATTTAATTCCATTACCATTCACTTTTGAGCTAATATCAATCGTGCCAATAACAACATGACTTATTTCATACTTACTTATTAATTCAACACATGGAGGTGTTTTTCCATAATGAGAACAAGGCTCTAATGTTACATAAAGAGTAGAGTCCTTTAGGTCTTGTTTGTTTTTAACATTGTTAATTGTATTGACTTCTGCGTGATTTCCACCATAGTTTGATGTTACTCCTTCAGAAATAACATGATTATTTTTTACAATAATACATCCAACGGATGGATTAGGATAATATTTTGATTTATTATTTCTAGCAAGAAGTATACATCTTGACATATACTTTTCATATTTTTTAACTCTATTTATAAACAAATCAAAGGTTTTTACTAATATATATGATGTATCTTCACAACACAAAAATACTTTTAAAATATGAAAGTGAAAGGTGGTTTTTTAATTAGAGAAATTAAAGAAGAAGATAATCAAGAAATACAATGTATTTTATCAAGTGTTATGCGAGAATTTGATGTTCCAGAAACAGGGACTGCATTAGCAGATCCAGAACTAGATAATATGTATCAATCTTACAATGTCTTTAAAAGTTCATATTACGTAATACTAAATAACAATTCCTTGTTAGGAGGAGCAGGTATTTCAAAACTTAAAAATTCAAATGATAATATATGCGAGCTACAGAAAATGTATTTTTTAAAAGAGGCAAGAGGTAAAGGATTAGGAAATATAATGATAGATTTATGTTTGAAAAGTGCACTTGATTATGGATTTGAAAAATGTTACATAGAAACAATGTATAATATGAATAAAGCTCAATCATTATATTTAAAAAAAGGGTTTAGTTACTTACAAAAACCAATAGGTAACACAGGACATAGTTCCTGCCCTATATGGATGATAAAAAATTTATAATGACCTTACTGGAATTTAATAATTTATTTAAAAGCAAATTAATCGCAAGAATTGATAAAAATGAACTTGACGAGTTTTTTTTCTGGCTAATTGATCATTTCTGTAATTGTAGTAGAATAGATTATATTTTGAATTCTAGTATTAAAATCTCCAAAATTCAAGAAAAAAACCTAAAAAATTCAATCGATTCTTTATTAAGTGAGATGCCAATTCAATATGTTGTTGGAGAAACTAACTTTATGAATTTAATTTTTAAATTAAATAATAGTGTATTAATTCCCAGACCTGAAACTGAGGAGTTGGTTAGTTGGATTATCAATGACGAACATACAAATAAAAATATATTAGATATTGGTACTGGTAGTGGATGTATAGCTGTAAGTTTATCTAAAAATTTAAATAATTGTAAAGTAACAGGTTGGGATATTAGTGAAGATATAATTAAAATCGCTAGCCATAACGCAACTTTAAATAACGTAATTGTAGAGTTTGAGTTGTCGGACATAACTAATCCTAAGTTGGTAGATTATAAATTCGATGTAATAGTCTCTAATCCACCATACATTACAATAGAAGAAAAAAAATTTATTTCTAATAATGTAAAATTTTTTGAACCATACACTGCTCTTTTTGTTAAAGACGACGATCCGTTATATTTTTATAAGAAAATATTTGATTTTTCAAATACAAATTTAAAATCTAACGGATTTTTATATTTAGAAATAAACGAAAATTTTTCAAAAGAAGTTGTAAAACTTTTAAAAGATAAAGGATTTTACGATATTAAACTTAAAAAAGATTTTAGGTCAAAAAATAGAATGATTAAGGCGGTAAAAAAATGAGTTCGGATCAAAAAATATTAGAGAATCTCAGAGATGAATTACATATGCATACTCATCTTTATTATGTAAAAGATTCTCCAGTGATAAGTGATTATGAGTTTGATTTAATGTTAAAAAAATTAATAGACCTAGAATCAAAGTTTCCGCAATTTTTTGATTCTAATTCTCCATCTCAAAGAGTTGGAGGTAAAGTGTCTAAAAAATTCAATAATGTAAAACATGAATATCCAATGTATTCATTGGATAATTCTTATTCGAAAGAGGACTTAGATAATTTTAATACAAGAATTGTAAAGAAGATACCAAATAGTGATATTACTTATTTATGTGAACTTAAATTTGATGGGGTATCTATTAATTTAACTTATGAAAATGGATTTTTAGTTAGAGCTGTAACTAGGGGAGATGGAGTTCAAGGAGATGATGTGACTGAAAATATTAAAACCATCAAAACTATTCCTTTAAAATTAAAAGGAAATTACCCGAAAAAATTTCAAATAAGAGGAGAAATTTTTATTGAACTCAATGATTTTAATCGGATGAATATTGATAGAGCAAAAAGAGGTTTAGACACCTACATGAACCCTCGAAATACTGCTTCTGGAAGTTTGAAATTGCAGGACAGTTCTGAGGTTGCAAAACGACCATTAAAATGTTTTTTGTATCAAGTTGTCTCTGATAATGACGATTCAAAAACACAATATGAAAATTTGAAATTAGCTTCAAGTTGGGGTTTTAATGTTTCAGATTCATTTAAGCTCTGTAGCTCTATAGAAGAGGTTTTTGATTTTATTAATAGTTGGGATAAAAAAAGAAATAATTTAGATTTTGAAATTGATGGCATAGTTATTAAAGTTAATCAAATAGATTATCAAAAAACCTTAGGGTTTACTTCAAAATACCCAAGATGGTCAATTGCATATAAATTTAAAACTCTTCAAGCTTCTACTTCGCTGTTATCTGTAAGTTATCAAGTTGGAAGGACTGGTGCTATAACTCCGGTAGCAAATTTAAATCCTGTATTATTAGGCGGTACAATTGTAAAACGAGCTTCCCTTCATAACGAAGATCAAATAAATAAACTGGATTTACACTTAAATGATCACGTTTTGATTGAAAAAGGAGGGGAGATTATTCCAAAAATTGTTGATGTTCAAATTGATAAAAGAAATCTTTTTTCAAATCGAATTTCATTTATAACTAAATGTCCTTCTTGTCAATCTGATTTATCTAAAAATGAATTAGAAGCCCATCATTATTGTCTAAATTTTAATTCTTGTACACCTCAAATTACAGGTAGAATTCAACATTTTATATCTAGAAAAGCAATGGATATAAATGGAATTGGAAATGAAACTATTCAGCTAATGTTTCAGAATAAACTTATTACAAATTATGCAGACCTTTACACTTTGAAAAAAGATGATTTATTAAATTTAGATAGAATGGCTGAAAAATCCGTGGATAACATATTTAATGGATTAAATGAATCCAAAAACATACCTTTTGAAAGAGTTTTGTTTGCATTAGGAATTAGATATGTTGGTCAAACTGTTTCAAAGAATCTTGCAAACAAATTTGGATCAATAGATAACTTAATTTCTCAATCTTATGAGAAATTACTTGAAGTTGATGAAATTGGAGAAAGAATTTCACAAAGTGTAGTTGATTTTTTTAAAAACGATAATAATATTTTAAATATTGAAAAGCTTAAAAAAAACGGATTACAATTTCATTGTAATATTAAAGCCAATGTTAGTGATATCTTAAAAAATAAGACCTTTGTAATTTCAGGCGTTTTTCAAAATTATTCAAGAGACCAATTAAAAAACATTATTGAACTTAATGGAGGAAAAAATCTAAGCTCTGTGAGTTCTAAAACTAATTATTTATTAGCAGGTGATAAAATTGGACCAAGCAAATTAAAAAAAGCTAATGATTTAGGAATTAACATAATTTCTGAGCAAGATTTTAATAAATTAATAAAATTTTAAATTTTTATGTTTTCTGATCTTTTCACTATGTCTTCAGTTGAAAAATAGAAATCGATTTTACCTAAATTTATTCCAAAACAGCCTACTTGGTTAATTAATACATTTTTGTCATCAAGGTTTTTTATTTGTATGGGTTTTTCTAAAAACGTATGAGTATGTCCTCCAATTATTAGATCTATATTTCTTGTTTTTTTTGCTAATACTAAATCACATATTATATTTTTGTCTTTTGAATAAGAAAATCCAAGGTGAGAAAGACAAATAATTAAATCACAATTATGATTAAATTTTAATTCATTAGTTATGTCTGTAGATATTTCAACCGGATCTAAGTAATTTATTCCTTCATACAATTTTTTTTCAACCAAACCGTTTAATTCAATTCCTAAACCAAAAACTCCAATTTTGATACCATCAACATTAAAAATTTTGTATCTATTTATTTTATTTTCAAGCGCAGTGTTTTTAAAAGTATAATTTGAATTTAAAAAAGAAAAGTTAGCATGTTTTAAAGACTTGGCCAATTTTTCAATTCCATTGTCAAATTCATGATTTCCAAGAGTTGATGCATTATAACCCATTTTACTCATCAATTTTAGTTCAACTTCACCTTCGAAAAAATTAAAGTAAGGTGTTCCTTGAAAAACATCACCTGCGTCAAGAACTAAAGTATTGGGATTTCCCTTTTTTATAAAGTTTATTAGATTTGATCTTGCGACAACTCCTCCGCTTTTTGGATTTATGGGATCATTTTCTGGAAATGGATCAATATGACTGTGAACATCATTAGTATGTAAAATTGTGATTTTTTTTAATTTGTTTGAAGAACTACCTAATCCTGTTAATGGTAATGTTAATCCATAAATTGTAGAGGATTTTATATGTTTTAAAAAATTTCTTCTCTTCATTCTGATCTAAAAATTCTGTTATCAAGTTTGCTTTCAATAATTTTTTTATTACTCATAGATTTTATTAGTAAGTCTCTCAAATTCAAATTTAGATTATAGAGTTCCAAAGGATCTTTGAAAAATATCATTTTGTCCCCACCTTCCTGTAAAAAGTTCGAAGTCAAAACATAATAACTTTTGTTCACATCAAACTTTTTTTTATTTATAAGAATTTTTTTAATTTTTTTATTAAAAAATTCTAATTGCAATCTAGTGCTAGGATGTGCTAAGTTCTCGTTGTTAAAATAGTCAATTAATTCAATAACTTTTTCTCCTTTTATTTTAACTACGGTTGCTAAGTTTTTCCATGGCATTATGGTAAATAAATCATGTTGAGTTATTTTACCTTTATTTAATGTTCCTCTAATACCACCATAATTAAATAATGCAAAATCTATGTTTTTTGAAGCCATTTTATAAAATTCAGGATTGGATTCCTCGTATAAAATATCAGCAATTAAATTTCCAAGAGTAGATTCCAATTTACCATCACGAATACTGTAAGACTCTTTACTAAATGCTACGGTTTTTTCTAATGTTTTAATTTTATTTCTGAATGGTTTAATAATTAATTCAATTTCAACATTATCTATTGAATCTTGAATCTTAATATTGTCTTCATAAGCGATTTTTGAAATAGTATAACCTGTATTTGTACAAGAAACTGAAAATAAAGTTATAATTAAAACAATTAGTTTCAATTTCATGTTTTTATTGTAAAAAATAGTAATCAATTCTTAAATATGTAATTTAGCAGGACTTTAAAGATATGATATTTAAATCACTACATGAGAGTCTTGTTAAAAAAAAGATTATTAAATCACTAGAACTTTTAAATGACCAGACAAGAATAAAACCAAAACCTATAAAAACAATTGGTTGTATAATTGATCCTATGTTCCCTGTTGAGGTTAATAATTTTATAAAACTAGTTTATAGGATAGGTTTAAAAGAGAAAGATTTAAAGCTAATTACTTTTCAAGAAAATGACAATGGCTTCAATATTTTTTCAAATATGAATATAACTCCAAAATCTATTTCTTACACAGGTAATTTAAAAGGGAAAGATTCCTTGGAATTTATCTCATACGATTACGATTTATTAATTAATTTTTTTAAGTCTAATGATGTTTTGACTTTATTATCTTCAAAAGTGAATGCTAAATTTAGAGTTGGTTTTAGCTCTGTAGATTCAAGATTAAATGACTTAATTTTCTCTGATAAAATTAAAAAGTTTAAAGAATTTGATAGTGAATTAATTAAATACTTAAGAATAATTAAATAATGAGCTTATTAAACAAACTTAAAGGAACAGGCGTTGCTGTAGTAACCCCTTTTAAAAAAGATCTTTCAATAGATTTTGAGGCCATTAAAAAGCTTGTTGATTTTCTAGTTGAAAATGACATTAATTATATTGTTGTTCAAGGCACTACAGGAGAAAGTTCTACAATGACTAATAATGAAAAAATTATTTCTAGAAAAGCTTTTGTTGAAGCTAATAACAATCGTATTCCGTTGGTTTTAGGTTTAGGCTCAAATGATACTATGTCTTTAGTAAATGAAATAAACGAAGCTGACTTTACTGGATATTCCGCTATTCTGTCAGTAACACCATATTATAATAGACCTACAAACGAGGGCCTTTACAAGCATTATTGTTTAATAGCCCAAACATCCCCAATACCAATTATTTTATATAATGTTCCATCTAGAACAGGCTGCAACATGCTCCCTGAAACTACTATAAGGCTAGCTAATGAGTTTAAAAATATAATTGGCATAAAAGAAGCTAGTGGAGATTTAAATAAAGTAAAACAATTGATTACTGAAAAACCAGATAATTTTTTAGTTATTTCTGGTGACGATAATACTGCTTATCAAAGTGTATTAATGGGTGGAGACGGAGTTATTTCTGTTATTGCAGGTTGTATTCCTAGAGAATTTTCAGAAATAATTAATCTGTCAATGGATAAAAACAAGTCTAAGTCTCAATCAAAATTTAAAATTGTAAAGCCATTATTAGATTATTTATTTTTGGAAGGGAACCCATCTGGAATTAAATCTGCCTTACATCAATTAAATTTATGCGAAAATATTTTGAGATTACCTTTAGTTCCTGTTTCAGATGAATTAAAAATTAAGATTAATAATTCAATTTCTACAATAATAAAAGATTATTAAATCGTTTAGAAAAAAATACTAAATTTGCCAGATGTATTTAAAAAATAAATTACCAATTATTTTTTTCCTAGTATTCTTGTCTTCTTGTAACGAGTTTCAAAGAGTTTTAAAAAGTGAGGATATTAAATTAAAGTATGAAGTTGCTGAAAAATATTATGAAGCTCAAGAATTCAGACGAGCTTCCAGATTATTTGAACAAATTCAATCTCAATATAGAGGTAAACCACAAGCTGAAAGAGTTACTTTTTTTTATGCTAATTCATTGTTGAATACTAGAAAGTATATTGATGCAGGTTATCAATTTGAAAGTTTTATAAAAGCATACCCACTTAGCCAAAAAGTTGATGAAGCGGCATATTTAGGGGCTTATTCTTATTATAAAACTTCGCCTGTCTTTAGCTTAGATCAAAAAGAAACTCTAACTGCCATTGACAAACTTCAGGAATTTATAAATTCTTATCCAAATTCTGAAAAAATGTCTGATGCCAATGATTTAGTTCAAGAATTAAGAATAAAACTAGAGTTAAAAGCTTTTGAAATTGCGAAACAATTTAATACTATAAGAGATTATAAATCTGCGATAATTGTTTTAGATGACTTTATTTCGGATTATCCAGGTACTCCATACAGAGAAGATGCATTGTTTTTTCTGTTAGATTCATCTTACGAATTGGCTGTAAATAGTATAGACTCTAAGAAATTTGAAAGATTTGAAGCTGCTAAAAAAATTCATAATGAATTAATGGCCACCTATCCGGAAACCAAATACATTGACAAATCAAGTAAAATGATTGAGTTTATAGACAAAGAAATTACTACATTTGCAAAAAACATAACAGTACAGTAAATTAAACAACATGGATTTTAAAAAAACTGATGCACCACTAGAAACTATCACTTATGACAGAAATGCTATTGATGCTAAAACCGATAACATTTACGAAGCTATTTCAATCATTTCTAAAAGAACAATTCAAATAAACGAATCTATTAAAAAAGAATTGTTAGATAAACTAGAAGAATTTGCTAGTCCAACCGAGAGTTTAGACGAAATTTTTGAAAATAAAGAACAAATTGAAGTTTCTAAATTTTATGAAAAACTTCCTAAAGCTCACGCTATGGCGGTTGAAAATTGGTTAAAGGAAAAAATTTATTACAGAAATACTGAAATTAAAGAATAGAAATGTCTATTCTAAGTGGTAAAAATATATTACTTGGAGTTACAGGTGGTATTGCTGCTTATAAATCAACATATATAGTTAGACTTTTAAAAAAACAAGGAGCACATGTTCAAGTTTTAATGACTCCTAGTTCAAAGAACTTTGTAACTCCACTAACACTTTCAACATTATCGAATAAACCTATTATTTCAGATTTTTTTGATAAAAACGATGAAAATAAACTTTGGAATAATCATGTTGAACTAGCACTTTGGGCAGATATATTTTTAATTGCTCCAGCTACATCAAATACTTTGTCTAAAATGGCTTCTGCAAGAGCTGATAATTTACTATTAGCTACTTATTTATCTTCAAAATGTCCTGTTTATTTTGCTCCAGCTATGGATTTGGATATGCATAAGAATTTAGCTAATCAAGAAAATATTCAAAAGCTAATCAGTCATGGAAAAATTCATATTCCAGTAAATTCAGGATTTTTGGCTAGTGGATTAGAGGGACAAGGCAGAATGAAAGAACCTGAGGAGATTGTAAATTTTATAATTAAAAATATTAGGAAAAGTTTAAAATTATTAAATAAAAAAATATTAATAACTGCAGGGCCAACTTACGAGCCTATTGATGCTGTTCGTTTTATTGGCAATTTTTCATCTGGAAAAATGGGATTTTCACTTGCTAAAACTGCAGCTAATTTGGGTGCTGAAGTTGTATTAATTACTGGTCCAACTAGCTTGAAAATAACTGATGCTAATATTTCTGTTATTAATGTCGTTTCTGCAGATGAAATGTTTTTAGAAGTAAAAAAACATTTTAAATCATCTGATATTTCAGTTCTTTCCTCAGCAGTTTCAGATTTTAAACCCAAAAGAAGATCAAAAATTAAAATCAAAAAAAAGAGTATGGATTTGCTTTCTATTGATTTAGTTGAGAACATAGATATTTTAAAACACCTTGGCGAAAATAAATCCAATAAACAAATTCTGGTTGGATTTGCCTTGGAGACTGATAACGAATTCCAAAATGCTTTATCAAAAATTAAAAATAAAAATTTAGACGCTATAGTATTAAATTCTTTAAACGATAAAGGTGCTGGATTTGGACATGACACCAACAAAGTAACTTTTATAAATAAAAACGGAAAAATCAAAAAATTTAAGTTAAAATCAAAAATCGATGTTTCAAAAGATATTTTTAATGAATTAATTAAAAATTTTTTATGAAAAGAACCTGTCTTATTTTAATAATATTTTTTTCTACATATTTTTCCTATTCACAAGAAATAAACGCTAAAATTATTGTTAACTCAGAGTCTATTAATCAAACTAATAGTTCTGTTTTTAAAAATTTAGAAATTTCCTTATTAAATTTCATAAACAATTCAAGCTGGTCAAATTTTAATTATTCTGAATTTGAAAAAGTTAATTTAAATATTTTATTTTCTGTAACGAGTTATTCAAACAATAGTTATACAGCAAACATTGAATTTCAAGCTTCAAGGCCTGTATTCAATTCTTCATATTCTACGCCTATTTTTAATTATGTAGAAAAGAACTTTCAGTTTGATTATGTTGAATACGAGCCTATTATATACAAAGATAATCAGTTCGAATCAAAAATATCTTCATTGTTAGCTTTTTATATAAATATTATAATTGGAATTGATCACGATTCATTTGTGCTGAATTCTGGAAATTATTTTTATGATATTTCTAAAAATATTTTAAATTATGCTAATCAAAGTAATATTTCAGGATGGAATTCTTCTCACAACGGAGGAAAATTAAATAAGTTTTGGCTAATTGAATATTTAACTTCAAATGACTCGAATGAATTTTTTAATTTTTTATTTAACTATCACGTTAATGGATTGGATCTAATGTATTCTGATATTTTATCAGCAAAAACAAATATTGCTACTTCGATTTCATCCTTAAAATCACTTCAGCGGAGAAATCCTAATTCGATTTTAATAAAAATATTATTTGATTCAAAATCAGATGAAATTAAAGATATTTATTCTGGAGGATCATTTTTTGATGTGTCTAATTTAGTTTCAGATTTAAATTATCTTTCTCCTTTCTTATCGAATAAATGGAATAGTATTAGATAATTTTGTTAATTTAA
Organism: Flavobacteriaceae bacterium; assembly: GCA_965655865.1. Taxonomy (GTDB): domain Bacteria; phylum Bacteroidota; class Bacteroidia; order Flavobacteriales; family Flavobacteriaceae; genus MAG-121220-bin8. The sequence continues at coordinate 24,914 of CBFHJJ010000004.1, read as the reverse complement.
TATTTAAATCAAAAAACTGTGATAACCAAAATTTTAATTAAAAATTTTACTTTAATTGAAAAAGTTGAAATTGATTTTTCAACTGGTTTCACGACTGTAACAGGTGATACTGGTTCAGGCAAGTCCATTTTGTTAAGTGCATTATCCTTGATTATCGGCAAGAGAGCTGGTCAAAACTTATTAAAAAATCCTAACTTAAAATGTGTTTTAGAAGCAGAATTTAATTTATCATGTTTTAATATTAGAAATTTATTTATTGATAATAATATTGATTATTTTGATCAAGCCATATTAAGAAGAGAAATTCTTCCAAACGGTAAGTCCAGGTCATTTATTAACGATTCACCTGTAAACTTAGATCTTTTAAAAATTATTGGAGAAAAGCTTGTTGATATACATACCCAGCATCAAACTTTAGCTAGTTCTAACAACTCTTTTTTTTATTCACTAATTGATAATTTAGCTGAACAACAGTTAATAGTAAAGAATTTTAACCAAACCTTAGTCAATTATAGAGAATTAAAGATAGAGTTAGATAAATTAACAAGATTAAATACAAGTTTACAAAATGATAATGACTATCTATTGTATTTATATAACGAACTTAGTGATGCTAATTTAGTTTCTGACGAGCAAGATATTATTGAAAATAAATTAAAACTTTATAAAAATTCTGAAGAACTTAAATCATCATTTTCTCAAATTGATCAAATTTTATATAATTCTGAAGATAGTATTGAAAATAAGATATATTCATTAAATTCAATTTTAAACAATATATCAAAATTTTCCAGTAATTTTTCTTCAATTAAAGATCGTTTAGATAGTCTTTTAATTGAGTTAAATGATATTAAATCCGAACTAAATAACCCGTCTTTTGATTTTAATAACGATTATTCTGAGATAGAAAAATTTGAATCAAGACTTAATAATATCTATAATTTACAGAAGAAACATTCTGTAAATTCAATAAGTGATTTATTGATTAAACAACAAAATCTTAAAAGTAAATTAGATGAATCAGGTACTGTTGAAATAAATATTGACGAACTTGATAAAAAAATCAGAAAGAAAAAAAACTATTTAAAAGAACTATCTAAGAAAATTTCAATTTCAAGAAAAAAAATAGTTCCTAAGCTTAAATTACAATTAGAATCTTTATTAATTGATTTAGGAATGAAGAATGCGTCATTTGACTTTAAAATTTCTGAGTTGGATGAATTTAACAGATTTGGATCTGATCAAATCGAGGTTTTGTTTTCTGCTAATAAAGGAATTAAATACGCTCCGTTATTTAAAATTGCTTCTGGTGGTGAATTATCTAGAATTTTGCTGTCAATTAAATCTATTCTATCGAAACATTTAAATCTACCTACTATGATTTTTGATGAAATTGATTCTGGTGTTTCTGGTGAAATGTCTAATGCCATGGCTAATATGATGCTTGAAATGAGTTCTAAAATGCAAATTATTGCAATAACACACCTGCCTCAAGTAGCAGCTAAAGGAGATTACCAACTGAAAGTTTATAAACACAATAATCTGAGTTCTACATCAACAATGGTAAAAAAGCTAAGTAATAAAGAACGAATAGACGAAATTGCTAAAATGCTTGCTGGCGACTTAATGTCTGATTCAGCAATATTACATGCTAAAGAGTTACTTAATTAGTATTATATTTGCACAAATTATTTATATGTCATACAATCTGTTAAAAGGAAAGAAAGGTATAATCTTTGGTGCTTTAGACGAGAATTCAATCGCTTGGAAAACAGCTGAAAGAGTTTTTGAAGAAGGTGGAGAATTTATTTTGACTAACGCGCCCATCGCGCTTAGAATGGGAAATGTAGATCAACTTGCTAAAAAGACAAATTCTAAACTTATTGCAGCAGACGCAACTAAAATTGAAGATTTAGAAAACCTTATTAACGAAGCTATGAAAACGTTTGGAGGTAAAATTGATTTTGTTCTTCATTCAATAGGTATGTCCGTAAACGTTAGAAAGGGAAAACATTATACTGATTTAAATCACGATTGGACTAGTAAAGGATGGGATGTGTCAGCAGTTTCTTTTCATAAGTTGTTACAGAGTCTATATAAACTTGATGCAATGAATGAATGGTCTAGTATTGTCGCTCTTTCATACATGGCTGCTCAAAGAGTATTTCCTAATTACAATGATATGGCAGATAATAAGGCTTATTTAGAGTCAATTGCTAGAAGTTTTGGGTATTTTTTTGGTAAAGAAAAAAATGTAAGAGTAAATACTATTTCTCAATCCCCAACGCCTACTACAGCTGGAAAAGGGGTTACAGGATTTGATGGTTTTATTACTTATGCTGAAAAAATGTCTCCTCTCGGAAATGCTACTGCTCTGGATTGTGCTAATTATACGGTAACTCTTTTTTCAGATTTAACTAAGAGAGTGACACTTCAGAATTTGTATAATGATGGAGGTTTTTCTAATGTAGGAGTAAGTCAAGAAATTATTGATATAGTCTCTTCTATAAACAAAGATTAGTTTATTTAAAACCTCAGTTAATTTTTGTAAAAATTATGAAAATAATTGGTCTTACAGGTGGTATTGGTTCAGGGAAATCAACAATAGCAAAAGAATTTAAAAGGAAATCTGTTCCAGTTTATGATTCAGATTTAAGTGCAAAAAACTTAATGATTAGTTCAAAAAAACTAAAATCAAAATTAATTGAAAGTTTTGGTTTATCTATTTATTCTAACGGTTTATTGAACAAAAAATATATTTCAAATTTGATTTTTAATGACTCAATTGCATTAAATAAAATAAATTCTATTGTTCATCCTGAGGTTTTTAATGATTTTAATCAATGGAAAAGCAGATTAAATAATGATTATGTTATCTACGAATCTGCATTAGTTTTTGAATCTGGATCTTATAAATCGAATGATTACAACATTTTAGTTACGTCTGATCTCAATTTAAGAATTGAAAGAATTATTAAAAGAGATAATATTAAAAAAGATGAAGTTTTGCTAAAAATAAACAATCAATGGACTGATAAAAAAAAAATACCATTAGCTGATTATGTTTTTAAAAATAGCTCAGAGAAAGAAAACCAAAAAATAGTTTTATCATTAATTAATCATTTTAATTCTATTTTTGTTTAATTAATTTATGAACAAAAAGATATTCTATCCTCTTATTGCAATTATGACTATTGCTTTAGTCGGAATAATTTTTGTACAAGGGTTTTGGATTAAAACTACTCTTGATAATAAAGAAAGACAATTCTCATTAAATATTAATCAAGCATTAAAATCTGTTTCTGAACAAATTCAAAGCAGAGAAATGAGAGATTATCTTGCAGTTTATCAAAAGTTAATTGATAGTATAGGTTCACCTAAAGAATCGCAACTCAGTGCTGTTTTTAAGTTTGTAGATAGAAATGAAAATACAAACCAAACTTACATTTATTCTCATGGAATTTTGGAAGAAGATTATAACGTTTCTGCGAAGCTCTTCGATCAAGAATCTTTAGATTCTTCATCTATTATTGATTATAAAGGTATAAAAACAACTACTATTATTGATGAAGCGTTTGATAGAGAAATGCAAAACATGAGTTCTATTGAAAGATTGCAAAGAGTTGAAAGATTGTCTTTAATGGATAAAGCAAAGTATGCATCAATTTTTATGGAATTAGCATCTTTGAAACCAATTCATAGAAGACTAACTAATATTGAACTAGAACTACTTTTACAAAGAGAATTAAGAGATAGAGATATTGATATTCCTTTCCAATATAGAGTTTTTAATGGATCTTTTGCAACTAAAGTTGGTTCTGACAGTTATACTAATTTAGAGGGTTTAAGAAAATATAAATCCCCTTTATTTGTAAATGAAAATGGTAATAGTGAATTTGAGTTAGTTATTGCTTTTCCTGAAAGAAAATTTTTTTTAAGATCATCTTTGACTACTTTGATTTTACTTTCATTACTTTTTACTTTAGCAATTATCATAACTTTCGCATCTACTATATTTCAAATTTTAAAACAAAAAAAAGTTTCTGAAATTAAATCTGATTTTATTAATAATATGACTCACGAGTTTAAAACTCCAATTGCAACCATAAAATTAGCTATTGACGCAATTGAAAATGTAAATGTTAGAAATGATATTAAAAAAAGATCACAATATCTAAAGATGATTAAAGATGAAAATGATAGAATGAATAATCAGGTTGAAAATGTTTTGAGAATTTCTCAGTTAGAAAAAAAAGAAAATATAATAAAAAAAACTAATTGTAATATTCATGATATAATTGAAGAATCATTTGTTCATTTAAAATTGTTATTTAAAAATAGAAATGCTACAATTATAAATGAGCTAAAAGCTAATCGATTAAGTGTATTGGGATCTCATGAAGACTTGGTAAATGTTATTGTTAACATTTTAGAGAATTCAATTAAATATTCTACTGATTTACCATTAATAAATGTTTCTACTTTTAATGAAGCAGATTATATTTTAATTAAAATTTCGGATAAAGGAATGGGAATGAGTAATGATGTAAAAGAAAAGATTTTTGATAAATTTTATCGAGAAACTAAGGGTAATATTCACAATGTTAAAGGTCATGGTCTGGGTTTATCATATGTAAAAAAAATAGTTGACCTTCACTTTGGTACAATTAATGTTGATAGTATGCTGGATAAGGGCAGTACTTTTACAATAAAATTCCCTTTAAATATTAAAATAACATGAAAAATAATGAGAAAAATATCTTACTTGTTGAGGACGATGTAAATTTTGGCGCTATCCTTAATGATTTTTTGAAGTTGCATTCTTACAATGTTACTCTGGCAAAAAATGGTATTGAAGGACTTGAAAAATTTAAAAAAAATAGTTTTGGATTATGTATTCTCGATGTTATGTTGCCATTTAAAGATGGATTTACCTTAGCTAAAGAAATTAGAGATTTAAACAATGAGGTTCCTTTGTTTTTTTTAACTGCTAAAACATTAAAAGATGATGTTTTAAAAGGATATAAGTTGGGTGCTGATGATTATTTAACAAAACCATTTGATTCCGACATTCTTTTATTAAAAATTAAATCAATTTTTAAAAGAAAAAAAATATCTAAATCCGACAGTAAAGTTAAATTTCTTTATGAGTTTTCTGATTTTACTTTTAATTCTAAACTTAGGATTCTAAAGTATAAGAATGAAGAAGATGTTAAACTGTCACCTAAAGAAAATGAATTATTAAAGTTGCTATTAAATTATTTAAATGATTTAATGCCTCGCGAGCTTGCTCTTATAAAGATTTGGAATGATGATAATTATTTCACATCTAGAAGTATGGATGTTTATATTGCTAAAATCAGAAAATATTTACAAAAAGATAGTAAGCTAGAAATTGAAAATATTCATGGTGAAGGTTTTCGATTAATTGTAAGAAATTAACTCACATATTATTTCTCGGGTGAAATTTACTCATTGACTCGAAAAGATGCTTTTTATTTACATGTAAATAGCGTTCAGTTGTTACTACATTTTCATGTCCTAACATATTTTGAATAGTAATTAGATCAGCACCGTTTTCCAATAGGTGCGTTGCAAATGAATGTCTAAATGTATGCGGACCTATCTTTTTCTTTATATCTGCTTTTTTATTTAAACCTTTTATGATTAAATAGATCATAACCCTACTTAGTCCACTTCCTCTTTCATTAATAAATAAAGTGTCCTCATGCCCTTTTTTAATTTTTTGTGAATTTCTTTTTTGAATAATATAATTTTCAATATAATTTTTTGCTTCATTACTAATAGGAACAAACCTTTCTTTATTTCCTTTTCCGGTCACTTTAACTAACGATTCTTTTAAAAACAAATCAGAAATTTTTAATGTTATAAGCTCAGACACTCTAAGTCCACAACTGTAAAGAACCTCAAGAAGTGCGGTATTTCTAAGTTTATTTTTAGACTTAGAATCTATACTGTTTATTATTTTATCTATTTCTTCAGTAGTAAGTGTAACTGGGAGTTTAGTCCCAATTTTAGGTGTTTCTATATTTTGAAATGGATTTTCATCTATTAATTCTTCTAAAATAATATAATCATAAAACCTTTTAATCCCAGAAATTATTCTAGCTTGAGTAGATGATTTTACTTTTTTTGAAATTTGATATACAAATTCTTTAGCTATTAATTCATTGATTTTAAGAGGGTTAATTTTTGATTTCTGAAAATTTAAAAATGATTTTAATTTTTCAATATCAAACAAATAACTGTCAACTGTATTTTTTGATAAATTCCTTTCAATTATCAAATAGTTTTTAAATTCTTTTATTAATTTTTCCCACTTCATTATTTCTTTTATAGTGTAAATTAAATATTATATTTAAACTTTATAATTTTCAATGAAATTACAAATTATTAATGGTCCTAATTTGAATCTTTTAGGTAAAAGAGAAAAAAACATCTATGGTGATCAGAGTTTTGAAGATTACTTTAAAAAACTGAAAACTAAATTTAATAATTTGGAATTACACTATTTTCAATCTAACATTGAGGGTGAACTTATTGAAAAAATTCAAGAAGTTGGTTTTAATTTTGATGGAATTATTATTAATGCAGCTGCATATACACATACTTCTGTTGGAATTGGAGATGCAATAAGGTCAATTTCCTCACCTGTTATCGAGGTTCATATTTCAAATACTTATTCAAGAGAAGAATTTAGACATAAATCTTTTTTAAGCGCACATGTCAAAGGAGTAATTCTTGGATTTGGACTTAAGAGTTATGATTTAGCGATTGAAAGTTTTAATAAATAATATTACAAGTGAATAACTTCGTCATAAGCTGCAGCTACAGCTTCCATAACAGCTTCACTCATGGTAGGGTGAGGATGAACCGTTTTTAAAATTTCATATCCAGTAGTTTCCAATTTTCTGCCAACAACAGCCTCAGCTATCATATCTGTAACACCTTCACCTATCATATGACAACCTAACCATTCTCCATACTTAGCGTCAAATATTACTTTTACAAATCCTTCACTTTTTCCAGAAGCTTGCGCTTTTCCAGACGCAGAGAACGGAAATTTGCCGATTTTGATCTCATAACCATTTTCAATTGCTTGTTGTTCAGTAAACCCAACCGATGCAATCTCTGGACTACAATAAGTACAACCAGGAATGTTGTTATAGTCTAATGGGTTTACATCATGACCAGCTATTTTTTCAACGCATAATATCCCTTCAGCAGAAGCAACGTGGGCTAGAGCTTGCCCTTTAACTACATCACCAATAGCATAGTAATCTTTAACATTTGTCATATAGAAATCATCAACTAAAATTTTATCTTTTTCAGTTTTTATTCCTAAATCTTCTAAACCAATATTTTCAATATTAGTTTTAATTCCTACAGCACTTAATACTATTTCGGCACTTATAATGTTTTTTTCACCATTTGAAGTTTTTAAAGTCACATCAACTGTATTAGAGCTATTGATTTCTGCTTTTTCTACCTCAGTTGATGTTAAAATATTGATTCCTTTCTTTTTTAAACTTTTTTCTAATTCTTTAGAAATTTCAGAGTCTTCTACAGGAACAATTCTATCCATGTATTCAACTATTGTAACAGATGTTCCCATAGAATTATAAAAATAAGCGAATTCAATTCCTATAGCTCCTGAGCCAACTATTACAATGTCTTTTGGTTGTTTTTCAAGTGTCATAGCCTCTCTGTAGCCAATTATTTTTTTACCATCTTTTTTTAAAAATGGTAGTTCTCTTGATCTAGCTCCAGTTGCAATAATTATTTTTTCACCTGTTATTTTATTTTTAGATCCATTTTGATCAGTAATAGTAATTGTTTTATTAAGAGAAAGTTGACCAAAACCTTCAAATATTTTTATTTTATTTTTTTTCATTAAAAAGTTTACTCCTTTACTCATGGTTTGAGCAACTTTTCTACTCCTACTAATAACGTTATTAAAATTTTTATCAAAATTTTCTACAGTTATTCCGTAATCCTCAGAGTGTTTAATGTATTCAAAAACTTGCGCAGATTTTAATAGTGCTTTAGTTGGAATACATCCCCAGTTCAAACAAACACCACCTAAACTTTCTTTTTCTATTATTGCAGTTTTTAAACCCAATTGAGATGCTCTAATTGCAGTTACATATCCACCTGGTCCACTTCCTAGAATTATTAAATCAAATTTTTCCATAATTATTTATTAAATGATAAAGCTGCTGAATTTATACAATATCTTTTCCCTGTTGTTTCTTTTGGTCCGTCATTGAACACGTGACCTAAATGTCCATCACATTTAGAGCACTTAACTTCAATTCTGTTCATGTTGTGTGAGTAATCTCTAACGTATGTGATTCTTTCAGGAATAGCTTGATCGAAACTTGGCCATCCACAATTACTCTCATATTTATTATTACTTTCAAATAATTTTTGATTACATCCTTTGCAATTGTAAGATCCTTTTTCAAAATGAAGATTGTACTCACCTGTAAAAGGTCTTTCAGTATATGAATTTCTAAGAACTTGATAACTCATTTCACCTAAAGTATTTTTCCATTCCGTATCTGTTTTTATCATTTTTTCATTGTTTTGAGAGAAATTTATTGAACTTGTAAAAATTGCTAAAAAAATAAGTACTCGTTTAAATTTTTTCATTTAATTAAATTTTTTAAAATTATTGCATTTTTGTCTATGCAGTGTCTTTGCCCTTTTTCGTCATTAATAAGGTTTCCTATATTAGTATCACATTTCGTGCAAAACAGTCCTGTTTTGGATTTATTTTTTATTGAATCATGAATTGCTAATTCATAGAGATTGTCAAAATGTTTAACTTTTTTTTCAATTGAGTTGTTAAAATCTTTACTATTATCGTTTTCGTAAAAAAGTTCATTTTCAGAATATAATGATGATCCACATTTTACACATAAATATGTGCTGTTATCTTTATTAATATTATTATCAATTTTTGCAATGTTTTCACAACCCTGATTGATAATTAGTATAGTAAGTATAATTGAAAACCTCATATCTTTTCCAGTGCGAAATTAATTATTAATTTTAATATAATCATACATCAATTAACTATATTGCAACTCATTCTGTTAAATGACAACTAATAAATATAAAAAAGGAGACCAAAAATTACTGAACGCTTGGGCTATTTATGATTGGGCAAACTCTGCTTATCCATTAGTAATTTCTTCTGCTGTGTTTCCAATATATTATGGTTCACTTTTTTTTGATGATTTATATATAGAACTTCTTGGTTTTAATTTTAAAAACACTGCTTTAATTAGTTTTTTGACTGCTTTTGCATTTGTAATATTATCATTTATAACCCCTCTTTTATCTGGAATAGCTGATTACATGGGTAATAAAAAAACTTTTCTAAAAATATTTTGTTATGCTGGGTCACTTTCTTGTATAGGTCTATATTGGTTTGATCTCACTAATATCTATGTTGGATTATCATTTTATTTTCTCGCTCTAATCTCTTTTTGGGCTAGTTTAGTTTTTTACAATTCATATCTTCCTGATATTGCTTTAAAAGACCAACAAGATTTTATAAGTGCTAAAGGGTATGCATTGGGTTATTTTGGCAGTGTATTACTTTTGATATTTGATCTTGCAATGGTAATGTATCCAGAAAATTTCGGAATAACAGGTGAAAACCCTGAACTAATTGCCATGAGATATTCATTTGTTTCCGTTGGAATATGGTGGGCGTCATTTAGTCAATACACATTTTATTTTTTACCAAATCAGTCAGAAAGGAAAAAAATTATAAAGGATGTTGTTTGGAATGGGTTTAAGGAGTTAGTTGAAGTTTGGAATGAATTAAAAAAGATATTAATAATAAAAAAATATTTAATTGCATTTTTTGTTTACAGTTCTGCTCTTCAAACTGTTTTATTAATTGCTGCTTATTTTGGTGAACAGGAAATTAATTGGCCAAAAGATCAGAAAACTATTGGATTAATAGTAAGTATATTACTAATTCAATTAATTGCAATGTTTGGTGCAATTATAACTTCAAAATTATCTGAAAAATTTGGTAATATTTATACTTTAATAGTATTAAATATTTTTTGGGCTTTGTTGTGTATTGGAGGATATTTTATTACAGAACCTATAGAGTTTTATATAGCAGCTGCTTTTGTTGGATTAGTAATGGGTGGAATACAAGCCTTGTCTAGATCTACTTTTTCAAAAATGATTCCTCAAACAGATAATACTACCTCATATTTTAGTTTTTATGATGTTTCTCAAAAAGTTAGTATTGTCTTTGGAATGACTTTATTTGCATTTGCTGATCAGATCACAGGCAGCATGAGAACTTCCATTTTAATTTTTGTTTTTATTTTTTTAATTGGAGCACTACTTTTAAAAAGAATTAAAATCAAAAATTATTAAATCTTTATGGCATGAAACTTGAATTATTCATTTTATAAATAAATGTTTTTTGTTTATTTTATTCTAATCAGAAAGAAAATATTTTTTTTGATTTAATAACATGACAAATTGACCTAATTGTAATTTATGTCCAAAACTAAAATACTTAATCTTGACATGATGTCACTTCAGAATATTGATGAAGATTCGGATTTAATTCCTTTAATGACATCTGACGATGAAGAAGCTATTTCAAAAGAATCTCTCCCAGAAAAGTTACCTATTTTACCATTAAAAAATACGGTTATGTTTCCGGGTGTAGTTATACCAATAACAGCATCAAGAGATAAATCAATAAAATTAATAAAAGATGCTAATTCTAATGATAAATTGATTGGTGTCGTTTCTCAAATAGATCCAAAGATTCAATCTCCTACATTAAATGATATACATCCATCAGGAACGGTAGCCAAAATTTTGAGAGTATTAAAAATGCCTGACGGAAATGTTACGGTAATTATTCAAGGAAAAAAAAGATTTTCAATTGAACAGATTATTACTGAAGAGCCTTATATTACAGCTACTGTTAAAGAAATAATTGAGTTAAAACCTGAAAAAAATAATAAAGAGTTTATAGTTACAATAGAATCTATAAAAGATATAGCTCTTAAAATTATTGATGAAAACCCAAATATACCTAGTGAAGCCTCCTTTGCTATAAAAAATATTCAGAGTGATTCTTTTTTAGTGAATTTTGTGTGCTCGAACATGAATTTATCTGTAAAGGAAAAATATGAAATACTAAACACAAGTGATTTAAACAAAAGAGCTCTTATGTGTTTAAAACATATGAATATTGAATTACAAAGACTATCATTGAAAAACGATATTCAATCTAAAGTAAGATCAGACTTAGATCAACAACAAAGAGAGTATTTTTTACATCAGCAACTAAAGACTATTCAGGAAGAATTGGGTGGTGTTTCTTATGATGAAGAAGTAAATGAAATGAGAATTAAGTCTACTAAAAAAAAGTGGTCAAAAGAAATCGATGATCATTTCAAAAAGGAATTATCTAAGCTTCAAAGAATGAATCCTCAAGTTGCAGAGTATTCTATACAGAGAAATTATTTAGATACATATTTAGAACTTCCATGGAACGAATTTTCTAAAGATAATTTTGATTTAAAAAGAGCTGCTAAAATTTTAGATAGAGATCATTACGGATTAAAAGATGTTAAAAAAAGAATTATTGAACATATAGCTGTTTTAAAACTTAGAAATGACATGAAATCTCCAATTCTTTGTTTTAACGGACCACCTGGTGTAGGAAAGACATCATTAGGTAAATCAATAGCTGAAGCTTTAGGTAGAGAATATGTAAGAATTTCTTTAGGTGGACTTAGAGATGAATCTGAAATAAGAGGACACAGAAAAACATATATAGGTGCTATGCCGGGTAGGATAATTCAAAGTTTAAAAAAAGCAAAAACTTCAAACCCAGTATTTGTATTAGATGAAATCGACAAACTTTCTGTTGGAAATCAAGGTGATCCTTCATCAGCAATGCTTGAGGTTTTAGACCCTGAGCAAAACACCTCTTTTTATGATAATTTTATCGAGTCTGGATTTGATTTGTCTAAAGTTATGTTTATAGCTACATCTAATAATATTACCAACGTACAACCTGCATTAAGAGATAGAATGGAAATTGTGCATGTTTCGGGTTACACAATTGAGGAAAAATATAATATTGCTAAAAAACATTTAATTCCAAAACAAATTAAAGAACATGGCTTAACAAAAAATATTATAAAAATCAACAAACAATCATCTGAAAAAATAATAGAGGGTTACACAAGAGAATCAGGCGTAAGAGGTTTGGAAAAACAAATAGCAAAAATAATTAGAAATGTTGCTAAGTGTATTGCGATGCAAGAAGATTATTCAACTGATTTAAAAATTGAAGATATTCATAAAATTTTGGGTGTATCTATTTCAAAAGATCAATATGAAAATAATGAGGTTGCAGGTGTAGTAACTGGTTTAGCTTGGACTCAATTTGGTGGAGATATTTTATTTATTGAATCAGCACTTTCTAAAGGAAAAGGTAATTTGTCTATTACAGGTAATTTGGGTAAAGTTATGAAAGAATCTGCTACAATAGCCTTGGAATACATCAAGTCCAACGCTGACGATTTATCCATAAAACTAGAAACACTAACTAAGCACAACATACATATTCATGTCCCTGAGGGTGCAACACCAAAAGATGGACCTAGCGCTGGTATTACAATGTTAACTTCATTGGTCTCACTATTAACACAAAAAAGAGTAAAATCAAAACTTGCCATGACCGGAGAAATTACTCTTAGAGGAAAGGTCTTGCCAGTCGGTGGAATTAAAGAAAAAATATTAGCTGCCAAGAGAGCAAAAATTAAAGAAATTATTTTGTGTAAGGATAATAAGAAAAATATTGATGAAATCGATTCTAGTTATTTAAAAGGATTAACTTTTCATTATGTTTCATATATGAAGCAAGTTTTAGATATTGCAATTACAAATCAAAATGTTAAGAACTACAAGAATTTAGATGCCAAATAAAATTATAATAGCAATCGATGGTACTTCATCCACTGGAAAAAGCACTTTGGCCAAGAGGATATCAAAAAAATTGAATTATAAATATATTGATTCAGGTGCAATGTATAGAGCATTAACTTATTATGCTATTCAACAAAAGTACATCTCTAAAAATCATTTTGATAAAATAAAATTAATAAATGATATCCCATACATTTACATTGATTTTAGAAAAAGTTCAATTAATAACAAATACGAGGTTCATTTAAATGGAATTCCTTATGAAAATAAAATTAGATCATTAGCGGTTTCTAATTTAGTTAGTGAAATCGCAACAGTTGACGAGTTGAGGCAGCAAATGGTTCGTGTTCAACACACACTAGGTTTAAATAAAGGAGTAATTATGGATGGTCGTGATATTGGTACAGTTGTTTTTCCAGATGCTGAAATTAAATTTTATCTTGAAGCCACAATGGAGTTAAGAGCCAAACGTCGCTTCGACGAATTATTGCTTATTGATAAAAACATAACATACCATGAGGTTTTAGCAAATATTAAACTTAGAGACAATCAAGATACTAATAGAAAACATTCTCCATTGAAAAAAGCTAAAGATGCAATACTTATTAATACTGATAATCTTACTTTAGATGAACTTGAATCAAAGTTGTTTAACTACATAAATCCATTAATTACAAAAAATTTGTAGATTATTTGTTTAATCTATAAATAGAGTTTATTTTCGCAGTCCTTTTAATGGGTTAGTATAGATATTTAAAAGGTTTTATTAATATTAATTCTTCTAATTTATTCCCTCATTCTATAAATTAAATTAGAATACAAATTAACGGTATGTCAGAAGAAAAAAAAGACAGTAAACCTAAAAAAACTGTCAAAAAAACTACCAAAGCTGCGAAAGTTAAAGCTCCAGCAAAATCTACAAAAAAAGTAAAAATAGAAAAAGAAGTTGTTGAAGTTGTTGAAACTGTAGCCAATGAGGTTGTTGAGAATCCAACTGAAGAAAGCCATATAAACGAGCCAACTGCTGAAGAATTTTTAAAAGATTTTGACTGGAATTTATTTGAAGAAGGAATTGAAACAATCAAAGATGATAAACTTTCTGAGTTTGAAAAATTAGTTGAAGAAAACTTTGTTGATACTTACAATGAAAGTGTTATTGAAGGTACCATAATAAGTCTTACTGAAAGAGAAGCTATAATTGATATTAATGCAAAATCAGAAGGTGTTATTTCATTAAATGAATTTAGATACAATCCTGACTTGAAAGTTGGTGATAAAGTTGAAGTTTTAGTTGATATTCAAGAAGATAAAACAGGTCAATTAGTTCTTTCGCACAGAAAAGCAAGAACTATAAAAGCTTGGGATAGAGTAAACGATGCTCACGATCAATCTACAGTAGTTACAGGTTTTGTCAAATGTAGAACTAAAGGTGGTATGATTGTAGATGTTTTTGGTTTAGAAGCTTTTTTACCTGGATCACAGATTGATGTAAAACCTATCAGAGATTATGATCAATATGTTAACAAGAACATGGAATTCAAAGTTGTTAAAATTAATCATGAATTTAAAAATGTTGTTGTATCTCATAAAGCACTAATAGAAGCTGATATCGAGCTTCAAAAGAAAGAAATTATTGGTCAATTAGAAAAAGGTCAAGTTCTTGAGGGTACAGTTAAGAACATAACTACATATGGAGTATTTATTGATTTAGGTGGGGTAGATGGTTTAATTCATATTACGGATTTATCATGGAATAGAATCAATCATCCTAGTGAAATATTAGAATTAGATCAAAAATTAAATGTTGTAATATTAGATTTTGATGATGATAAGTCTAGAATTCAACTAGGTGTTAAACAGTTAAGTGCTCATCCTTGGGAATCTCTTGATGCTGAACTAAAAGAAGGCGATAAAGTTAAAGGTAAAGTATCAGTTCTTGCTGATTATGGAGCTTTCGTTGAGGTTGTTGATGGAGTAGAGGGGTTAGTTCACGTTTCAGAAATGTCTTGGTCAACCCATTTACGTTCAGCACAGGATTTTGTAAAAGTTGGTGACGAAGTTGAGGCAGTTGTTTTAACGTTAGATAGAGAAGAAAGAAAAATGTCTCTAGGTATAAAGCAATTAAGTTCAGATCCTTGGACTGATATTACCAAAAAATATCCTGTAGGTTCTAAACATTCAGGAATCGTTAGAAATTTCACAAATTTTGGAATTTTTGTAGAGCTTGAAGAAGGAATTGATGGATTAGTATATATTTCAGATTTATCTTGGACAGTAAAAGTTAAACATCCATCTGAATTATTCGCTGCTGGTGATAAAATTGATGTTTTAGTTTTAGAGTTAGACTCAGAAGCAAGAAAATTAAGTTTAGGTCATAAACAAACTATGGACAATCCATGGGATGTATATGATAAAACTTTTGCTGAGGGGACTTCACACAATGCAACAATTTCAGATTCAAACGATAAAGGTGCTACAATTATCTTTAATGATGATATTACAGCTTTTGTTCCTAATAGACATCTAGTTAAAGAAGATGGAAATAAGTTAAAGAAAGGTGATACATCAGATTTTAAAGTTATTGAATATAATAAAGACTTTAAAAGAGTTGTAATGTCACACACTGTTTTATTTAATGACCAAGAAAAGAAAAATGTAAAAGAGTCATTAAAGAAAGTTAACGTTAAAGATTCAGATAAATCAACTCTTGGTGATTTAGATGTTTTAGCTGACTTGAAAAAGAAAATGGTTGATGACGAAAAAAAGAAAAAATAAAATTTCTTTTAATCATATTTTAAAAAAAAGCATCTTAATTAAGATGCTTTTTTTTTATGTAATTTCTTTAACTAACCAATCTCCTATTTCACTTGTTTTATAAGATTTGTTTCCGTCTGCTAAATCTTCTGAAACAATTGATTGTTTAAGTGATGAGTTTACTACACTTCTAATTAAATCAGCTTCCTTTTGAAGATTAAAAGCATCTTCAAACATCATTGCAGCTGATAAAATTGTTGCTAAAGGATTAGCTATGTTTTTTCCTGCTGCTTGAGGGTAAGATCCGTGAATTGGTTCGTAAAGTGATGTTTTAAGGCCAACAGAAGCTGAAGGCATTAAACCCATAGACCCGGAAATTACTGATGCTTCATCTGTTAATATATCCCCAAATAAATTTTCAGTAATCAATACGTCATATGAATTAGGCCACTGAACAAGTCTCATAGCTACTGCGTCTACAAATTCATAACTTACCTCAACTGATGGGTAGTCTTTTTCTAAAGATTGAACAGTTTCTCTCCAAAGTCTCGATGATTCAAGTACATTAGCTTTATCGACACAGCACAATCTGTTCGATCTCTTCATTGCTAGTTCAAAACCTTTAATAGCTAATCTTTTTATTTCTTCCCTTGTATAGGTGCAAGTGTCAAATGCTGTATTCCCATTATCAAGTCTTCCTCTTTTTCCAAAGTAAATACCGCCTGTTAATTCTCTTAAAAAAATTAAATTAGTTCCCTCAATTCGCTCTTTTTTTAATGGTGATTTATCAATTAAAGAAGGAAATGTGAATGTTGGTCTAACATTTGCAAATAATCCTAAATCTTTTCTCATTTTTAAAAGCCCTTGTTCAGGTCTTACTTTAGCACTAGGATTATTGTCGAATTTCGGATGACCTATTGCTCCAAATAATATAGCATCTGCTTTTAAACAAATTTCATGTGTCTCTTTTGGATAAGGTTCACCAACAGCATCTATAGCTGCCGCTCCTGTAAGGGCGTGCATCCAATTAATGGTGTGATTAAATTTTTTTGCAATTGCATCTGAAACTTTAACCGCTTGTTCTATAACTTCAGGTCCTATACCATCGCCAGGTAATAGAGCTATATTTAATTTCATATTTACTAATTTGATATAATATTTAACATTTTTTCTGTTGATTTGATAGCTGAAACAGTTTGATCTGAATCTAAACCTCTAGTAACAAATTCTTTATCATTATTTTTCCATGTAATAATTGTTTCACATAAAGCATCAGAATTACTTCCAGGTGGAATTGTTACTGAATAATCTATAAGTTCAGGGAGTTTAAATTTATTATGAACATATATTTTTTTTATAGCATTTATAAATGCATCAAATTGCCCGTCACCTGATCCTTTTTCGAAAAATTTCTTACCATTAATATTTAATTCAACTTCCGCAGAGGGTTTATGCCCTTTTTTATGATTTAATAAGTAAGATTCGATGATTACATTATTTTTAAAATTTACACTATTTATCACATCTGAAATTATGTAAGGTAAATCTTCTGCAGTTACTTTTTCTTTTTTATCACCAAGTTCAATTATTCTATTCGTTACTTTTTTTATATTTTCTTCATTTAATGTAAGCCCTAGTTCTTGTAAGTTTTTTTTAATATTTGCCTTTCCTGAAGTTTTACCCAATGCATATTTTCTTTTTCTACCAAATCTTTCAGGAAGTAAATCATTAAAGTATAGGTTTTTTTTACTGTCACCGTCGGCATGAATTCCAGCTGTTTGAGTAAAAACATTATCACCTACTATAGGTTTGTTTGCTGGTATTCTAAATCCAGTAAATGCTGACACTAATCGACTAACTTTGTATAAAGACTTTTCTTTTAAATTAATTTTGATATCAGGTAAAAAGTCTCTTATTACTGCAGCTACACTTGCCATTGGTGCGTTACCAGCTCTTTCTCCCATTCCATTCACGGTCAAATGTAGACCTTGGCATCCGGCTTTTAATCCTTCGATTACATTAGAAACACTCAAATCATAGTCGTTGTGAGCATGAAAATCAAAATGCATTTCAGGAAACTTTTTTACAATTATTGAAATATAATTAAAAGTTTCGTCTGGACTAAGTATGCCTAGAGTATCAGGTAGCAAAACTCTTTTGACAGGTAACTTACTGATAATGTCTAAATACTCAAAAACAAAATCTTTGGAGTTTCTCATACCATTACTCCAATCTTCTAAATAAATATTAGTTATAACACCTTTATTATTTGCTTCATTTACAGCTTTAGTTACAGATTTAAAATAATCCTTTGGTGTTTGTTTTATTTGGTAAGTTAAGTGATTTAATGACCCTTTAGTTAGTAAATTTTGTACTCTAGCTCCTGATCGTATCAACCATTCTAGTGAAATATTATTGTCAAGAAAAGTAAGAATTTCAATTTTTTTTAAAAAATTTTTTTCTTTAGCCCATTCTGTAATTTTCCTGACAGCTTCAAATTCACCTTTTGAAACTCTAGCTGAAGCTACTTCAATTCTATCAATTTTTAATTCCTCAATTAATAATTTAGCGATAGCTAATTTTTCAGATGAAGTAAAAGACATCCCTGAAGTTTGTTCACCGTCCCTTAAAGTAGTGTCCATTATTTCAACGTGTCTAACCATTTTTTAAAATTATAGAGGGGTTGTTTTGGAAAACTTTTTTATACTATCCTTAATATTCATTAAATAATCAATATCGTCATAACCATTTAACATGTTTTCTTTTTTGTATGAGTTTATTTCAAATGATTCTGAAATATTTAATTTCACAATCGTCACAGTTTGTTCTGGAAGATTTACAATGATTTCAGATTTTGGATCATCAAAAACAACTTTAAATATTTTATCTAGAAATCCTGAGGATACTTGGACTGGTAAAACTCCAATATTTAAACAATTGCCCCTAAATATATCAGCAAAAAAACTTGATATAACACATCTAAAACCATAATCATAAATTGACCAGGCAGCATGTTCTCTAGAGGATCCTGATCCAAAATTTTTTCCTCCAACTAAAATTTTTCCATCAAACTTTTTATTATTTAAAACAAAATCTTTTTTTGGTGTGTTATCAGAGTTGTATCTCCAGTCTCTAAATAAATTATCGCCAAAACCAATTCTCTCTGTAGCTTTAAGAAATCTAGCAGGAATTATTTGATCAGTATCAACATTTTCAATAGGAAGAGGAACACAGTTGCTTTTTAATATTTTAAATTTTTCGTAAGCCATATCTTAATATAATGTTCTTGGATCTGTTATCTTTCCTGTAATAGCAGCAGCGGCAGCAACTAAAGGGCTAGCTAATAATGTTCTAGAACCTGGTCCTTGTCTACCTTCAAAATTTCTATTTGAAGTGCTTACTGCATATTTACCGGAGGGAATTTTATCATCATTCATTGCTAAACAAGCGGAACATCCTGGTTCTCTAAGTTCAAAGCCTGACTCGGTTAGTATATCTAGTAATCCCTCGTCTTTTATGGCTTTTTCTACTTGGTGTGAACCTGGCACCAACCATGCTGTAACATTTGATGCTTTTTTTCTTCCTTTAATAATTTTAGTAAATTCTCTAAAATCTTCAATTCTTCCATTTGTACAGCTACCTAAAAAGACAAAATCAATATTTTTACCAATCATACTTTGACCTTCATCAAAATTCATGTAGTTAAGTGATTTTTTGTAAGTTTCTATGCCGCCATCTTGATTTTTTGCTAGAGGAATTTCTTTTGAAATACCTATACCCATTCCTGGGTTTGTTCCATATGTTATCATGGGATTTATTAATTCACCATCAAATTTTAATTCTTTATCAAAAACAGCATCTTGATCTGATTCTAATGTTTCCCAATACTGCATAGCTTTAATCCAGTTTGTATTTTTAGGAGTAAACTCTCTGTTTTTTATGTAATCAAAGGTTTTACTGTCAGGAGCAATCATTCCTCCTCTTGCTCCCATTTCTATACTTAAGTTACAAACTGTCATTCTGCCCTCCATAGACATATCTCTAAAAACCTCACCTGAATATTCAACAAAATAACCTGTTGCACCAGATGTGGAAAGTTTTGATATAATAAAAAGAGCAACATCTTTTGGACTAACTCCTTTACTAAGTTTGCCGTCAATTGTAATTCTCATTTTTTTTGGCTTTGGCTGCATAATACATTGAGTCGATAAAACCATTTCAACCTCAGATGTTCCTATTCCAAATGCTATTGCTCCAAATGCACCATGTGTTGATGTATGAGAATCGCCACAAACTATGGTTGCGCCTGGTTGAGTTATTCCGTATTCAGGACCGACAACATGAACAATTCCATTTTTTTCGTGGCCTAATCCCCAATACGAAATACCATGTAATTCCGAGTTCTTTTCTAGAGCTAGTAATTGATTAGCAGAAAGTGGATCTTTTACTGGTAAATGTTGATTTACAGTTGGAGTGTTGTGATCAGCTGTTGCAAATGTTTTTTCAGGAAATAAAACTTTAATTCCTCTTTTTTTTAGTCCTAAAAAAGCTACTGGACTAGTTACTTCATGAACCATGTGTCTATCTATAAATAGAACATCAGGTCCATCTTTAATTTTATGAACTACATGCGAGTCCCAAACTTTATCAAATAAGGTTTTACTCATTTTAATATATATTTTATAAAGATTTTTTAATAATTAGTGGAATATCCTCGTCGGTGACTTCTTTTTTTATATCTGCAAATTTCAGAAATTCTGGATAAATTAAATCTAATTCATTTTTAGAAAGGTCATATCCAATCTTTTTAGCTCTGTAAGCTAAAGCTGCTCTACCGCTTCTTGCTGTAAGAATGATAGCTGATTCATTTACTCCAACATCTAATGGGTTAATGATTTCATAAGTTTCTCTATTTTTAATTACACCATCTTGGTGAATTCCAGAACTATGAGCAAAAGCATTTGCACCAACAATTGCTTTGTTAGGTTGAACGGGCATTCCCATTCCTTCGGAAACTAAATTACTTGTATTAAAAAGTAATTTAGAATTTATATTAGTATCTAAATTTAAATTAGGATGTTGTCTCATTATCATAACTACTTCTTCAAGAGAAGTATTTCCAGCCCTTTCTCCAATACCATTTATTGTGCATTCAATTTGTCTAGCTCCATTAATGATTCCAGCAATTGAATTAGCAGTAGCTAAGCCCAAGTCATTATGGCAATGACATGAAATTGTAGCTTTATGAATATTTTTTACGTTTTCAATTAAATATTTTATTTTCTCTCCGTATTCATAAGGCAAACAATAACCAGTAGTATCAGGAATATTTAATACAGTTGCACCTGATTCAATCATTTTTTCACACACTCTAGCTAAAAACTCGTTGTCAGTTCTTCCTGCATCTTCGGCATAGAATTCTACATCCTCTACAAAAGTTTTGGCATACTTTACAGCTTGGGATCCTATTTCTATAATTTTTTCTCTTGATGACTTGAATTTATGTTCAATGTGTGAGTCAGATGTACCTATCCCAGTATGTATTCTAGGACGTCTAGCTGTTTTTAAAGCGTTTGCAGCAACTTCAATATCGTTTTTTACAGCTCTAGTAAGTCCACATACGGTAGCATTTTCCACAATATTTGAAATTTCTACAACAGATTTAAAATCTCCAGGACTTGAAACAGGAAAGCCAGCTTCAATGACGTCGACTCCTAATTTATCCAGTCTTTTGGCAATAACAAGCTTTTGAGAAGTGTTTAATTTACACCCTGGAACTTGTTCTCCATCTCTTAGTGTTGTGTCAAAAATTTTTACAAATTCTTTTGCCATTTATTTTTTAAGTAAAGCATAAGATGTAAAAGTAATAAAACTGAGTAAATATTTTATGTAATAATTATACTAATTATAACATAAATCCCAAATGACATTTTTTGGGGGATCCGCAGTTATTTTGATTGTCTTTTTAGAAACTGGATGTTGAAATTCAATTTTTCTTGAATGAAGATGTATACTTCCGTCTTTGTTTGATCTTGGAAAACCATATTTTAAATCTCCCTTTATTGCCATTCCTCTATTGGAAAGCTGTGTTCTTATTTGATGATGTCTTCCTGTTTCTAATCTAATTTCAAGTAGAGAGTATTTGTCAAGAGTGTGTATTTGTTTATAATATAAAATTGACTTTTTTGCATTAACGTTTTTATCACTTTTAACGTAAGATTTATTTTGTTTATTGTTTTTCAACAAAAAATCTTCAAGTCTAATTTCGTTAGATTCATCTATTTTATTTACAATGGCCCAATAAGTTTTTTTAATACTATTTTCTTTAAACATTTTGTTTAATCTTGTAAGAGATTTTGATGTTTTTGTAAATATTATAATACCACTTGTAGGTCTGTCTAATCTGTGAGTAATTCCTAAATAAACATTTCCTGGTTTACTATATTTTTTTTTTAGGTAATCTTTAACTTTGTCTCCTAAAGTTTTGTCTTTAGTTTTATCTCCTTGAGTTAATTCACCAGGTTTTTTATTTATTATAATTAAGTGATTGTCTTCAAACAAAATGTTGACTTCAAATAAATTAATATTGCTCATCTTGATTTGGAAAATCTACATTTTTAACATCTTTAATATAATTTTTGATTGCTTTAGTCATTATATCATTTAAGTCAACATACCTTCTTAAAAATCTTGGATTAAATTCTGTTGTCAAACCAACTAAATCGTGAGTTACTAACACTTGTCCGTCAACATCAGAACCAGCACCAATACCAATAACTGGACTTGAAATTGATGAAGAAACTATTTTTGAAATTTTTGCTGGTATTTTTTCTAATACTATTCCAAAACATCCTAATTCATCCAAAAGTTTTGCGTCTTCGACTAATCTTTTAGCTTCTTCTTCCTCTTTTGCTCTTACTGAATATGTTCCAAACTTATATATAGATTGTGGTGTTAACCCAAGATGACCCATTACAGGAATACCGGCATTTAAAATTCTTACAATAGATTCTTTAATCTCAGATCCTCCCTCCATCTTGACTGCATGAGCTCCAGATTCTTTCATTATTCTAATAGCAGATCTTAATGCTTCCCCTGAATTTGATTGATAACTTCCAAAAGGTAAATCTACTACTACCAACGCTCTTTCAACTCCTCTTACAACGGAAGAAGCGTGATAAATTATTTGATCCAAAGTTATAGGCAAGGTAGTTTCATGTCCTGCCATAACGTTAGAAGCAGAGTCTCCAACTAAAATTATATCAATTCCTGAATTATCAATAATTTTTGCCATTGAATAATCATATCCAGTTAGCATTGAAATCTTTTCATTTCTGGATTTCATTTCTTTCAATGAGTGTGTGGTAACTCTTTTATATTCTTTTTTTGACATAATTTACTTTTTTACAAATGTAATTTTATTTTAAAAATAACAACTGACACAGTGTCATGTGTATAAATATGGCATAATGATTGAAATATATGTCGTAAATAAATAAATAATATAAAATGAGTAAAATAATAGGTATTGATTTGGGGACTACAAATTCTTGCGTTTCAGTAATGGAAGGTAATGAACCTGTTGTAATTCCTAATGCAGAGGGTAAAAGAACAACACCATCTGTTATTGCTTTTGTTGAAGGTGGTGAAATTAAAGTAGGTGACCCGGCTAAAAGACAAGCTGTTACTAATCCAACAAAAACAATTGCTTCTGTCAAAAGATTTATGGGTAATAAGTATAGCGAGTCTAAAAAAGATGCTGATAGGTCTGCTTACAAAGTAGTTAAAGGGGATAATGATACTGCAAGAGTGGATATTGATGGTAGATTATATACTCCACAAGAATTATCTGCTATGATACTTCAAAAAATGAAAAAAACTGCAGAGGATTATCTAGGAAATACTGTTAGTGAAGCTGTTGTTACTGTCCCTGCATATTTTAATGATGCCCAAAGACAAGCAACAAAAGAAGCGGGAGAAATTGCTGGACTTAAAGTTCAAAGAATTATTAATGAGCCTACTGCTGCTGCTCTTGCTTATGGACTTGATAAGTCTGGAAAAGATCAAAAAATTGCTGTTTATGATTTAGGAGGAGGTACTTTTGATATTTCAGTTTTAGAACTTGGTGACGGAGTTTTTGAGGTTCTGTCAACTAATGGTGATACTAGACTTGGTGGTGATGATTTTGATGAAGAAATTATTAGTTTTTTAGCTGATGATTTTAAAAAGAAAGAGGATATTGATTTAAGAAAAGATCCAATGGCACTTCAAAGGTTAAAGGAAGCTGCAGAAAAAGCAAAAATTGAATTATCATCATCTACTCAAACTGAGATAAATCTTCCTTACATAACTGCTACTGCTTCAGGTCCTAAGCATCTTGTTGTTTCTTTAACAAGATCTAAATTTGAACAACTTACAAGTGATTTAGTTAAAAGATCTATGGAACCAGTTAAAAAAGCAATTGATGATGCTGGTTTAAGCATTAATGAAATTGATGAAGTTATTTTAGTTGGTGGTTCAACTAGAATTCCAGTCATTCAAGAGAAAGTTGAAAAGTTTTTCGGTAAAAAACCTTCAAAAGGTGTAAACCCTGACGAAGTTGTAGCTATTGGTGCTGCAATTCAAGGAGGAGTTTTGACTGGAGATGTTAAAGATGTATTGCTTTTAGATGTAACTCCTCTATCTCTTGGAATAGAAACTATGGGAAGTGTTATGACTAAATTAATAGATTCAAACACTACGATTCCAACTAAAAAATCTCAAGTGTTCTCAACTGCTGCTGATAATCAACCTTCAGTAGAAATACATGTCTTACAAGGTGAGAGACCAATGGCTAAAGACAATAATACTATTGGAAGATTTCATTTAGACGGGATTCCACCTGCCCCAAGAGGAACTCCTCAAATTGAAGTTACTTTTGATATAGATGCTAATGGTTTAATCCATGTAACAGCCGCTGATAAAGCTACAGGAAAAACTCAAGACATAAGAATTGAAGCTTCATCTGGATTGTCAGAAGAAGAAATTGAAAAAATGAAAAAAGAAGCTGAGGCTAATGCTGAATCAGATAAAAAAGCAAAAGAAGAAGTTGACACTTTCAATAGTGCTGATGCTATGATTTTTCAAACTGATAGTCAATTAAA